>NZ_JAUOSJ010000039.1:0-551 GCF_030548385.1 Agarivorans sp. 1_MG-2023 | reverse complement strand
AATTAATTAGATCAAACCACGGGGTGCGCGTCTACTTATATGAGTTCTCAGAGGATTATGAGGGGATTCGCTAGAACGAGGCGTTAAATGCCACAAAGGAAAGTGTCGTGCCTGATAATGAATTACAACAATTAGCAAACAGAGTTGGACAGTCTACCGATAGGCTTGTTGGCACAGGTAATCGGTTAATTTCTTCTATTGAATCTAGCTCTAAAAGTCAGGAAAAGCATCAAAAATCTATCGTAGCACTAACTATTGTAATAGCTATTTCTACGGTGATTTATACTGGTTTAACAATTTGGTCTACATCTATACAACAACAAGAGCTGCAATTAAAGCTCGATAGCGTACCAAATGCAGCTGTTGAAAGTACGGTGGAAAGTGGCACTTAACAAGCTGCTTAAAACGGACTGCTAACAGTTGGCTGCGCTTCGTTCCTCGGTATTATAGCCAACTATCAAATTCCCCTTAATGGGGCGCTGGAGGATCCCCTCATAAATCTTTCAGTCCCGCAGAGTGAGTCAACCAGCGAAACTCGTTAATTGCCCAGC
>NZ_JAUOSJ010000038.1:0-736 GCF_030548385.1 Agarivorans sp. 1_MG-2023 | reverse complement strand
ATAATAGAAAAGGGTGTGCTGATATTACCCTAGCTCAACACAGTTGAAAGTCTTTCCACTGCATTCGGTGAAGAGCCGTTTATATACAGTATTGTTGCAATTCCTCTTTTCCACAAGTGCTTGCATCCTTTCGTGCTGACTTTTTTGTTAGTTCATGTCTTAGGTCGCTGATGATATGAGGGAAAAGTGATAATCTAATCTTTAGTTAATGTGTGATAAGAGGAAAAATTCCTTGTTTAAACAAGGAATTTTTCCTCTTAATAAGCTGTTAGGGATATATGAATAATAAGCTCAGCACTTCGGAAAAAGGATTATATCGTCGAGTTGATGAAATTCTATTTTACCTTTGGGATCCTATAGGTGTTTGCGACATACCGATGGCTCGTGATGAATACCAATCCTATTTACCTCAAGTTTTTAAGTTGCTACTCAACGATTCTAAAGATCATGAGATTTCAGCCTATTTAATTAAGGTAGAGTCAGGTTCAATGGGAATGTCCGCGAATAGTAAAAAGGCAATTGAAGTTGCTCGCTTACTTATTGAAACTAAAGAGGCTTTGTTGGAGTAATATCCCTAACAAGTTACTCAAAAGGACGCAAAACGCTTGGCTTGCGCTCCTTCGTCGCTAATTTTAGCCAACAATATTTTGCCTCTTAGTGAGGCGCTGGAGGATCCCCTCATAAATCTTTCAGTCCCGCAGAGTGAGTCAACCAGCGAAACTCGTTAATTGCCCAG
>NZ_JAUOSJ010000037.1:0-751 GCF_030548385.1 Agarivorans sp. 1_MG-2023 | reverse complement strand
GAGAAGATGCCATGCTGGATTGTCGCCAAGCCAGGCAGCGTTTGAAGCTGTTCTTATTGCGAAATGGTCATCCGTGTTCTGGTCGGCAAGTGTGGAATGAGGCCTAAAAGCGGCACTTGGCGGATATTCACTTCTTAGAGCCTGCTAAAAAACTCACCTTTCAGCATTACATCAACATTGTTACAGAGCGCTATGAGCGGCTTCAACATCTTGAGCAAGAGCTACAGTTAATTGCCCAAGACTGGTCTTGGTATCCGCTAGTTCAATACCTAACGGTGTTAAGAGGTATTCGCTTCTTATCGGCTATTACTCTGGTCGCAGAACTCGGTGACATGCGCCGTTTTGCTAATCCACGTTCACTGATGAATTTTGTAGGTTTAACGCCTTCAGAATATTCCAGCGGGAACAGACAAAAGCAAGGCGGTATCACCAAGTGCGGCAATACCCATGCACGGCGAATACTGATAGAAGCCGCTTGGGCTTACCGTTTTTCACCCAAAGTATCCCGTGAGCTGCAAATACGACAACAAGACCAATCACTCAATTTACAACGGCGTTCATGGGAGGCTCAGCTTCGATTATGTCGACGCTTTGCCCAACTCAAACACCGTGGCAAAGAACATAATAAGGTGGTCACGGCAGTGGCCAGAGAACTCCTGGGTTACATCTGGGACATAGCCCAACGCTTTGACCCAAAGAGCCAACATATAGGGTAGAAATAGAAAGAAGCTAAAAGTGTAAAACAACTTGA
>NZ_JAUOSJ010000036.1:0-770 GCF_030548385.1 Agarivorans sp. 1_MG-2023 | reverse complement strand
GAAATTAATTAGATCAAACCACGGGGTGCGCGTCTACTTATATGAGTTCTCAGAGGATTATGAGGGGATTCGCTAGAGTGAGGCGTTAGGTGTTGCAATAGTATGCAGATCAATCATTGCCCAGTTTGTGGATTTAAGTCAGATGAAAATTATGCTTCAGTTTACGAATTACGTTGCTCATGTGATATTTGTGAATGTTGCGGTTGTGAGTATGGATACGATGACAATATAGTCTTTTATGATAATTGGGTTAAAGAAGGTTGTATTTGGTTTAACCCTAAAGTAAAACCCCAAGATTGGTCGTTAGAGACTCAAGTAGTAAATCAAATAAGGCCTTGGCCACCCAGTAATGCAAGCACCTAACAAGGCGCTCAAACGGACGTAAAAACAGTTGGCATTCGTTCGTGCCTCACAAATTTTAGCCAACTATTTTACGCCGCTTAGCTTGGCGTTGATATGATCCCCGCTGTCAACTCGCACAAGTCTATTCCTACCAATTAACATCGGCATAGAAAACCTGAATGAGAGACCCTAGGCAAGTAAGTGTCGGCGGTTGACCTTGCTGATATTCGCGAGTTGGTTATCGCATTACTTGTTTACGCCCTTGGAGCCTTGCCTCAGTCTATGCGCGCGAGTTTACATCGCATAACGCCCTCGAGGGTTGCTCTCACCGCTGCCGCAGGCCTTACTCACTCAAGTTGTTTTACACTTTTAGCTTCTTTCTATTTCTACCCTATATGTTGGCTCTTTGGGTCAAAGCGTTGGGCTAT
>NZ_JAUOSJ010000035.1:0-846 GCF_030548385.1 Agarivorans sp. 1_MG-2023 | reverse complement strand
GCTCAGCGTGATGACTTAGCACTGGCGATGAAAAAACTCACCAGCCGTTACGACAACCTATTTCAGTGCTCATTCCCGTATTCCATGGGCTGGCACTATGCGCCGTTTTTCAAAGAGGGCGATACCTCGACCGAACATTGGCAATTACACGCCTTGTTCTACCCACCGCTATTGCGCTCAGCCAGCGTACGTAAGTTTATGGTGGGCTACGAGATGTTAGCGGAAAGCCAACGAGATTTAACCGCCGAGCAAGCGGCCAGCAAACTGCGCGACCTTAGCGACGTGCATTACAAAGAACAACAGAACTAAGGAGCTGCGCATGACCCAACGTCAACAACACCTCATCGATACGGTCAGCAATGCCTTTATCAATATGACGGGCTCAGCCCCAGCAAGGCTGATTCAAGCCCCTGGGCGGGTAAACTTAATTGGTGAACATACCGATTACAACGACGGCTTTGTGCTGCCTTGTGCCATTGACTACCAAGCTGTTGTGGCAGCTTCACCGCGCAGCGATAGCATCGTGCGAGTGGTATCGGTAGATTACGATAACCAAGTGAACGAGTTTGATATTAGCCAACCGCTACAGTTTGATGAAAACTGCATGTGGGTAAACTACATTCGCGGCGTCATTGATTGCCTACAAAAAGAAGGCTTCACCCTTGGTGGTGCCGATTTAGCAGTGAGTGGTAACGTGCCACAAGGCGCTGGTTTAAGCTCATCGGCTGCCCTTGAAGTGGTGATTGGTCAAACCTTTAAAACCCTGTTTAACTTAGACGTCTCGCAACAAAAATTGGCGCTGATTGGCCAAGCGGCGGAAAACAACTTTGTAGGGTGTAACTGCGG
>NZ_JAUOSJ010000034.1:0-922 GCF_030548385.1 Agarivorans sp. 1_MG-2023 | reverse complement strand
CGCTGGGCAATTAACGAGTTTCGCTGGTTGACTCACTCTGCGGGACTGAAAGATTTATGAGGGGATCCTCCAGCGCCCTGTTAAGGGGCTTATAATCAGTTGGCTAAAATTTTGAGCGGAGCGAAACTAGCCAACTGTTAGAAGTCCCGCTTGAACAGCTTGTTATAACTCAATCATCTGCTGTCATTATTGCTTTAGGCCATGCCCCATTACCAACAGGAATTGAACCAAATGTATCGTAAAAGTCTGTAATCATTTTAGACTCCAGCAAATCTAAACACTCTGAGCCTTGTAAGTAATAAACAGCCGTTTCTGCCCCGAAAGCAGCACCATATTGATTCTTTGGTCGAAAGTATTTGGAATTGTGGTCATCTGCTGCTTGCAATATTTGTTTGCGATGAGTTCTTAAACGCTTCATTAAATTCAGGCTCTTGCCAATATAAAATATTGGAGATGATCCCCATGGGTAGGTAAACATTGTATTATCACTGCTACCCAATATATAAACACCCGAAAGATGTTCAAATTTTATCTTCCAATCATCATCATATAGATCGAATAATTCATTTGGCCATTCTTCAGCCCACCGCAAGTGATATTTACGCATAGCTTTCCATTGAGTTATAACGCTAAGTAGGCCGCACGTGCGGCCTATCCCATTCAATAAGCGCGCGGCCTATCACAAAAAACATGACCTTAATCACATTCGCTCATCAATTCTTGATTTGATATTAACTCATTGTCTACCTTAGTTTTTTACTCGGAATCAATCAATCGTCGATCCATTTCTATCATTGATTACTTTGACAAAAGACGCAAACGAAACTACAAACACTGTGTAGATATGGCTCTTCACCGAATGCAGTGGAAAGACTTTCAACTGTGTTGAGCTAGGGTAATATCAGCACACCCTTTTCTATTA
>NZ_JAUOSJ010000033.1:0-1152 GCF_030548385.1 Agarivorans sp. 1_MG-2023 | reverse complement strand
AAAAAATACAAAGGCTTGGCTACTCATCTCTGCGTAGTTTATGAAGCCGGGCCGTGCGGATTTTGGCTCTATCGCCATTTAGTGAAACACGGTATCGAATGCTGGGTAGTGGCTCCAGCCCTTATCCCTACAGCGCCCGGTGATAAGGTTAAAACCGACAGGCGTGACGCTATCGCTTTAGCGAGAATGGCACGAGCGGGATTGATTCATTCTATTCATGTGCCCAATGCCGATGACGAAGCGGTGCGTGACTTAATCCGTTGCCGAGAAGATGCCATGCTGGATTGTCGCCAAGCCAGGCAGCGTTTGAAGCTGTTCTTATTGCGAAATGGTCATCCGTGTACCGGTCGGCAAGTGTGGAATGAGGCCTACAAACGGCACCTGGCCGATATTCATTTCTTAGAACCTGCTAAAAAACTGACTTTTCAGCACTACATCAACACCGTTACCGAACGCTATGAGCGGCTTCAGCATCTTGAGCAAGAGCTACAGTTAATTGCCCAAGACTGGTCTTGGTATCCGTTAGTCCAATACCTAACGGTGTTACGTGGTATTCGCTTCTTATCGGCTATTACCCTGGTTGCAGAACTCGGTGACATGCGCCGTTTTGCTAATCCACGTTCACTGATGAATTTTGTCGGTTTAACGCCTTCTGAGTACTCTAGTGGCAATCGACAAAAACAAGGCGGTATTACCAAGTGTGGCAATACTCATGCAAGGCGAATACTCATCGAAGCAGCTTGGGCTTACCGCTTTACACCCAAAGTCTCGCGCGAGTTACTGATACGCCAGCAAGACCAATCACTCAATCTACAGCAGCGTTCATGGCAAGCCCAACAACGATTATGTCGACGCTTCGCCCAGCTCAAACACCGTGGTAAGGAACACAACAAAGTGGTGACCGCAGTGGCCAGAGAACTACTCGGTTACATCTGGGATATTGCGCAGCGCTTTGACCCAAAGAGCCAACATATAGGGTAGAAACAAAGAAAAATGAACGATTTAAAATAACTTGAATGAGTAAGACCCGCGGCAGCGGTGAGAGCAACCCTCGAGGGCGTTAAGCGATGTAAACTCGCGCGCATAGACTGAGGCAAGGCTCCAAGGGCGCAAACAAGTAATGCGATAACCAACTCGCGAATATCAGCAAGG
>NZ_JAUOSJ010000032.1:0-1322 GCF_030548385.1 Agarivorans sp. 1_MG-2023 | reverse complement strand
GGCTCTTCACCGTTCTTGGTGGAAAGTCATATCAAGCCCTCCAAAGTGAAATAAAATGGCTCGCTTAAAGCGTTCTTTATTTCTAAAACCCATTGCGCGTATTTTTAGTCGTTGGATGTTTCCGTTTATCGCTTCTGCCAAGCCATTTGATACTTTATAACGCATCGCATTCATGATGCCGTTTAGGTGCGTTTTCACGGTTTCTGCTGCTGTCATCATCGGCCTGATTTGACTAAACTCTATCAGTGCTAACCAGTCATCCCAAGCCGCTTTAGCGTTAGCTGCATTGCCATACCAAATGGCTCTGGCTTGTTCTTTAAATATCCAGCTCAGCCCAGTGTTTTGCATCATCTTGGCTAGCGCATTCACTCTTTCTCTCAATGTCCCATGCAGGTGGCTATTTCGTTTTAACCATCCATACCGTGTTTGGTGACATTCTCTTCTCAAATGGTGTGGCAAATCTATGAGTTCGCTTTTTCTCACTTCATTCACCGCTTTAGTCAGGACTTTTGCGATATGAAAATGGTCTATGGCTATCATTTGCTTAGCCCGCTCACCAAAGTAATCATATGCTGCGTTTATATACGCTCTGCTCATGTCCATTGATATAGACCGGGTATCCATTTTTGATTCAAGGGGCAATGCTTTAAAGCAAGCTGATAGGCTGAAGCTTGCTCTTCCATCTTCAACCGATATCACCTGGCCATCACGATTGGATAATACCGTGACATAGTCACGACCCTTCTTAAATGAGGTTTCATCCACCAGTAAGTCTTGGTAAATAATGGAGGTTCTTGCTGTCAGACCGCGTTGAACGGCTCGTGCCATAATACGGTCAATAGCTCCCCAGCTAATCCGGTAGGTTTTACTCACCGCGTATAGGGAACTGACTTTAAGCGTCTCTATAACGCGAGTCTCAAACAGCTCTGTGTAGCGGCTATTACTGGCAGCCCAAGGCACTTGAAGTGTTTGCACTCCATGCTCTGGGCAATCAGCCCTAGGTACTTCAGCTTCAATGCGAGTTTCAAACTGACAGGTATCTAAATGTCGCCAAATCCGACGCCGAGTATCGTGTCGACGAACCGCCTTACCGCAAGAAGGGCAAGCCGTTAATGAGCGTCGGTCATAGTCAACACGCACGGTGATGGTTTGGGTAGATTCATTCAGCTCAACCGATGAAACAGTCCAAGGGTGAGTGAGTCCAAGAATGGATTGATAAAGCGCGGTGTCTTGCATGGCTGGTGAATAATAGAAAAGGGTGTGCTGATATTACCCTAGCTCAACACAGTTGAAAGTCTTTCCACTGCATTCGGTGAAGAGCC
>NZ_JAUOSJ010000031.1:0-1334 GCF_030548385.1 Agarivorans sp. 1_MG-2023 | reverse complement strand
TCTAGCGAATCCCCTCATAATCCTCTGAGAACTCATATAAGTAGACGCGCACCCCGTGGTTTGATCTAATTAATTTCGCCAAAAACCTTTTCTATCTAACCCTGCACGGAGGCAGTCGGGATGCGCGAAATTCAAATTCTACACCAAATGCTTATTGAGCTATGCCCTAATATTCACAAAAAACGCCTTAACTCTCTGATGGTTGCCACTACATCACTCTTGGATGGCGATAAACTGTCTCTCACCGAGCTAGGGCGGAATATCACCAGCCGTACCTCACCCAAACACTGCATTAAACGTATCGACCGTTTGCTCGGTAATCACCATTTAAATAGTGAACGTTTAGCGATATACCAGTGGCATGCTCGGCAGATTTGCGGCGCTAACCCCATGCCAGTGGTCTTGGTTGATTGGGCTGATGTTCGTGAGCAATTACGGATGATGACATTGCGCGCTTCTGTTTCAATAAAGGGCCGTTCTATCACCTTGTATGAACGCACCTTCGAGTTCATAGATTACAATGCTCCACGTAGCCACAATCAGTTTCTATCTGAACTCGCGAAGGTGTTGCCCAAAGGCTGTACACCGCTGATTATCACTGATGCGGGATACCGAAACACGTGGTTTAGAGAAGTGGCCTCTTACGGTTGGTATTGGCTGGGTAGGCTACGTGGTGAGGTCTGTTACCAGCTCAGTGACCAATGGGTGCTGACTAAAACCTTGTATGATTCGGCGAGCAGTAAATCACGCTATATTGGCGCAGTACAGATAGCCCGCAAGAAACCCATGCCCTGTCATTTATATGTCTTCAAATCTAACGATAAGCACCGTAAAGATAAACGCTCCCGCCGCTCCGGTAATAATCACTCGGCCAAGAAGCTGTATCACCGCTCAGCCAAAGAGCCTTGGGTACTGGCCAGCAATTTACCCCCTGAATTATTTAACGCGGTACAAGTGACGAAGTTATACGCAAAACGGATGCAAATAGAAGAAACCTTTAGAGACTTAAAAAGCCCCCAATACGGCTTTGGCTTGCGCCATAGCCGGTCGCGCTGTCCGCGCAGGTATGACGTGCTATTGCTGATAGCGATGCTGGCTGAAATCACTTTATGGTGGTTAGGGCTGGTTGCTCAGCATATAGGTTGGCAACGACACTTTCAGGCAAATACCATTCGAAAACGGGCGGTACTATCAATCGTGAGGCTAGGCAAAGAAGTGCGAAGACGGCCTGACTTCGACATACCAGAGCAGCGAATACGCTGGGCAATTAACGAGTTTCGCTGGTTGACTCACTCTGCGGGACTGAAAGATTTATGAGGGGATCCTCCAGCGCC
>NZ_JAUOSJ010000030.1:0-1803 GCF_030548385.1 Agarivorans sp. 1_MG-2023 | reverse complement strand
CATTCAAGTTTTCTATGCCGGTGCCAATCGGTAGGAATAGACTTGTGCGAGTTGACAGCGGGGATCATATCAACGCCGCGTTCACCGGCTTGTCCGGTGCAACGCTTTGTTAGCCTTTCAGTTTTTTGATTAATGTCTCAGCTATTTCAACACCCAATTCGATACGTTTTTTATCGATATTTTCCGCTGTAGAATGTACTTGGGTATTTCGAATCATGCGCAATTCGGTAAGCTGATTGATATCTTCCATTTCCAATACACCCTCACGCATTGCCATTTCCCATTTGAACGTATGACCTGTGTCAACACCGGAATCCTCAAATGCTTTGCGAACCAATGTCTCCACTTCGTTAAAGAGCAATATGAGATTCTCTAGTGTGACCTCTGTACCTTTCGGATCAGCCTTAACACCAAATAGATTATTCAGTAGAACAGCTGCTATCTGCCTATAAGCATCCAAATATCGGCGATCTACACCTAAGCCTGTTCCATTGTGATATAGCTGATTTCTTATACGATGATAATGCTCTATATCACCATCATCCAAACCAGCAAGTTTTGGTCGAGCTTTGCTAAATAGAAGATCAACCATTTTAGGAAAGCTATTTCCGGCGTCCTCTACTTCCTTTCGTTGGAATTTTACGCCCGATATTTTTTCTGGGAGAGACAGAAAGGTTCTGATTGAGGTCTCAACGGAATTATCAACGCTAATGAAAGCGATCCTGCTATCAAAAGCGGTATCAAGCTGAATGTGCGAGTCGGCATGTCTTAATAATTCTAATGAGCCTGACGCCCAGGTTTCTTCCATATTCGATCTCTAATTTGTGAGGCTAACGCCGCACTAAGCGGACTAAAATAGTGGGTTATAATGTGTAGCGAAGCGAAACCTAACCCACTGTTTTAGTCCGTTTAAGTGCCTTGTTAGCCATTAGTTAAGCTGGAGCTTAATTTCTTTGTCTTTACCAAAGCTTGATAAAGCTCTGGTAAAGCTTTTTTAACATATTCAGTTAATGGAATAGATGACGCCCCATCCGATGACATACCTATTACTGTATTTAAAAACTCAGGAGCGACAGTACCACTACTACGTTTATCGACTTTCTTCAAAGCAATTAAATCTTTTAAATACTCTTTAAATTCACTATCTACTAGCCCCTTATTCAAAATTGATAGGGGTGGATGTGTTTTCTTGATTGCAAAGTAATTTTTAGCTTGGAGTTTCAGTTCTTTCTTTTCTACATAGCCATAAACCAAAAAGTGATGATTATCTCGACCTTTCAGTTTTTTGGCTGCCTTACCATAGCAAGTAAACTTATCTACTTCTGACTTTAAACTATTCATGTCGCGTTTGAATTCAACTAGAATTAACTTTGCATCAGCAGAAAATATCCCATCACCTGCCATTTCTTGAATTCCTGACAGTGGAGCTGCAAAATCAAGCCCACTCTCTTTAGCGGCATCCAAAACGAACTTATATTCGACTGTTTTTTCCCACCAAATTGCCTGATCCGTCATTAAATACTCCTTATGGCTAACAGTTTATTAAGAGGAAAAATTCCGTGTTTAAACAAGGAATTTTTCCTCTTATCACGCATTTAATGAAAACCAGATTATCACTTTTCCCTTGCATCATCAGCCACCTAAGACAAGAAATAACAAAAAACTCAGCACGAAAGGATGCAAGTGTTTGTGGAAAGGCGGAATCTCAAAAAGGCTGTGTGAAAAAGGCTCTTCACCGAATGCAGTGGAAAGACTTTCAACTGTGTTGAGCTAGGGTAATATCAGCACACCCTTTTCTATTAT
>NZ_JAUOSJ010000003.1:0-438956 GCF_030548385.1 Agarivorans sp. 1_MG-2023 | reverse complement strand
GCGCGTGGAAGGATTCGAACCTCCGACCGCCTGGTTCGTAGCCAGGTACTCTATCCAGCTGAGCTACACGCGCGTTGAAATCGATGGCGGTGAGGGAGGGATTCGAACCCTCGATAGGGCTACAAACCCTATACTCCCTTAGCAGGGGAGCGCCTTCGGCCACTCGGCCACCTCACCGCGATTTCGGATGCAGATATTACTGCTTCCAAAAATATAGTCAAACCTTTTTTACCACTTTTCTCTTGTTCGTTCAGCTTTCGAACAGTTCGCTGCCTTTTTGTTAGCTAACAGCTTAAAAGCTAAGCGGAGACTGCAAACACTATAGATTACCCAACATCAAAATAGCTTAAGCAAAGCCCTAAAAAACAAAAGGAAGCCAGAGGCTTCCTATAGTCAAATCATGGCGATAAAACGTGCGCTTAGGCGCTGGCGTTTTTCTCGGCTTGAATGCGCATGTAAATCTCTTCACGGTGCACAGATACTTCTTTAGGAGCGTTTACACCGATACGTACTTGGTTTCCTTTCACGCCCAATACAGTAACTGTTACTTCATCCCCAATCATCAACGTTTCGCCTACACGGCGAGTCAAAATTAGCATTCATTATCTCCTTAAATTCGTTTTCTTGTTCTTTAGCGACTTATCAAAGCTATTATTTTTCTGCTATTAGCGTATAGACTAGCTTGTTTAAGCCAAAGAGTCATCATTATTGCTCTAGGTTGTATGCACTATGCAATGCACGCACAGCCAACTCTAAATACTTTTCGTCCACTACCACCGATACTTTGATTTCAGAAGTCGAGATTAGTTGCATATTTATCCCCTCATCACCCAAGGTTTCGAACATTGTTTTCGCTACGCCAGGGTGATTCATCATCCCTACCCCAACGATAGAAATTTTCGCCAGTGAATCTTTACCTTGAACTTCACGCGCGCCCAACTTGTTAGAGGTGTCCTCTAGCAGCTCTTTAGCTCGCTTGTAATCGTTACGGTGAACGGTAAAGGTAAAGTCGGCAGTATTGTCGCCCATAGAGTTTTGGATGATCATATCCACATCGATATTAGCATCACCAATTGGGGCTAAAATAGACGCTGCTACAGAAGGTTTATCTGGCACACCCAAAATTGTTAAGCTTGCTTCATCGCGGTTAAACGCAATGCCTGAAATTACGGGTGACTCCATTTTATTTCCCTCATAACTGATTAAGGTACCGTTACCTTCAGTAAAACTAGATAAAACACGTAGCGGCACATTGTACTTGCCAGCAAACTCAACAGCGCGAATTTGCAAAACCTTAGCACCAAGGCTCGCCATTTCGAGCATTTCCTCAAAAGTAATGCTTTCAAGGCGGCGCGCCTTAGGCTCAACCCGTGGGTCAGTGGTATAAACGCCATCTACATCTGTGTAGATTTGGCACTCATCGGCTTTTAAGGCCGCAGCAATTGCTACAGCGGTAGTATCGGAACCACCTCGACCAAGCGTTGTTATGTGGTTCTCTGGACTGCGTCCTTGAAAACCAGCAATAACCACCACTTTATTCTGCTGCAAATGTGCTTGAATGTTGTGATCGTCAATACTAGTGATACGCGCTTTACCGTGGGCGTTGTCTGTATGCATGCGAATTTGATCGCCTGTCATCGATACTGCATCGCAACCTTTCTTCTGCAAGGCAATACTAAGTAAAGCAATAGTGACCTGCTCTCCCGTCGATACCAGTACATCTTTTTCGCGTTCGGCGGCATTTTCGTCAATTTCATTGGCAAGACCCAATAAACGGTTGGTTTCACCAGACATTGCTGAAAGAACCACTACCACATCATCGCCGGCTGCTTTACTGCCAATAACTCGGTCAGCAACCGCTTGAATACGCTCAAGCGTGCCTACCGAGGTACCACCATATTTTTGAACAATTAGTGCCACTTGCTTTCCTTTTTCTTTAACACTTAATGCCTAGTTGATTACAGCTGCTCGTTTAACCACTCTTTCACTTTCTCAAGTGCAGTTTGTAATCCATCTGGATTAGAGCCACCTGCTTGCGCCATATCTGGGCGACCACCACCTTTACCCCCAACACATTGGGCTGCAATGTTCACCATTTCACCAGCTTTAACACGAGAGGTTAAATCTTTAGTCACACCTGCAACTAGGCTTACTTTTCCATCGTTTACTGTGGCTAATAAAATCACGCCACTCTCAAGTTTCACTTTTAGCTCATCTACGCTACTGCGTAAGGCTTTACCTTCAACGCCATCTAAGAAGGCAATTAATACTTTCACACCGTTAATAGTTTGTATTTGATCTGCGGCATCATTACTGGCGGCGCTTGCTAGTTTAGCTTTTAGTTGAGCAACGTCTTTTTCAAGCATCTTATTGCGGTCAACTAACTGCATCACTTTCTCGCCAATGCTGAACTGGTCACCTTTCACTAAGTTGGCGGCTTTTTCCATTTCTTCAGCAATACGGTGTATTAGGTCTATTGCGAACTGTCCCGTTACCGCTTCAATACGGCGAACGCCCGATGCAATACCAGCTTCGCTGGTAATTTTGAAGAAGCCTATGTCACCGGTATGGTTAACGTGGGTTCCGCCACAAAGCTCTGTAGAGAAATCGCCCATGCTAACAACACGAACATCGTCATCGTACTTCTCGCCAAACAAAGCCATAGCCCCAGCTTCTTTAGCCTGGTCAAGATTCATAACTTTAGTTATTACCGGTAAATTACGGCGAATTTGCTGGTTAACTAAATGCTCAATTTGGCGGATTGATTTCATCGAAACGGCTTCAAAATGAGAGAAGTCAAAGCGTAAGCGCTGGGCCTCTACCAAAGAACCTTTCTGAGTAACATGTTCGCCTAAGGTTTGGCGTAATGCTGCATGTAATATGTGCGTGACAGAGTGGTTTAACGCCGTGTTCCAACGTCGGCGAGAATCTACTTTAGCCTTAACGACTTTTTGTAAACATAAGTCACCGCCTTGTACATAACCTTTATGCACAAAAGCTTTGCCTACTTTAATGGTATCTTGCACCACAAAGCTGCCGCCTTCATACATCAATTCGCCAGCGTCACCAGCTTGGCCACCCGATTCTGCATAAAAAGGCGTTTTATCGAGAACAATAATCGCTTGCTCTCCACTGCTAACGGTTGATTCAGCTTCACCGTCTTTAAACATCTCAACGATTTTAACTTCAGCCTCTAAGTGTTGGTAACCCAAAAACTCAGTTTCGCTATCAATAATTAAGTTATCGTTGTAGTCAGTGCCAAAATTGCTAGCCTGCTTGGCACGTTCTCGCTGCGCGCGCATTGCAGCTTCAAACTCAGCTTCATCAACACTCAGTTCACGCTCGCGCGCGATATCTGCTGTTAAGTCAGCGGGGAAGCCGTAAGTATCATAAAGCTTAAATACCAAGTCGCCAGGAATTACTGAACCTTCGAGCTCATTTAAGGCTTCGTCAAGAATGATTAAACCGCGGTCTAATGTTTTTGCAAATTGCTCTTCTTCAAGCTTAAGAACGCGCTCAATAACTGGTTGTTGAGTACTAAGCTCAGGATAAGCCTCGCCCATTTCAGCGATTAGGGCTGGTAATAGTTTGTAGAAGAAACCTTCTGTTGCACCCAGTTTATTGCCGTGGCGAACAGCGCGACGGATGATCCGGCGTAATACATAACCACGACCTTCGTTGGCGGGCATAACACCATCAGCAATGAGGAAGCCACAAGAGCGAATATGGTCTGCGATTACTCGCAGTGATTTGTTTTCCAAATCGCTGGTACCAATAATGTTGGCCGCGGCAGCAATTAGATTCTGAAAAATATCGATTTCGTAGTTTGAGTGCACGCCCTGCAAAATGGCAGCAATACGCTCTAGACCCATACCAGTATCTACTGACGGGTTAGGCAGTGGTTCCATGCTACCGTCTGCTTGACGATTGAACTGCATGAATACAACGTTCCAGATTTCGATGAAACGATCGCCATCTTCTTCAGGCGTTCCTGGAGGTCCGCCCCAAATGTGTTCGCCGTGGTCGTAGAATATCTCGGTACATGGGCCGCACGGTCCAGTGTCACCCATTTGCCAAAAGTTATCTGACTCAAACTTCTTCTCTGGAGATTTATCACCGATACGAATAATACGGTCTTTAGGCACACCGATTTTGTTGGCCCATAAATCAAACGCTTCGTCATCAGTTTGGTAAACCGTAACCAACAACTTTTCTTTAGGTAACTTGACCACATCAGTTAAGAATTCCCAAGCGTAGCCAATAGCTTCTTCTTTGAAGTAATCCCCAAAGCTAAAGTTACCTAGCATTTCAAAGAATGTATGGTGACGTGCGGTATAGCCTACATTTTCTAAATCGTTATGTTTACCACCGGCACGTACACAACGTTGCGAGGTCGTAGCTCGTGAATAGTTACGCTTATCAATGCCTAGAAATACATCTTTAAATTGATTCATACCCGCATTGGTAAACAGTAAGGTGGGATCGTCGTGAGGAACTAACGAACTACTGGCAACTATTTGGTGATTTTTGCTGTTAAAGAAGCTTAAAAATGCATTTCTTACTTCAGCTGAAGTCATCTTCATGAATCTATTTCCTGGGGGTTTGTAGCAACTCGACATCGTGGTAAAACTCGGGGTTACTCGTCGATAGGCGCTAAAATAGGTGAAACCGTAATTAATCGCGACAATATATCACGCAGACCCATGCAGGCAAAGTGTTGAGGGCTTATTGCTGTTGTAGTTCGCTAAATAGCGTATTGATTAACTCAAAGTCAAAACCGCGGCGGTATAAATATGCAGTACATTTTTGCTTAAGTACGCGGTCAGAAGGGAGACCTTGTTTAAACTTTCGCTCAAAACATAAGGTTAAGCTTTGATACCAATCCCATTCAGGATCAGCCAGGACCTGATTAGCTAAGTCGCTATTGATGCCTTTGCTTTGCAGGTATTGTTTTATGTAATTACGCCCGTAACCTCGAGCTAATCTAGCGCGAGTTAAAGAACTTGCGTAGTTATGATCGTTAAGCCAAGCATTTTCAATGGCATAGTTAATCGCATCTGCGATTTCAGCTTCTTGGAAGTCCTTTTGTCGCAATTTCTGCAACAATTGCTGCTGACTATATGAACGCCTTGAGAGCAGATCGATGGTGGTGTGAAGTGCGCTACGATTGGTCATAATAAAAAGGAGCCTTTCGGCTCCTAATCAATTTATGCTTCTTGATCAGCCGGAGTTTCAGTGGCTGTATCTTCTTCAACAACTTCGGTGTTGTTAAGCAGGTTGTTACGAATCGTCATTTCAATCTCTTGAGCAACTTCTGGGTGCTCCTTCAAGTAATTTGAAGCATTCGCCTTACCTTGACCGATTTTGTTCCCTTTGTAAGAGAACCAAGCACCAGCTTTGTCGACCAATTTTTCTTTTACGCCCAAATCAACTAACTCGCCGTAACGGTTAAAACCTTCACCGTACATGATTTGGAACTCGGCTTGTTTAAATGGTGCAGCGATTTTATTTTTAACCACTTTAACGCGAGTTTCGTTACCAACGATCTCATCGCCACTTTTCACAGCGCCGATGCGACGAATATCCAAACGTACAGATGCGTAAAACTTCAGTGCATTACCGCCAGATGTAGTTTCTGGATTACCAAACATTACACCAATTTTCATACGGATTTGGTTAATGAAAATACACATACAGTTGGTTTGCTTAAGCGTACCAGTTAACTTACGTAATGCTTGCGACATTAAACGTGCCTGCAGGCCAACGTGGCTATCCCCCATGTCACCTTCAATTTCAGCTTTAGGGGTTAAAGCTGCTACCGAGTCAATTACAATCATGTCAACGGCACCAGAGCGCGCTAGCATATCGGTAATCTCTAGGGCTTGCTCACCAGTATCAGGTTGAGATACTAATAAGTTGTCTACATCTACACCAAGCTTTTTGGCATAAATAGGGTCTAGGGCATGTTCAGCATCAACAAACGCACATACCTTGCCTACTTTTTGAGCTTGAGCAATGGCTTCTAAGGTAAGAGTAGTTTTACCAGAACTTTCAGGACCATAGATTTCAATCACACGACCCATTGGCAAACCGCCAGCGCCTAAGGCAATATCAACGGATAAAGAACCTGTAGAAATGGTTTCGATATCCATGGTACGGTTGTCACCAAGCTTCATGATTGAGCCTTTACCAAATTGTTTTTCAATTTGGCCTAGGGCCGCAGCTAATGCCTTTTGTTTGTTCTGATCCATATCGCCCTCGTAGGTGCTTTTAACTATCTTAATGACCAGTAGTATACTGGGTATTCATACAGTATCAAGTTTATTCCAGAAAATTCATAAAAGAGTTTTGCCTATTCGGCTGACAGCTTTTATCCTTGCTGCTTCGTTTAGCCATTAACCGAGTAGTTCGATAAGCCCCATGACTGAGACAAATCTAGAAAAACACACTCCTATGATGCGCCAATACTTAACGTTAAAGGCTCAACATCCCGAGATTTTATTGTTCTATAGAATGGGCGATTTTTACGAATTGTTTTACGACGATGCCAAACGCGCATCTGAGTTAATGGATATTTCCTTAACAAAACGTGGTCAGTCTGCTGGTACACCTATACCAATGGCAGGCATTCCCTACCACGCTGCAGAGAATTATTTATCGCGCCTGGTTCAATTAGGTGAATCAGTCGCTATTTGCGAACAGATTGGCGACCCGGCTACCAGTAAAGGGCCGGTGGAAAGAAAAGTTGTTAGAATTATCACACCAGGCACGGTGAGCGACGAAGCCTTGCTGCAAGAGAAACAAGATAACTTGTTAGTCAGCGTGATAAACCAGCAACAACAAATTGGTCTTGCTTATTTAGATATTGCCAGTGGCAGATTCGTGATTAATCAATTTACCGGTGAACAACAACTACAAGCCGAATTACAACGCTTAAACCCTGCAGAACTGCTCTACCCTGATGACTTCGAGTTTTACTCGGAGCTGCAAGCATACAAAGGTTTACGCCGCCGTGGGGAGTGGGAATACGATTTAGCTACCGCACAAAAAGTATTAAATCAGCAGTTCGGTACTCGGCACTTAGATGGGTTTGGGGTAAGTGAATACCCGCTAGCCCTTTCAGCAGCGGGTTGTTTAATGCAGTATGTTCAAGATACCCAACGCACTGCCCTACCGCATATCAATGCAATTATCGTTGAGAGCCAAAATCAGTTTATTCAACTTGATGCCGCAAGCCGTAAAAACCTAGAGTTAACCCGTAACCTTGCTGGCGGCTACGAAAACACCCTAAGTTCAATATTGGACCGCAGCTCCACTGCCATGGGAAGCCGCTTGCTAAATCGCTGGTTACACCAGCCTTTAAGCAACCAGCAACAAGTGAGTGCGCGCCAAGATTGCATTGCTGAAATACTGGAAACCGACCTTTATCCTCTAGTGCAAACTGTGCTTAAGTCGATTGGCGATATTGAGCGAATATTGGCCCGCTTAGCCCTTCGTTCAGCCCGACCGCGTGATTTAGCGAGATTGCGTAACGCCTTTAGTTTACTACCAGAACTGCAATCTTATGTAAGTTCTACACAAGCGCTAGCGCCAATAGCTAAAAATATTGGCGAGTTTCCCGATACCTTAGCCTTGTTAGAGCGAGCAATAATTGATAACCCTCCTGTGCTCATTAGGGATGGCGGAGTGATTGCACCAGGTTACCATCGAGAGTTGGACGAGTGGCGAGACCTAAGCGAGGGAGCGACTCAGTTCTTAAAAGACATAGAACAACGGGAACGCGAACAAACCGGAATTGCCAACCTAAAGATTGGGTATAACAAAGTACACGGTTTTTACATTGAGGTAAGCCGCCTTTATTCCGAACAAGTACCCGAGCACTATATTCGCAGGCAGACGCTAAAGAATATGGAACGCTACATTATTGCTGAACTTAAAGAACACGAGGAAAAAGTGCTCTCTAGCCAAGGTAAAGCTTTGGCATTAGAAAAGCGGCTATACGAGGAATTGTTAGATTTGCTCATGCCAAGTTTGAGCAATATGCAGCGTAGCGCTCAAGCAATTGCTCAGCTTGATGTACTGTGTTGTTTAGCCGAGCGAGCGGAAAGCCTAAACTATGTACGCCCTCACTTTAGTGAACAATCAGGAATTAGTATTGAGGGTGGCAGACACCCAGTGGTTGAACACGTAAACGATACTCCGTTTATTGCGAACCCTGTAACGCTTGCAGAAAAGCGCAGACTGCTGATTGTAACAGGTCCAAATATGGGAGGTAAATCTACCTATATGCGCCAAACCGCACTGATATGTTTGATGGCTTACATGGGAAGTTTTGTGCCAGCAGAAAGCGCAACGCTAGGCCCCATCGATAAGATTTTCACTCGTATTGGCGCGTCAGATGATTTAGCCAGTGGCCGCTCTACCTTCATGGTGGAAATGACTGAAACCGCCAATATTTTGCATAATGCCACAACCAACAGTTTGGTATTGATGGACGAAATTGGCCGTGGAACCAGTACCTATGATGGTATGTCTTTGGCTTGGGCGGTAGCACAAGCCCTAAGTAAAATAGAATCGCAAACACTATTTGCTACTCACTATTTTGAGTTAACCCAATTGCCAGTAATCCTAGACGGTGTGGCTAATGTTCATTTAGATGCCGTGGAACATCAAGATACTATCGCCTTTATGCACCAAGTTCAGGAAGGGGCAGCCAGTAAAAGTTACGGCTTACAAGTTGCCGCATTAGCTGGAATACCTAAAGCTGTAATTTCACAAGCTAAACGTAAGTTAAAACAGTTAGAAGCGGCTAACCCTGCACCGGTAGATACCCCAAGCATTCCAGAAAGTGACTTAGCAGCTCAATTAAGCATGGACTTAGGCAGTGTTGAAGAACACCCGATACTAGATCAACTGCGTAATTTGGACCCAAATGAATTATCGCCACGAGCGGCATTAGATTTATTGTTTAATTTAAAGCAGCAAGCAAATAGTTAACAGCACCAAACGAAAAACAAAAAAGGAAGCCTAAGCTTCCTTTTTTATTTGATGACATCACTAGACTTTAAATAGTGAGTCTATAGATAGATTTTGTAACGACAGTATGTCACGTAAGCGGCGTAATGCTTCCACTTGAATTTGCCTTACTCGCTCGCGGGTTAAGCCAATTTCTCTGCCCACATCTTCCAAGGTAGAGGCTTCGTAACCTAACAACCCAAAGCGGCGTGCTAATACTTCGCGTTGTTTGCTATTAAGCTCGCCTAACCAACCAACAATGCTATTTTTCATATCATCATCTTGGGTTTTGTGTTCTGGGCCGTGATCATTTTCATCAGAGATAATGTCTAATAATGCTTTATCGTTATCACCACCAATCGGGGTATCAACCGAGCTAATGCGCTCGTTTAAACGAAGCATTTTAGTCACATCTTCTACTGGGCGGTCCAGTGTTTCGGCAATTTCCTCTGCAGTAGGTTCGTGGTCTAGTCGATGAGCTAGTTCCCGTGCAGTACGAAGATACACATTCAACTCTTTAACCACATGAATAGGCAAACGAATTGTACGAGTCTGATTCATAATCGCTCGTTCAATAGTTTGGCGGATCCACCAAGTAGCATAAGTTGAAAAGCGAAAACCACGTTCTGGATCGAACTTTTCTACTGCACGAATCAAACCAAGGTTCCCTTCCTCGATTAAATCCAGCAGAGCCAAGCCGCGGTTGTTATATCGTCGTGCTATTTTAACTACTAAGCGCAGATTACTTTCAATCATTCTTTTACGCGCGGCTTCGTCACCTCTAAGGGCACGTCGGGCGTACAGAACTTCTTCTTCTGCGGTAAGTAAAGGTGAGAAACCAATTTCGCCAAGATAGAGCTGAGTAGCATCTAAACTCTTGGAAACATCGGCTTGCATGATGTCGTCTTTGTTAGCTTTTTTGTCAACCTTTGCGCTTTTAGCATCGCCAGTTGAAACACTTTTTAGTTTTACAGCAGTTTTTACTTGGGTCATAGCATAACCTCCCTGAACAAGACCTGATTGCTGTTATTATTATGTGCAATCTAGGCTAGAGTGCCGGTAGATATTTCTTTGGATCTACTGACTTTCCTTTGAAACGGATTTCAAAATGTAATCGCGTATCGGTTGTTCCTGTATCGCCCATATCGGCGATATGTTGCCCTACTACTACTTGCTGTTTTTCTTTTACACGTAAACGACTGTTATGTGCATAAGCACTTAAGTAATCGTCATTATGCTTTATTATTATAAGTTTTCCGTAACCTCTTAACGCGCTGCCCGCGTACACCACTCGACCCGGTGCTGAAGCTACAATTTTCTGCCCTTGGCTGCCGCGAATATCAAGGCCTTTATTACCATTCTCTTTATTAGAGAAACCTTTGATAATTCTACCTTTTGTTGGCCAAACCCAGCCTTTAACTGGGCCTGTTTGGCTGCTTACTACAACCTTAGGCGAGTTTTTAGCGTATGCCTTTGTTGACGTTGATTCAAGTTTTTTTGACGATTTCTTAACATCTTTAACTTGCGGCTTCACAGTTTTATGCTTATTCGTTTTAGCTTTGCTGGTTTTAACACTGCTAGCTTTCAAATTAATAGTTTGACCGACATAAATTGTGTAAGGAGCTGGAATATTATTTCTTTTTGCTAATTGTTTGGGGTCAAGCCCAGCTCGCCATGCAATAGAGTATAAAGTCTCGCCTTTTTTAACTTTATACTGCGAGCTGTTTAACACGCCGCGTGTATCTGCGTTATACACACCAGCATCGGTTACTGGCGCAGGACCACCTTCTCGACTACATCCCTGCAGTAAGCTAATGGTTAATATGAGGCAAACATAACGCAGATAAACCATTCAGTTAACGCAGTAGCAAATAAGCCACTACTGCTAACACAACAACTGCCCAACCAAGAATTTCAACATACTTACGTAATTGAGCTTCCATTTTGGCGCCGCCCCACTTCATTAAACCAGCAACCAAGTAAAAGCGTAATCCTCTACCGACCAAAGAAATCAGAATGAAAGGAATAAATGCCATGTTTAGAATGCCTGCAGTCAAGGTAAACACTTTATAAGGCACAGGCGTAAAGCTGGCGACAAAAATAACCAATACGCCCCACTTTTCAAACCATTCAAATGCGACATCCATTTTGTGTTGATAACCTACCGACTGAATCAATGGCTCTACCACTGGCTCATAAAAAAACTGGCCGAGCGCATAACCTAAAGCGGCACCGAGTACCGAGAAAATAGTGGCCAGCATAGCAAAACGCCAGGCTCTGTTTGGACGTGATAAAGCCATGGGCGCTAACATTACGTCAACAGGGATCGGCCAAAAAATAGATTCGATAAAACTCATGCCCGACAAATATCGAACGGCATGGCGATGCTCAGACCAAGTCATCACTTTGTCGTATAAGGCACTAAAAATTTTCACGCTAATTCACCATTAATTAAAGGAACAAAACGCACAGGCTCTAAATTGTGTTGAGTAAAACCTTGTGCTTGTTTTTCGATTTGGACAAGTGTTTGTTGTTGCTGTTGCTCACCCACCGGAATAATCATTCGGCCGCCAACACTTAACTGCGCAACAAGCGCCTCTGGTATAGCAGCAGCTGCAGCAGTAACGATGATGGCATCAAACGGACCTTTGCTTGACCAGCCTTTCCAACCATCACCATGTTTTGTTGCAACATTATGTAAATCCAACAATTTTAAGCGTCTTTTAGCTTGAAACTGGAGGGTTTTAATACGTTCAACAGAATAGACTTGGTCAACCAGCGATGCTAATACCGCTGTTTGGTAACCTGAACCGGTACCAATTTCTAGTACTTTCTTAGGGTTAGTTTGCAACAGTATTTCGGTCATTTTTGCCACAATGTAAGGCTGAGATAGCGTTTGCCCCTGACCTATTGGCAGAGCAGTGTTATCCCAGGCTTGATGAGCTAAGGCTTCATCAATGAAATATTGTCGTGGCAATTTAGCGATGGCGTTTAACACAGCGGTATGTTGAATACCGTGTTGACGCAGTTGATTAACCAATTTCAAACTATTCGGGCTTTCGCCAAATTGCATTACCTTGCCTCCCAATCCTTGATCCAAGTATCTAGTTTGCCAATAAAGCTGTGTGCTGTCATATCTATCGTTAGTGGTGTGATAGAAACGTAGCCTTCGGCGACTGCCGCAAAGTCAGTTCCTTCGCCGGCATCTTGCATTTCACCCGGAGGGCCCAGCCAATAAATATCGTGGCCCCTAGGATCTTGTTGTTTCACCATGACCTCTGCGCGATGACGACTGCCTAATCGCGTGACCTTAAAGCCTTTGATTTCTGTCAAAGGTAAATCAGGAACGTTCACATTAAGAATTTGGTTGCTTGGAAGCGCATGCTCGCGCAATTGCGCTAACAACTTTAAGGTTACGCTAGCGGCGCTGTCATAGTGTTTGCCCTCTCGCCCCACCAAAGACACTGCAATAGCAGGAAGCCCTAAATTACGCCCCTCCATGGCAGCAGCGACGGTTCCCGAGTAGAGTACATCATCACCTAAATTAGCACCTGCGTTGATTCCAGCAACAACTATTTCTGGTAACACATCGACTAACTCATTAATCGCTAAGTGAACACAATCGGTTGGCGTGCCTTTTACTGAGATGGTAGTTTCATCGAGATAAACAATCCGCAGCGGGTCTTCAAGGGTTAAAGAATTACTCGCGCCGCTGCAGTTTCTATCGGGTGCAACGGTTAACACTGGTGAAATCTGCTTTAACGCTTGAGCCAAACATACAATACCCGGCGCGTATACGCCGTCATCGTTACTCACTAATATGGTCATTGCCTTCGCCTTCACAATTAACAATTTCACGCAAAATACTCGTGGCGTAATTGCCGGCGCTTAAAAAGAAGCTCAGCACTAAATCATTACCCTCGGCTTTAAATGAAAAGTCTTTTGGACGAAGAGCTAATGCGCGACGTTCCATTTTTAAGCCAGCATCTGCTAGGCCTGAAACTATTTCTGGATAGGTCGCTAACACGGAGCTCTCGAACTCTAAGGCTTTATCTTGGCTGGCTAACTCACCCTTTCCGACCATTGGGGCAGACAACTCAATTTCGCCTTGCTGATAACGCTCTACGATATCTTGGTCAGCTTGTTCGGCTACAAAGTGTGCATTGCTCGTAGCAAACTTCATCACATCACCGTTGAGTACCTGAGTGAACAACTGCTGCTCAATGCGTTGGCTAATAGCATGATTGAAAACCAAACTGCGCGCGGCAGATAAATACATGCTGCGTTTTTCTCGGCTACGAATTCGTTTGCCAGCAAACATGCTTAAGGCATTGTCAATATTGCTGGCACCACGGCCAAATCGTTGAGAGCCAAAATAGTTAGGTACACCAGATTCGGCAACTTTGCTTGCTCGCTCTAAAGCTTGCTCAATATCCGATACGTCTCGTAGGCGTATCACAAAATTGTTACCCGACAAAGAACCACGCTTGAGTTTGCGGTTGTGCCTTGCGGTTGCAAGCACTCTAACCCCTTCGCCTAACTCTTCAGGTAACGCAACATTGTCCTTGCCAGGTATTTGAATACTAAACCATTGGGTGGTGACCGCATGGCGATCTTTTAGGCCTGCATAGCTAATAACATTGGGGTTTACCTGGCAGGCTTCTGCTAGCATTTTTGCTACCCAAGAGGTGTTTTCGCCAGTTTTTTCAATCTTCACCAACATATGCTCGCCGTCACCACTGAACTCGAACGGCAGCACTTCATCAACTTTAAAATCTATGGCGTGTTGCTTGAGCAAACCACTACAGCTCGGTTTACCGTGCAGGTAGTTAAGCTGCGAAATAAGCGTTAGATAATCACTCATTTAAATACTCTCCAATAATACAACCGCATGACTCGATATCCCTTCTTTACGCCCTTCAAAACCAAGTTTTTCAGTGGTAGTGGCTTTCACGTTCACTTGGCTAATGCTGGCATGTAAATCTTCGGCAATATTGAGGCGCATTGCTTCAATGTGCGGTGCCATTTTTGGGGCTTGGGCAACAATAGTTAAATCGAGGTTGGCTAACTTATAACCTCGCTGAGTAATTTGTTCGACAACTCGGCGTAACAAAATGCGGGAATCTATCCCCGCATACGCTTGGTCATTATCAGGAAAATGATGTCCTATATCACCTAACGCTAGCGCTCCTAACAAAGCATCACACAAAGCATGTAAGGCAACATCGCCATCAGAGTGAGCAATAAATCCCTGCTCATAAGGAATTGCTACGCCAGCAACTACCAGCGGCCCTTGACCACCAAATTTATGTACATCAAAACCGTGCCCAATGCGAATACTCACCCTACTACCTCTTTTTGTTGTTGCTGACTTAAATACCATTTGGCTAAGGCCAAATCTTCAGGGCAAGTCACTTTAATGTTGTCACTACGACCTTCAATAATACTCACTGGCTGTTCCGCCCATTCCATAGCAGACGCTTCATCAGTGATTTTTTCACCAGCAGCCATAGCATTGCTGATGTTTTGTTTTAGCGATTGAACCAAAAACATTTGTGGCGTTAAAGCGTGCCAAAGTTGCTCTCTTGACACAGTGTGTTCAACTTTACCATCAGCGCTTCGCTTCATGGTATCGCGCACCGGGCTGGCTAATATGCCGCCATGCTGATGTTGCTCGCAACTTGCGATAAGTAAACTAATGTCTTGATGAGTAATACAAGGCCGTGCTGCATCATGTACCAATACCCACTCATCATCATTAATGGTTTGTAGACCTGCAAGTACAGAATCAGCTCGTTCATCACCACCTTCAACTGTTTGAATGCGTGGAGAACTAGCAATTGATAAGTCTTTAAACCAACGATCATTTGGATGGAGAACTACAATCACCTTCGCGATAGCAGGGTGACTGAGAAAAGCAGCAGCGGTTGTTTCAAGAATTGTTTTCTCACCCAAAGACAAATACTGTTTTGGGATACTTGCTTGCATGCGACTACCAATACCTGCCGCCGGTAGCAATGCAGTATATTGCTTAATAGAAGAAATCATTTATTAGTGATACTCGGAGTCAACCATTATTCAAGTTCTGAGGAAGGAATAATTCGGTAAAAGGTTTCACCCTCTTTAATCATTCCTAGTTCGTTACGCGCCTGCTCTTCCACGGCATCTAAGCCGCTACGCAAATCGGCGATTTCTGCAACCAACACTGCATTGCGTTGACCAAGGTCTTGGTTAGCAACTGCATGTTTTGCCACTTCATCACGCAAAGCAAAATAGTCATTTAATGAGTTTTTGCCAAACCATAATTGGTACTGTAAAAGCAAAACAATCAGTATCAGTAAAATTTTAAACGAACGCATGGTTCCTCCCTGACAGAGATAATCCCATAAAGCCGATTGTTACTCCATAAGCGTTGTATGATTTATCTAAATCCAAGGCAAAAAAAATCCCCGCCAAAGCGAGGATTTTATATAGCTATAGGCTTAATTCAAAAAGAATTACTGACCTTTAACTTCTTTAAGACCGTTGTAAGGTGCTTTCGAACCTAAAGCTTCTTCGATACGTAGCAATTGGTTGTACTTAGCAACACGATCAGAACGGCTCAATGAACCTGTTTTGATTTGGCCAGCAGCAGTACCAACAGCTAGGTCAGCGATAGTTGCGTCTTCAGTCTCGCCTGAACGGTGAGAAATAACAACAGTGAAGCCAGCGTCTTTCGCCATTTTAATTGCAGCCAAAGTTTCAGTTAAAGAACCGATTTGGTTGAATTTAATTAGGATAGAGTTAGCAATGCCGTTGTCGATACCGCGCTTAAGGATCTTAGTGTTAGTTACGAACAAATCGTCACCAACTAATTGGATTTTATCACCCATTAGTTTGGTTTGGTGTGCGAAACCATCCCAGTCAGACTCATCAAGACCGTCTTCGATAGAAACGATTGGGTACTGTTCAGTAAGTTCTTGTAGGAATACGTTGAACTCTTCTGAAGTGAATTTTTTACCTTCGCCTTTAAGGTCGTAGATGTTTGCTTCTTTGTCGTAAAACTCAGATGCAGCACAATCCATCGCTAAAGTGATGTCTTTACCTAGCTCGTAGCCAGCGTTTGCAACAGCAACTTTAATAGCAGCAAGAGCCGCTTCGTTAGACTCTAGGTTTGGAGCGAAACCACCTTCATCACCAACAGCAGTTGAGTGACCGCCAGCTTTAAGAACTTTAGCTAGGCTATGGAAAACTTCAGCGCCCATACGTAGGCCTTCACGGAAGTTAGCAGCGCCAACAGGTTGAATCATAAATTCTTGGATGTCTACAGAGTTATCTGCGTGCTCACCACCGTTGATGATGTTCATCATTGGAAGAGGCATTGAGTAAACACCAGAAGTACCGTTTAGGTCAGCAATGTGAGCGTATAGTGGTACTTTCTTAGAAATAGCAGCAGCTTTAGCAGCAGCTAGAGATACAGCTAGGATAGCGTTTGCGCCAAACTTAGCTTTGTTATCTGTGCCATCTAGGTCGATCATGATTTGGTCAAGAGCAGCTTGAGCCAATGCATCTTTACCGGCTAGCGCTTCAGCGATTGGGCCGTTTACAGCTTCAACTGCTTTTAATACGCCTTTACCTAAGTAACGAGCTTTATCGCCGTCACGTAATTCTAGGGCTTCACGAGAACCCGTTGATGCACCTGAAGGAGCAGCAGCCATACCGATAGAACCATCAGCAAGATGAACTTCAGCTTCTACAGTTGGGTTACCGCGTGAATCCATGATTTCGCGACCAAGTACTTTTACGATATTAGACATTACTAATTTCCTCTATATAAATGAACTTCTAACTCTCTAAAAAACGTTACCCGCTAATTGATTCTAGCGAGCTTTATTAAATTCACCAGCAGCCTTCACAAACCCTTCAAACAATGGGTGTCCATCGCGAGGGGTTGAGGTGAACTCAGGATGGAACTGAGCGGCAACAAACCAAGGGTGAGCTGGGTTTTCTATTATTTCTACTAACTTTTTATCTGACGAAAGACCCGTTACTTGCAAGCCTTTAGCAGTAATCTTAGGCAATATCGTGTTGTTCACTTCGTAGCGGTGACGGTGGCGTTCGTAAATCTCTACACTACCGTACAAGTCAGCTACTTTAGAGCCTTTAGTTAGGTGACATAGTTGTGAACCAAGGCGCATAGTACCGCCTAAGTCTGAATCTACATCACGAGTTTCTACTTTTCCGTCTTCATCAATCCATTCGGTGATTAAACCTACTACCGGATATTTAGACTTAGCGTCAAACTCACTAGAATGTGCGCCTTTCAAGCCAGCTACGTTACGGGCGTATTCAATCAACGCTACTTGCATGCCTAAACAAATACCTAAATAAGGCACTTTGTTTTCACGGGCATATTGGGCAGCCAAAATTTTACCTTCAACGCCACGCTCGCCAAAACCACCTGGAACCAAAATAGCATCAAGATGTTGCAGAACATCGGTGCCTTTTACTTCAAGATCTTGAGAGTCTACATATTGAATTTTAATGCTTAAGCGATTTTTAAGGCCGGCATGTTTAAGTGCTTCATTGACTGACTTATAAGCGTCAGGAAGCTCAACATATTTACCCACCATACCAATTACAACTTCATTGGTTGGATTGGCTTCTTCATAAATCACTTGTTCCCATTCACTTAGATCAGCTTCTGGGCATTCAACGCCAAAACGCTCAATCACTAACGCGTCTAAGCCTTGTGATTTAAGTAACGCAGGAATTTTGTAAATACTGTCTACGTCTTTCAGTGAGATAACGGCGCGGTCTGGCACGTTTGTAAATAAAGCAATTTTAGCGCGTTCATTAGCCGGAATAGCGCGGTCGCTACGACAAATAAGAATATCTGGCTGAATACCAATAGAACGCAACTCTTTCACCGAGTGCTGAGTCGGTTTAGTTTTCACTTCGCCAGCAGCACCAAGATATGGCACTAAGGTTAAATGCATGTACATGGCGCGCTCGCGGCCAATTTCAGTACCTAACTGACGAATTGCCTCTAGGAAAGGTTGTGACTCAATGTCACCCACCGTGCCACCAATTTCTACAATGGCAACATCTACGCCTTCGCCACCCGCTACAATGCGCTCTTTAATGGCATTGGTGATGTGAGGAATAACCTGAATAGTCGCGCCTAAGTAATCGCCACGACGTTCTTTACGTAGTACATCTTCATAAACCCGACCCGTAGTGAAGTTGTTACGCTTAGTCATTTTGTTACGAATGAAACGCTCGTAGTGACCTAAATCTAGGTCAGTTTCAGCGCCGTCTTCGGTCACAAATACTTCGCCGTGTTGGATCGGACTCATCGTGCCGGGGTCAACGTTGATGTACGGGTCAAGCTTCATAATGGTCACTTTAAGACCACGAGCTTCGAGGATAGCAGCCAATGATGCAGCGGCAATACCTTTACCCAAGGAGGATACTACGCCTCCAGTGACGAAAATGTACTTTGTTGTCATGTCTAACCTGAGAAGTTGGATGTGTTAAGGGCGTATCTGCGATACTTGGACGGGGGCATAGTATAGCAAAGCCTCTTTAACACCACAATCAATGTCACTGTATCAAGACTAAGATTTAGTGGTTTTGTTGTAAATCAATTTTTGTAATTTTCTTTCACTTTATCCCAAAGCGCATCCATCTCTTCAAGGCTCATCTGCTTAATACTTTTGCCACTTTCAGCCGCTAGAGCCTCTACTCCCCTGAATCGATTAGAAAACTTCTGGTTGGCTTGGCGCAATAAGTCTTCCGCATCAAAATCACAGGCGCGAGCTAAATTTACGCAAGAAAACAACAAATCACCGATTTCCTCGGCTACATCTTGGGGTTGTTTAGAGGCGATAGCCTCTTGAACTTCTTCAAGTTCCTCTTTCACTTTATCAATGACTGGCTCAACGCTTGGCCAGTCAAATCCTACATTAGCACAACGCTTTTGTAGCTTTTGTGCACGGCTTAATGCAGGTAATGCCATTGGCACATCGTCTAGCACACTCGCCTTGCTAGCTGATTTACTCGCGCGCTCTTTGGCTTTTTCAGCTTCCCAATTGGCTTTTATGGCTGCTTCATCGGCAAAGGCTTGTTCAGTAAACACATGGGGGTGACGGCGGATCAGCTTCTCACATATACCATCAACCACTTCAGCGAAGTTAAAGTCTCCTTGCTCCTGGCCAAACTGGGCATAAAAAACCACTTGAAAAAGCACATCACCCAGTTCCAGTTTGACGTCTGAAAAATCTTTGCTTTCTATCGCCTGATTAATCGCATCAACCAGCTCATAGGTTTCTTCTATTGTGTACGGCACTATGCTTTGCCAATGCTGTTGTTGGTCCCATGGGCAACCAACTTCAGGATCTCGCAACTTAGCCATAATGCCAAGCAGCGTATCCATGGTGTAAGGGCGCTGATTCATTTGTTCTTGCTTCCAACAGGCTTAACGTAAACGACGAGCTTCAATAATATGGTTAAGCTGGTTTATCTTAGATAGCACTCGAGACAGAGATTCGAGATTATAAATCTCTACTTCCATATCAATAGTGGCAGTTTGGCTTTTCACGTCGGAATGACTTTGCATGCCCATTACGTTCACCTTGTCATTAGCTAATACCGTGGTGATATCTCGTAATAAACCCCCTCTATCATTAGCAACAATACGAATGGTGAGGTTATATCCACCGGAATCTTTCCCCCCCCATACCGCGTCAATTACCCGCTCCGGAGTGCGACTAACCAGCTCAGCTAATTGCTCACAATCGGCCCCGTGAATTGAGATACCACGACCTTGAGTGATAAACCCTTTAATGAGATCGCCAGGGATGGGCTGACAACAGCGCGCAATATGGGTCATTAGGTTACCGACACCGTCGACAACAATGGCATCTTTAGCACGTTTCTTCTTTTGCCCGTGATGTTCGGCTTTCTTGGTAATAGTCTCAAGTGCTTGGCGGTCAAGTTCTTCTGCTGTTGGCTTATGAAGAGTCGCCTGCAGATGATGAATCAGTTGGTTTAAACGCACGTCGCCTGCGCCAATAGCCGCCAGCAGGTCATCTAAGGTTTTAACATTAAAGCGCTCTACGCAGCTTTCTACGTCACTCATCTTAAAGCCATGCTTGTTAAGCTCAGCCTCTAACAACTCTTTACCAACAACTTGATTTTTATCTTTGTCTTGTTTCTTAAACCAAGTGGCAATTTTATTTCGAGCCCGCGACGACTTCACATACCCTAAATTAGGGTTTAGCCAATCACGGCTTGGGCTAGATTCTTTTTGAGTGATAATTTCAACTTGCTCGCCAGTGCTTAGCTGGTAGGTAAACGGCACAATGCGTCCACCTATTTTAGCGCCAATACATCGGTGACCCACTTGGCTATGCACGTAATAAGCGAAATCTAATGGCGTAGAGCCCGATGGTAAGTCAATCACCTCACCACTAGGTGTGAATACATACACACGATCATCGAATACTTGTGAGCGAAGCTCTTCTAACATTGAACCGTTTTCAGCAATATCATCTTGCCAAGCCAGTAGCTTGCGTAGCCAGGCGATTTTATCTTCAAAATCACTACGCCCAGCAGAGCCAGCACCGCCCTCTTTATATTTCCAGTGGGCGGCCACACCCAGCTCGGAATCCTCGTGCATTTGTTTAGTACGAATTTGCACTTCGATAGATTTGCCTTCAGGGCCAATCACTACCGTATGGATCGACTGATAACCGTTAGGTTTAGGATTAGCAACATAGTCGTCAAATTCGCTAGGAATATGGTGCCATGAGGTATGTACAATACCAAGAATAGCATAACAATCTTGCAGCTTTTCAGCGACGATTCGAATGGCGCGAACATCAAACAGCTTATCGAAAGATAGATCCTTCTTCTGCATCTTCCGCCAAATGCTGTAAATGTGTTTTGGTCGCCCATAAACCTGGGCATCAATATTTGCGCCTTCAATTTCTCGTTGTAGCTTGGCAACAAAATCATCGATGTACTGGGTTCTGTCTAAACGTTTTTCATCGAGCTGCTTGGCAATTTGTTTATAGGTAATAGGATGCAAATAGCGAAAAGTGAAATCTTCCAATTCCCACTTAAGCTGACCAATACCTAAACGGTTAGCCAATGGCGCATAAATGTCTTGGCTCTCTTTAGCTGCCAGTACTCGCACATCTTCTTCTTCGTTTTTAACTTCACGTAAAAAACAGATACGTTCGGCCAACTTAATTACAATGGCACGTACATCACCGACCATCGCCAATAACATGCGACGAACGTTATCAATTTGGATTGAAGATAAACTCTTGTTTTGCCCGGTGCGCAGTACTTTCATCGCATCCATTTGCGCCGCGTCGTATTGAAGCTTTATCACCTCATCGGGAAACTGTGGGCTTAGTTTATCTTTAGAAAGCAGACCTACATCCACAAAAGGAAACAGCAATGCCGCTTTTAAGGTTGGCAGATCCATGTTCAAAGTAACAAGGATCTCCACCATCTCTTTGCCTTTACTCAAACAACTATGGATTTGCTGTTTATCTGCATCTAAGGCTCGAAAATAATTACAGGCAACAAATAAGCGCTGTTGGTCTTCAACCGCTATATCTAAGCTTTCAACCCATTGATTTTCATCAAACAAGAGCTCTTGATTAAGGTGTGTTTCTCGAACCGAGACCATACAGCTACGTTTCCTTTGTTTTATTTATTCTCTATTAACAAACTAGCTAATACCTAGCGTTCGAACAAGGCCATTGTTTCAACGTGTTCAGTGTGGGCGAACATGTCTACCAGCGCTAATTTAACTAACCGGTACCCAGCCTGTTTAAGCACTGCTGCATCTCTAGCCAGTGTTGCAGGGTTACAGGACACATATACTACGGTGCTTGGGCTAAGCTTGGCAACCTGAGTAATAGCAAGTTTTGCTCCTGCACGAGCTGGATCTAATAGGACTTTAGTGACTGCTGAATTTTCCCATACTGTTGCGGTTTCAGCCTGTTCTAAATCACCACTGAAGGCTTGAACATTACTAATATCATTGCGTGTTGCATTAAACATCACACGTTCGCTCATGGCCGCTACGCCTTCTACCGCAATCACTTGCTGAGCTTGCTGGGCAATTGCCAAACTAAAGTTGCCAATACCTGAATACAAATCCAATACCACATCGCTTTTGTTAAGCTGTAACCAATCTATAGCAGTAGATACAATCTGTTGATTCATTGCTTCATTCACTTGAATAAAGTCACCAGGCGTAAACGCCAAGTTTAACTGTTGCTCGTTTAACGTGTAATTGGTATCAGAGCCTACTAGCCATCGCTGTTCCTCAGTGTGCAGCTGCAAGCCAATATTATGTTGCTCGGCAAACTGCTTTAATTGCAGCTCTAATTTTTCACTAGGCACTTTGGTTAAGCGAATTTTGCAAACGGTTTGAGGTTGGCAATCTATTAACTCAATATGCCCCAAGCCAACCGTTTTAGGCCAAGCCTTAACTAAGAGCTGTAAAGCAGGAATTAGTTCCGAAAGTTGGGGTATTAGCACTTTACATGCTGAAATAGCCACCAATTGCTTACTGGCCTTTTGCCTAAAACCCAACTGCCAGCCTGTGGTTTTATCAAACCAAGAGCTTAATCGAGCAACCCGGCGATATTGCCATTCATTGCCATAAATCGTTTCAATCTTCGGTAAATCGGTAAAACCGGATAAGCGTGAAATCAATGCAGCCACCGCGTGCTGTTTGTATTCACGCTGCTCGGCTGCGCCTAAATGCTGTGCACTACAGCCGCCGCAACGTTGATAAAACTCACATTCAGGTTCTAGACGCTGAGGTGAAGAACTCAAGCGTTTTAACAACTTAGCAGGGCCAGACTTACTCGCCGGCAACATATCTATGCGCTCTCCTGGCAGCACATCGTCGACAAAAAATGTTTGGCCATTGGCTTTAACTACGCCCTTTAAGTGGTGATCGAGCTGCAAAACCTCTACACCTCTAAGAGCTTTAACATTGTTCGATTTGGGTTTAGCTTTAAAAAATTGCGCCATAGAAGAGACTTATTAAACCTGTGAATACAAAAAGGGGTGGGCTTATGTCATCATAAGCGATTGGAACCATGTCATTTTCCCATAAGAAACGTTTATGACCAAGTATGGCTTACGTGCCCGCGTATATATTCTCACCATTATACCCACTCTGTTCGTGGGGATCTTGTTAGCGAGTTACTTTACTTTTAACCGTAATCAGCAACTCGACAACTTTGTGATTGAGCAAGGGGTTAACGTTATTGAACCGCTGGCTATTGCCAGTGAAGTAGGTTTAAGCCGTTACAACCGAGAAAAAGTTAAATCACTGATCAGTGTAACTCACCGTAAAATGTCTCCGCTTATCAAGAGCATTGCGGTTTACGATAAACACAATCAGCTATTTGTCACCAGTAACTACCACCGCAATATTCGTTTGTTGCAAAGCGACCCAGAATTACCGCTCCCGCAATCGACTCAAGTAGAAATTTACCCCAATCGCATTATTTTACGCGCCCCCATTTGGGCTGAAGCCGAGGGTAGCTTCGCAGCATTTAGCAATGGTAAGCCCGAATTATTGGGCTATATCTCAATGCAGTACAACAAAGACAGGGCCTTGTTACTGCAGTTTAGAGATACCACCGTTGCCCTATTTATTGTTTTATTTGGTGTACTAATTAGTGTGTTGTTTGCTTTCCAATTAAGTAAACAAGTCACTCAGCCCATCACCAATATGGTAAGTATTGTAGATAGAATTCGCCAAGGGCGCTTAGATGCGCGGGTAGATGGCAGTTACACAGGTGAGCTGGGTTTACTGAAACATGGTATTAATTCCATGGCGAAATCCTTGGCCGAATACCACGAAGAAATGCATCAGAGCATTGACCAAGCCACCAGTGATCTACGGGAAACCTTAGAGCAAATTGAAATTCAAAACATTGAGTTGGATATTGCCAAAAAAGAAGCCCAGCAAGGGGCAAAAGCTAAGTCTGAATTCTTAGCAAACATGAGCCATGAGCTTAGAACGCCACTAAATGGCGTCATTGGTTTTGCTCGCCAACTACTAAAAACGCAACTGAGCAATAACCAAGCAGATTACCTGCTCACCATTGAAAAGTCGGCTAACAACCTATTAGCTATCATTAATGACATTCTAGATTTCTCGAAATTAGAAGCCGGTAAACTAAAGCTAGAACGTATCGACTTTAATTTTCGCGATACCGTAAACGATGTAGTCACCCTACTCGCACCTAGCGCTCAAGATAAAAACCTAGAATTAAACCTTTTGATTGAACCGAATGTTCCCGAAGGCTTGCGAGGCGATCCCTTGCGCCTGCAACAAGTCTTTACCAACCTGTTGGGCAATGCCATTAAGTTTACTCACCAAGGACAAATAACTGTAAACGTAGGCTTAGTTAAACAACAAGGTCAGCAAGTAATACTTGGTGCCTCGGTACAAGATACTGGTATTGGTATTTCTAAAGAGCAGCAGTCTCAGCTGTTCCAAGCCTTTAAACAAGCAGACACCAGCATTAACCGTGAATATGGTGGTACTGGATTAGGGTTAGTGATTACCCAGAAGCTAGTGCAACAAATGGGGGGCGACATCAAACTAAGCTCTGAGCCTGAACATGGCGCTATTTTTGGTTTTGAGCTCCATATGGAACTTGCCGAAATGGTATTGGGCGCACCGCTTCCACTTACCGCCTTAAGTAAGACCTCGGTATTATTGTTTGAACCTCACGAGATTAGCCAAGCGGTTGTGTCTGGCTTGGCAGAGCAGTGGCAGCTACCACTGCAAACCGTTAACACAGAGCAACAGTGGCGCAATGCCCTTGTCGATTTTCAGGGCACCTTGGTCATCGGCCATAGCGATTGGAAAGATTTAGCGCCTCTTCAACAAAAAATAACCCAAGCACTTAAAGTGTCTTACGAAGTGATTGCGCTGATTAACTCAAGCGATCCCGATATTCACCAAATGATTTTGCAAGCAGGTGCGAAACACTGCATTAGCAAGCCCATTAATCATCGTAAATTCGCACACGCCTTGGTAGATGACCGCATCGACGACTCTCCTGTTGTTACGCCAATCGCCAAAGTATCGCGCTCAAAACTGGTCCTGCGAGTACTCGCAGTTGATGACAACGCCGCCAACCTCAAGCTAATTTCAGCCATGTTGGAAGAGTTGGTGACCGAAGTGGATACCTGTACGAATGGCTTAGAGGCAATAACTAAAGCCGAAGAAAACTCTTACAACCTGATTTTGATGGATATTCAAATGCCGATTTTAGACGGTATTAGCGCCACACAAAAAATCCGTGAAAATAGTAAAAACCAGCAAACACCAATTATTGCGGTAACGGCGCATGCCTTAGCCGGTGAAAAGGAACAGCTGCTCGGCCAAGGTGTAGACGACTACCTTGCCAAACCTATCGACGAGTCCTCTTTAGAGAAGCTTATTCATCGCTGGCAACCCAACGCCAAATTGCTTAGTCGTGAAAACTTAGTGTCTACCTTAGAGCAACCGCAGATATTGGAGTTTGAAAACGCCAGCTTGTCTTGGCAATTGGCCATGCAACGTGCCAACAATAATCAGACTCTTGCGCTAGATATGTTTGTGATGCTTCAAGAAAGCTTTGCTGAAATAGAAAGTGGTATTGAGCAAGTTCTGGCTCAGCAGCTAAACGCCGATGAATTTGTATTGTTGATCCATCGCTTTAGGGGTGGCTGTGCTTACAGCGGCTGTAAACGTCTAGAGTCTTTAGCTGGCACTATTGAAGATAGCTTACGTCAGCATGGAGAGGTGGCTCGGGTTGAGCCTGAACTGCTTGAGCTAAGTGATGAGATTGAAAAAGTGAAACTCGCTGCTAAGCAAATCAATCAACAACTCAGCTAACCGCTTAATGGAATTCACTCCAAGAAAAAAGCCGCTTTGCAGCGGCTTTTGTTATTGTTCTTCTTCTATTTTAGCTTGGTCTTGTTGTTCTTTTAAGAAGCGCCCAGTGAGCACTTGCCCTCTATTGCGATTACAATACCAGTTGTAGAAGGGGTAACTTACTAGGCCAAATAAAGCCGTCACTAAAGCATTACTGAACGGCGAAATAATCATCGGCAATATCGCCTGAATAATGTTTCCACCATTCATAATGGTATAAATTAACAAAGCCAAGCCAGCTATTACACCTACACCAAAACCCACTAAAGCCAACAGCTTCATTAGACCAAATAAGTCTAACTGAACGCGATATCGTTCAACCAAGATACTTCTCCTTTATTCGCGCTCTAGTACTACGGTAGCCACCGCGTAATCGCGCTCATCACTAATACTAATAAACTGACTGGTTACCCCTAGTTGCTCAGCTAACGCTAAAGCGGCTCCGCTAAAATGCAACTCGGGTTTACCCAATTGGTTGTTACTAATTTCAATTTGCTGAAAACCAACGCCTTTTGCGATGCCGGTTCCCAGAGCTTTGGCAGCAGCTTCTTTAGCAGCAAAGCGTTTAGCAAGAAAACGAGCCGCTGAAGAATGTTCAGCAAATCTTAGCTGTTCGCTTTCGGTTAAAACACGCTTTGCGAGGGCTTGCATTTGCTTACTATTAGCTATGCGCGCTACCTGTACAATGTCGGTGCCCAAACCTACCACAGCCACGACTTATTGCTCGCTCTTGCGCGCTTGTACCATTAAGGCTTTCATTTCGCTTACGGCCTCAGTCATGCCAACCATTACCGCGCGAGCAATAATGGCATGGCCAATATTCAATTCAATAATTTCTGGTAATGCCGCAATAGGCAATACGTTGTGGTAGTGTAAACCATGGCCAGCATTCACTTTCAGGCCTTTATCAGCGGCATAGCTGGCGGCTGCAGCAATTTTCTTTAATTCTGATTGCTGTGCAGCTTCATCTTTTGCATCGGCATAATGGCCAGTATGCAACTCAATAAACGGTGCGCCTGAGGCTAACGATGCATCAATTTGCTCATCATCTGCATCGATAAACAGCGACACTAATATACCCGCATCAGATAACTTGCTCACCGCGGCGGTAATCTTCTCAAGATTCCCAACAACATCCAAGCCACCTTCTGTAGTTAGCTCTTCACGCTTTTCCGGCACTAGGCATACAAAATGAGGTTTATGCTGACAAGCAATCTCTACCATTTCATCAGTAACAGCCATCTCAAGGTTTAGGCGGGTCTGCACTGTTTGGCTCATTACCACTACATCACGATCCACTATATGGCGACGGTCTTCTCTCAAGTGAATGGTAATGCCATCGGCACCGGCCATTTCAGCAATGCCAGCAGCCAAAACAGGATCTGGATAAGTGGTGCCACGCGCTTGGCGTAAAGTGGCTATATGGTCGACGTTAACGCCTAATAAAATGTCACTCACGTACTTTCCTTCTTCAACAATGCTGTTATCGAACAGCTTTATTGGTAGTTTTAATTGGGGTAAATAACTTACGACTGGTTAGTTCTCTTCCACCGAGTAACTGCGCAATCGCGATCCGACAAAAACGTTTGGCACAAGCAAGGTGTGACGCTTGTAGCGGATCAAAACTTAGCAACATCAGCACTTCTTGGTAACTAAAAATAACATTACTTAAGCGAAGAGACGTTACAACAAATCCTTGGTCTAAACGATACTGATAGTTAACACCATCGGCAAGCTGTTCTGGCTCAGTTAAGGCAAAACCTAAATCAGCTATCAAGTTCAATTCAAATTCACGTAAACAGGCTTCCAAAGGCTGCTGCTTCGCCAATGCCATTAAGCTATCTTGGTAAAGCTGATACAAGCCGGGATAAGCGGTGTTTTCGTCGAGCAAATAGTACAATAGTTCATTCAGGTAGAGGGCGCTGTATAAGTAGTTGCCAAACAAAGGCAAAGCTAAATTACTGGCCTCTACTTGTTTAAAATTGAGTAAGCTACCTTTGCCAGCAAGTTCAACCAGCAAAGGAACACCAGGCTGCAAAATGCCGCGCGATTTAGACCGTTTAGCCCGCGCGCCTCTTGCTACAGCACTTACTTTGCCAAATTCTAACGTGAATAGCTGAACCAACAAACTCGTTTCACGATAAGGCCGCGTATGAATAACAAACGCGGGGGTAAGTGCCTGTTCAGGCAAGCTTATTCGTCTCCGTAACCTAAGCTACGCAAGGCGCGCTCATCGTCAGCCCAACCAGATTTAACCTTCACCCACATTTCTAGGAACACTTTGTTATCAAACAAACGCTCCATATCTAAGCGGGCTTCTTTACCAATGGTTTTCAGTTTGTCGCCTTTGCTGCCAATAATCATGCGTTTTTGGCTAGGGCGTTCAACAAGAATCAGGGCATTGATTTGATACACGCCATTCTCTTGCATCTTAAACTGTTCAATTTCCACGGTGGTTGAATACGGTAATTCTTGACCGGTAAAACGCATTAGTTTTTCACGTACAATCTCTGCAGCCATAAAGCGCGAAGAACGGTCGGTTATATAGTCTTCAGGGAAAAAATGCACATTCTCAGGCAGAGTTTGTTGCGCCCATTCTCGAATTTGCTCAATGTTTTTCCCCTGCTTGGCTGATATCGGCAGAATGTGTGAGAAATCAAATTTTTCCTGCATCAACTTCATATGCGGGAATAACTCTTCTTTATCTTGTACGTTATCCACCTTGTTAATTGCCAATACTACTGGCACTTTTAAATGGCGTAATTTGCCCAGTACCAATTCATCATCGGCTGTCCACTTGGTGCCTTCAACCACAAACACCACCATTGACACATCGCCCAGAGAGCTGGTCGCAGCGCGGTTCATTAAGCGGTTAATGGCACGCTGCTCTTCAATATGTAAACCGGGAGTATCTACAAAAATAGTTTGGTAGATATCATCGGTATCAATACCAAGAATACGGTGACGAGTGGTTTGTGGTTTCTTAGAAGTGATGCTTACCTTTTGGCCGAGAATAGAGTTAAGTAAAGTGGATTTACCTACATTTGGGCGACCAACAATGGCTACAAAGCCACAACGAGTATCATAATTCATACTAAACGCTCCAATACCAACTCAGCGGCAACTTGTTCAGCTTTACGGCGACTAGTGCTAGTGCCAACAACAGGTTCATCTAAGCCTTCTACAGTACAACTTACGGTGAATTGTTGATTGTGCGCCTCACCTTTTATGTCTACCACTTGGTAGTCAGGTAAAGCTTGCTTACGTGATTGCAAAATCTCTTGTAAACGGGTTTTAGGATCTTTTTGACTTAAACCTGGTTCAATAGTGTTTAAGCGATCTTGGTACCAATTCAGTAGCATCGTTTTGGCGCTATCAGTGCCACTATCTAAGTATACTGCACCAATAATTGCTTCAACCGCATCGGCTAAAATAGATTCACGACGAAAGCCGCCGCTTTTCAATTCACCGGGCCCCAATTTAATGTATTCACCCAACTCAAAATTACGGGCTAGCTCAGCTAAGGTTTTACCCTTTACTAAGGTAGAGCGCATAGGGCTTAAGTCACCTTCAGATACATCGGGAAAACGGTGGTAAAGCTCGTCAGCAATCACCCAACTCAATACCGCATCGCCTAAAAACTCAAGGCGTTCATTGTGTACACCTCCGGCACTGCGATGCGTTAATGCTAAGTTAAGCAGGCTGTCATCTTTAAATTTGTACCCTATCGCACGCTGCAAGCGTTCTGGGTTTGAGCTAATCATCATCTACCTTTTACTTGATCGCACCAATGCGATTAAATCGAACACCGGTGGGTATCCATCCTGGTAATATTGAATCTTCGGCGCGCTCAAATTCAAAGCTAATCCATATAGCTACGGCTTTACCTACTAGGTTCTCATCAGAAACAAATCCCCAGTAACGGCTGTCTGTACTGTTATCGCGGTTATCACCAAAGGCCAAGTAATGACCTTCTGGAACAATCCACTCATCTTTAGCCGTACCTGGCTGCTGATAAAAGTATTGCACGCGATCTGGAGCCGCTGGATTAATCAATATTTCATGACTCACTTCGCCCAGTTGCTCATGATAATTTTCTAGTGACATAGGGCCTTGCTTAAAGCGGCCAGACACTTCAAAGTCTAGTGGAACAGGCTTCAACTCAGGGCAAGGTGTGGATTCACACTTTGGCTGAATGAATAGCTGTTTGCCTCGATAAATCACTCGATCGCCAGGTAAACCTACAATGCGTTTGATGTAATCAATACGAGTATCTTGAGGATACTTAAAGACCGCAACATCGCCACGCTCTGGGCTACCGGTTTCCAATAAGGTTGAACGAGTTACCGGATCTTTCAACCCGTAGGCAAACTTCTCAACCAAAATGAAATCACCCACTAATAAAGTCGGCATCATCGAGCCAGATGGAATTTGAAAAGGCTCATAAATAAACGAGCGCAACACCATAACAATGGCAATAACCGGGAATACTGAACGCCCGTTTTCGATCCATCCAGGAGGCGCAGTGATCTTCTCTTCGGCGTCACTAGGTAACTCACCGCCAGCGGCAGTTCGAGCATCTAGCAACTTAGCGGCACGTTGCTTTTCCCAATGAAACTTATCTAAAGCCCAAATAATTCCGGTTACAAATGTAGCCAATACCAGAATTAGCGGAAATATAGTGGCCATGTTAGTCCTTTCCAATATGTAGTACGGCTAAGAATGCTTCTTGAGGTACTTCCACATTACCTACTTGCTTCATTCGTTTCTTACCCGCTTTTTGTTTCGCTAATAGTTTCTTCTTACGGCTAACGTCGCCGCCATAACATTTGGCGATAACGTTCTTACGCAACTGCTTAACAGTCGAGCGTGCAATAATATGCATGCCTATTGAGGCCTGAATAGCAATATCGAACATCTGACGCGGAATCAATTCTTTCATTTTATCTACGACCTGGCGACCGCGAGACTCAGAGTGATCTTTGTGAGTAATTAATGCTAAGGCATCCACTCTGTCACCATTGATCATGATGTCTACACGCACCATATTCGCCGCTTGGAAATGTTTAAAATTGTAATCCAGCGAGGCATAACCACGGCTAGTCGATTTCAGCTTATCGAAAAAGTCTAATACCACTTCAGCCATTGGAATTTCGTAAGTTAGTGCAACTTGCTTACCGTGATAAGCCATGTTGATTTGCATGCCGCGTTTTTCAACACATAAGGTAATCACATTACCCAAGTACTCTTGTGGCACCAAAATGTTTACTTCAGCGATGGGTTCACGAATTTCAGCAATGTTATTGGTTGGCGGCAATTTAGCTGGACTATCAACAAACAGCTCTTCGCCACTGTTCATTTCAACCTGGTAAACCACAGTAGGTGCAGTGGTAATTAAATCAAGATCGTATTCGCGTTCTAAGCGCTCTTGAATAATCTCCATGTGCAACATGCCTAAGAAACCACAACGGAAACCAAAACCTAAAGCGGTAGAGTTTTCTGGCTCATAAAATAAAGAAGCATCATTCAGGCTTAGTTTGCCTAAGGCATCACGAAAGTTTTCGTAATCATCTGAACTGGTTGGGAACAAACCGGCATATACTTGAGGTTTAACTTTTTTAAAGCCAGGTAAAGCTTGCTCAGAACCATTCTTAAGCGTGGTAAGCGTATCGCCCACAGGTGCGCCAAGAATGTCTTTAATGCCTGCCACAATGTAGCCCACTTCGCCCGTTTTCAACACTCCAGTATTGGTTTGCTTAGGCGTAAAAATACCTACTTCATTCACTACGTGAGCTTGTCCGGTAGACATCACGACCATTCGTTCACCGGCTTTTAGCTCGCCATTAGTGACACGAACTAACGACACTACGCCTTGGTAGTTATCAAACCATGAGTCAATAATTAGTGCTTGTAGCGGCGCTTCATCGTCACCTTCTGGTGGCGGTACGTCACGTACAATGGTTTCTAATACGTCTTCGATACCTAAACCCGTTTTAGCCGAACAAACTGTAGCGTCGGTGGCGTCAATCCCCACAATGTCTTCAATTTCTTCAGCTACGCGATCAGGATCAGCCTGTGGCAAGTCAATTTTGTTAAGCACAGGAATGACTTCTAATTCCATTTCCATCGCCGTATAACAGTTGGCTAAGGTCTGCGCTTCTACGCCTTGCGCTGCGTCAACTACCAGTAAAGCACCTTCACAAGCCGCCAAAGAACGTGATACTTCATAGGTGAAGTCAACATGCCCTGGGGTATCAATAAAGTTAAGTTGGTAAGTTTCACCGTTTTTGGCGGTGTAATCCAAGGTGACACTTTGTGCTTTAATGGTAATTCCGCGTTCACGCTCTAAATCCATAGAGTCTAAAACTTGCGCTTCCATCTCACGATTACTCAAGCCACCACAGTGTTGGATTAAGCGGTCGGATAGGGTCGATTTACCATGGTCGATATGAGCGATAATCGAAAAGTTACGAATATTCTTATTTATCAAGATATTACCTTTGTAAAATCATCAATGAGCAAACCAAAGCTCAACTTTCTTTAAAATGCAGCAATCGCGCATTGTATCGTTGACGCGGATACTACCACAATCCATCAAAATCCAAAAAAAATGCGTACTTATTTCAGTAAATGTTTTACCAGTAATAAAACTAAAAAAGCGCCCAATTTTGGACGCTTTAAAAAACTTAACTTTGCCGACTCAGCATTCGTGGTCGATAACGCGAATGATGGATAAAATACCTAGCCAGCAAACGTACCGATAAAAAGCCAAGCAACAAACCGCTAAACGCGCTTAAAGCGATAAGCCAATCACCCGCCATAATCTGTTGGTTTAACCATTTTCCGATACCGGCACCAGCGATAAGCATAATCAAGGGCAGTAAATACACGAGCAAAGCACTTTGCAGCATATTTTTTGCCACCAAACCCAATTCAATCTGGTCACCTAATTCTACTGAATCAGTGAGTTTTACTTTAAGTTGGTGAGTTCGCGTTGGAAAAGCTTTAGCGATAGCGCTATTCCCGCAATGCTCTGCACTTCCACAACTACCACAGGCACTTTTACTGACACACTCTACGGTTGCATAGCCGTCATCAAGCTCCACGACTTTAGCGGTTTCAATGATCAGTGAGCCGTTATTGAGCTGGCTCATTAGCTTTCTCTAGGTATGGGCCGATAACTACGGAGTCAGCAATTTTTGACGCAGTTTCTGGAGGAATCTCTCCCACAACCGTAATTTCAATGCCTTTTCTCACCACGGTGTGCAAACTTGTCGCACCTTGACGAACCAGTTGCTCACGTAAAGGATTCGTTTGGCCAATTGCGTTGGCATAGACCGAGATATCAAATAAGCCATCGCTGAGTTTGATGTAGTCAACAGATTCAGACAACACAGCCAAAGAATGCTGCTCTTTTTGTGCAATATTCATCCCTTTGGGCTGCCAACCTAAACGCCAATTAATCTTATGTTTTTCGTTGTTAACCGCTTCTTTACCCACAACCGTACTAGGTAAATCTAAGTTCGAGAGCTCTACCATCCATTCACTTGGCTGTTCAAACTCAGATAAGGTTACAGCCATTTGCTGCTCTACTAGCTCACCATTTTGGTCAACTATGTCTAAACGCAAGGGGAGCTGAGAACCATAATCTATCCAAAAATATAAGCCGTATAAGTCTGAAGATTTAGGCACAATACGCATCACTTGAGCAGGACGCCCTGCCACACGGCTCTTACCTGCAATAACAAGATCGTAATTGGCTTGTAAATGCGCTAAGTCTACTGCTGCCAAATTACCAAACATTCCCGGCAAGCGAGTAGTTGAAAGGCTGTAAGGAGTTTGCCCAGGTTCAAAAAATGCCACGGTTCCATCTCGATACACAGCTTCATTAGCGGGGCCATTGAGGTAGACTCGATGAGCTACTTCAACGTCATTCACTACACCATGAATCAGCCGCACAGGTTCTATGTGGCCTTGGCGTACGACAATGTATGAAATTTCATATTGTCGCTGTCGAAAAGCGTGTTGATAATCTTGAAGCAAGCTAATAGCGGGGCTAGTTTGAGTAACAATGCTAGAACTAGCATCAGCGGTGGATGAGGTGTTGATAGTTTCTGCTGAAACAGAAAAGGATGCCAGCAACAACATTACTGGCATCCCGATAGTCTTAAAGCGCATAGGCTATATTTTTACTCTACGATACGTTGCTGAAAACGGTGGTCCTGTAAATAGGCACTGATACGTTTACGTTGTTCGATAATTTCAGCTTCGCTTAATTCACGAGGCTGTGGGTTAGACTGCAAGCTAACTGGCGCTACTGCACCACCTACTGGCACGGTATTAAAAACCGGCAGAGGCTGTTCGGCATCGCCCGCTTGGAAAGAATATTGTTGAACACCGATAATCGCCGCTACAGCTACCGAGGCAGCAATTGCATATTGGCCAGCGTATTTAAAGAAACGAACCACCTTAACAGAAGATTCTTTAGTCTCTGTAACCTGAGGCTTAGGCGCTACAATAGCAGGCTCTTGCTCTAGGGCTGAAGCAACTTTACTGGCAATATCTATATCGATTTGCTTTGGCGCGTCGCCTCGAAGTACATCACCAATCAAATGGTAATTACTCCACTGCTCTGTATGCTCTGGCTCATTGGCTAACAGATCTAACAGTGTTGCGTCGGTTAATTCGTTATCAACCAGTGCGGATAACTGTTCTTTATTTGCCATATTGGTCATTAATCCCCAAAGTTACCTACTTAAAAGCGGTTGTATTCGCTTTTCAATTGCATCCCTTGCTCGAAATATCCGTGATCTCACGGTTCCGACAGGACAATCCATTACATTTGCAATCTCTTCGTAGCTTAAGCCATCTATCTCTCGAAGAGTAATTGCTGTGCGCAAATCATCAGGTAGTCCTTCCATTGTAGCAAAAACTACCTCTTTTATTTCTTCGGATAACAACAAAGTTTCTGGAGTGTCAGCTTCTTTTAAAGCTTCAGCGCCATCGTAAAACTCTGCTTCCTCCGCATCCACATCATTTGCAGGGGGTCTACGCCCTTGAGCCACAATATGGTTTTTCGCAGTATTAACCGCAATTCGGTACAACCAAGTATAAAACGCACTTTCGCCTCGAAAGTTAGGTAAAGCACGGTAAGCTTTAATAAACGCATCTTGCGTTACATCGGCTACATCACCATGATTCACGATATAACGTGATATAAGGTTTGTTACCTTATGTTGGTATTTTTGTACCAACAAATTAAATGCCGCTTTATCGCCACGCTGTGTCCGTTCGACCAACGTTTGATCTGTCCACTGTTCTGACATCTGTAACTACCGTCTCCCTAATGCTTGAGTTTCGGTAGCTTTTTTGGCGGCACATCTCTTCAGACTGCTTGTTTTCAAAAAAGTTCTCTTCCAACCAAATAAAATTTTGCGCCTCTGTGAGACACTGCAAACTTGAGTAAGTTTCAGTTAAACTAGCTTATACTCCAATTTTTCTTTTAACTACGTATAAGAGCGCATCTATGGAATACACTAGCGATGTTCTAATAATAGGCAGTGGCGCTGCAGGCTTAACTATGGCCTTAAACTTGGCTGATTATGCCAAAGTCCACGTGCTGAGCAAAGGGCCACTGAAAGAAGGTTCCACTTATTATGCTCAGGGCGGTATCGCCGCAGTGTTTGATAAGAATGACAGCGTAGAAGAACATGTCAATGATACCTTGATAGCCGGAGACGGCTTATGTGATGAAGAAGCGGTTAAATTTACCGCAGAAAACAGCAAGCAGTGTATTGATTGGCTGATTAACCTTGGTGTGCCCTTCGACCAAGAAACAGCCACTAACGGCGAATCCAAGTACCACCTTACGCGTGAAGGCGGGCATAGCCGCCGCCGTATTCTGCACGCTGCTGACGCCACCGGTAAGGCCGTTCAAAAAACCTTGGTTAGAGCTGTGCTTAGTCACCCTAACATTACTTTGCTAGAACGTTTTAATGCCGTGGACTTAATCACCGAAACCACCAGTAAAGAAAAACGGGTTGTTGGCGCGTACGTTTGGAACCGTAATAAAGAACGCGTAGAAGTAGTTAAAGCCAAATTTGTGGCAATGGCGACTGGCGGTGCCAGCAAAGTTTATCAGTACACCAGTAACCCAGATGTGAGTAGTGGCGATGGCATCGCTATGGCCTGGCGTGCTGGTTGCCGTGTAGGTAACATGGAATTTAATCAGTTCCACCCAACCTGTTTATTCCATCCTGAAGCACGTAATTTTTTACTTACCGAAGCGCTTCGCGGTGAAGGAGCCTTATTAAAACGTCCTGACGGCAGCCGTTTTATGCCAGACTTTGATTCACGCGAAGAACTCGCCCCACGTGATGTTGTTGCTCGCGCTATCGATTATGAAATGAAGCGCCTAGGTGCCGATTGTGTATACCTTGATATTAGCCATCGTGACGATGAATTTATTGAGCTTCACTTCCCTACTATTCTCAAACGCTGCCTAGAGCTGGGCATTGATATTCGCAAACAATCAATCCCGGTAGTGCCCGCTGCCCACTATACATGTGGTGGCGTGGTCACCAACCTACAAGGCGAAACTGACTTAGCCAACTTATACGCGATTGGCGAAGTGGCTTATACCGGTTTACATGGCGCAAACCGCATGGCCAGTAACTCTTTGCTGGAGTGTGTTGTGTTTGCTCATGCCGCCAGCCAGCACATTAAGCAACACTTAAATGATGTAGAGCTTTGCCATCAAATCCAACCTTGGGACGACAGCCAAGTGAGTGATTCAGATGAAGAAGTTATTATTAACCACAACTGGCACGAACTGCGCTTGTTTATGTGGGACTACGTAGGCATCGTTCGTACCAATAAACGCTTACAGCGAGCAATGCGAAGAATTCACTTGCTGCAGCAAGAAATTTTTGAGTACTACTCAAACTTTAAAGTGGGTAATAATTTGCTAGAACTACGTAATTTGTTGCAAGTTGCGGAGTTAATTGTGGGTTGTGCCATGCGCCGCCATGAAAGTCGCGGCTTGCATTACAATCTAGATTATCCAGATAAGCTAGACAAAATTAAACCCACTATTTTAGACCCAGAAACCTTCTACCAAGAAGATGATAACGACGCTTAACGCGCATTAAAAAAGGCTTACTACAGTAAGCCTTTTTTGTCTCTGTCACTCACTAAAGCTGGAGATAGTTACGAAGCTTGCGGGAAGTTGATAACAAAGCACAGCTGGCGGTAAACATCATTAGGTAAGCTGTCGGCAAAAATCACTTTGATAGCAGGCTTATCTTGAGTGCTAGAAACCACCAAACACGCTCCAAAAGCTACCCGAGAATTGGCCAACCACAAGTGCTTAACGTGATGTTCACCTTGCTGATACACAATCTGCTCAGCACTAAAGTACCCACTAGGTTGGTAATGCCACCAATGGTAAAAAAAGCAGCTTGTCGCCAAAAGGCACGAAGCAAAGAGTGGCAGCAACTCAGGAAAAGCGAGCAGCAAAGTAACTTGCAGCAAGCCATTGGCGAAGACTAAATAGAAGTAGCAGCGCGAGCGCGCTGCCGAGAACTCACACTTTGACGCGCTTGAGAATAACATCAACCATGTCTGCGAGTTGTTGGTCTTCACATTCTTTGTGGCCCATAAACCAAGCGAACAAATCAGGGTCGTCACAAGCCAATAAACGTTTAAAGGTTTGTTTTTGCTCGTCGCTTAATTCGTCATAAGCCTCATCAACAAAAGGCATAAACAACACATCAAGCTCTAACATTCCCCTACGACAGGCCCATTTTAAACGTGACTTATTTTCCTGCATGTTGTTCCTTGTAGACATGAGTTACACTGGTCAGCAATACTGAAACCCATTAAAAGGCTTATTAGCGGCGCTGTAAAAGTATTAACGAAGATACCATTTCAGCCACCAAATTACACCTTAATAAGCTTGACCTAGCTCTCAACGGAAGTCGACTATGTCTCAACAAACTTTATGTACTTTGCCTCCATTATTAGTTCAACCATTAGACCAGTGGCACTTGGTTAGAGTGAGCGGCGAAGATGCTAATAGCTACCTACAAGGCCAATTGAGCTGTGACGTAAATAGCTTATCTCCAGGTCAACAAAGCCTTGCTGCTCACTGCGATCCAACGGGCAAAATGTGGTCGGTACTGCGTTTACTGCGCCTAGAGCAAGACTACCTTTATCTGCAACCTCAATCCTTGGCTGAATCTCAGTTAAAAGAATTGAAAAAGTATGCGGTATTCTCAAAAGTAAATATCGAAACCGAAACCACCTTACATACCACGGCAGTAATGGGCAGCGAAGCGCCGCATTACATCGCCGAGAAGTTTGGTGAAGAAATTGCTAGCCATGGCGGGTTAATCGAACAAGGTATTTGCGTGCATATCGACGGCCCTAAGCGCCGTTATTTGGTGATTACCGAAGCGGCTAACTGGGGGCAAGATGCACCTAGCAGTGATCTAGACGCTAACGAGTTGTGGCGTGCGCTGCAAATTGTGTCAGGCTTGCCTACCATTGAGCAGCAAACTCAGCAGCAATTCATTCCTCAAGCGCTTAATTTGCAGCACCTCGATGCACTAAGCTTTTCTAAAGGCTGCTACACCGGTCAAGAAACCATTGCCCGCGCCAAATATCGTGGAGCCAATAAACGCGCTTCGTTACGCCTTGCTGGCCATGGCAATACATTACCCAAAGCAGGTGATCGCTTAGAGCAGCAAATGGGTGATAATTGGCGTGGTAAAGGCACAGTGTTACAAGCGGTACAACTTGAGCCAGGCTATATAGAGTTATTAGCGGTGCTTAATAATGATACCGATGCAGAAGCTAAGTTTCGCTTAGCAGGCGATGAGCAAAGCCTATATACCATCGCCCAGCTTCCTTATAGCTTGGTAGAGTAAGCAGATTATAACTGTCGAGGTACACGAAAATGGACTTACAAGAGCAAATTGAATCACCCTGTATTCGCCAGTGTACCCTCGATGGTGATGATGTTTGTGTCGGTTGCTTTCGTCGTCTAGATGAAATTTGTGCGTGGACAGGGGTAAATAACGAAGCAAAAAAAGCCATTTTGAAGCGTTGTGAGCAACGCCGAAAAGATGCCCCCAAATGGCATATAGAGTCTTTGCCTATTAATCGCTAAATACTAAAAAGCCGCTGCATAACCAGCGGCTTTTTTTATTCAGCAATAAACTTAACCAAAGTCGCCGTTTACATAACCACGGGTTCGCTCGTCTACCGGTGCTGTAAATACTTGCTCGGTGTCGCCATGCTCAACTAATTCACCCATCCAGAAGAATGCAGTTTTATCTGAAATGCGTTTAGCCTGCGCCATAGAGTGCGTAACAATCACAATGGTGAACTTTTTACGCAGTTCATCCATTAACTCTTCAATTTTGTGAGTCGCGATAGGGTCTAGCGCACTGGTTGGCTCATCCATCAAAATAACATCGGGTTGAATAGCAATAGTACGTGCAATACACAAACGCTGCTGCTGACCACCAGACAAACCAAATGCAGGGCTGTTTAAGCGGTCACTCACTTCATCCCACAATGCCGCGCTACGAAGTGCCGTTTCTACGGTTTCATCCAAGACCTTTTTATTGCGGATCCCTTGGGCTTTTAAACCATAAGCTACGTTCTCGTATATGCTCATTGGAAACGGGTTAGCTTTTTGAAAAACCATACCTACTTTCATACGCAGTGCTGCTACATTGCGATCTTGGTAAATGTCTTTACCTTCTAGTTTTACATCGCCCTTAATGGTGACGTTCTCAATTAAATCGTTCATACGATTTAAGGTTCGTAATAAGGTAGATTTCCCACAACCAGAAGGGCCAATTAACGCTGTAACCTTCTTCTCAGGGATCGGTAAGTTAATGCCTTTTAATGCGTGGGTGTCGCCGTAATGTAAATCAAGTTCTTTAACGTCAAACTTATTCATATCAATCTCTTAGTAAGCAGCTTTGTTGAATCGACTCGCGATCAATTTAGTCAGTAGGTTAATAGCAAGCACCAAAATAATAAGTACGGTGGCAGTTGCGTAGGCTTGATTCCATTCATTAACGGTGAACAATTCTTGGGTTAATTTGTACAAATGAACCGTTAAGGTACGGCCAGAATCCAGCACTGATTCAGGGATTCTGGTTACCATACCTGCGGTTAAAAACACCGGGGCAGATTCGCCAATAATTCGACCGGTACTTAAAATAACGGCTGTCACAATACCCGGCATCGCAGATGGCAAAATCACTCGCCAGATGGTGTAAATTCGCGAGCTACCTAAACCATAAGACGCCTCACGGTAAGATTGTGGAACGGCAATTAACGCTTCTTCTGTGGTACGAATAATCACTGGCAAAATCAATATCGCCAGCGTTAACGCGCCAGATAAAATTGAAAAACCTAAACCTAAGGTCACCACAAAAAAGGTCATACCAAATAGGCCGTAAATAATTGACGGAATACCCGCCAGTGACTCAGTACAAAAACGAATAATTTTAACTAATTGGCTACCTGGCTTGGCGTACTCAGTTAAGTACAGCGCGGTCATAATGCCAATGGGCGCAGCAATAGAAATGGATAACACCACCATATAAACGGTAGAAACAATCATCGAGAAAATCCCCGAAGTTTCACCAATAGTAGTGTACGCAGAGCTAACAAATTCCCAGCTAACATGGCTTAAGCCGTTGCTAAGAATATGCCAAAGCATCCACGCTAAAAATAAAATGGTCATGCCAGCTCCGCCCCAAATAAGGCTTAGCGCAACATTATCTTCAATACGACGGCGCATTACTTCACCCTCTTACGGTTTAATACAAGCAAACTAGTATTTAGCAGCATCACAAACACCAATAACACAATACCGGTTGAGTACAACGAACTTGCATGAATGCCTGTTGCATAAGACATCTCCAAAGCAATATTCGCCGTTAATGAGCGCGCTGAATCCAGCAACGAACCAGGCATAGCTGTTGAGTTACCCATGACCATAATAATGGCCATGGTTTCGCCTACTGCACGTGCTACCCCCAACACAACACCCGCTAAAATACCCGAGCGCGCAGCCGGCAACATCACTTTAAAAATAGTGAACATTGGCGACGCACCTAAGGCATAAGAGCCTTCTTTATAGGTTTTAGGGATGGCGCGAATCGAGGTTTCAGCAATAGTAATAACGGTGGGTAAAATCATCACCGCCAGCACAACTATACCTGCTAGCAACGTACTACCGGCTGGCACATTAAAGGTTGATTCGATGGCCGGTACGATAATCACTAAACCAAAGAAGCCGTAGACTACAGAAGGGATACCCGCTAACAACTCAACCGCTGGTCGAATCATGTTAGCTAACCATTTAGGTGCAACTTCTGCTAAAAATATCGCGGTTAACAAGGCAACCGGAACACCAATGACTACCGCACCTAAAGCAGATACAACCGAAGCAACAATCATTGCTCCAATGCCGTATAGCGCAGGCGGATACCAATCTACACCTAATAAGAAATTGGTTAAGCCAGCAAATTGAATCGCTGGTAAACCTTCAAGCACCAAAAAGTAGCCAATAGTGGCCACTGATATCACGCCAATTAATGCACTCACCAAAAATAGTAAGTTAAAAATACGACCAACCCAGTCGACCTTTTGAGCAGACTGGTTAAGCGCATCTATCAGCGCCGGATTTTTAAACTCAAATTCTTGAGTTGGAGCAGCAATCGTTTGATTCATTTTATTTTCATTCCAAAATCAACGTACAACAAAGAGGCATATTGCTATGCCTCTTTTCTTCGTTTCGAATAGGAAACTTAGTTAACTTCGATGTAGCCTTCTTCAGCTACAATGGCTTGGCCAGCAGTACCCATGATGTAATCAAGGAACTGTTGTGCTTCAGCAGCTGGCTGGTTGTTTACCAACAATACGAATGGGCGGGCAATACCGTAAGCACCAGACTTGATGTTGTCTTTAGTAGCAGCAGCACCTTCAATAGATACAGCAGCTAATGAACCGTCAACTGAACCTAGAGAGATAAAGCCAATAGCGTATGGGTTATTAGCCACTAAGGTTTTGATAGCACCATTGCCACTAGCCACTTGAGCTCGTGGAGAGATGGCAGTAACAGTAATATCGTTAATTTTGCGGGTTAAACCCATGATGTCTTCAAATGCACCACGAGTACCTGAACCTACTTCACGCGTTACTGCCACGATAGGTTGGTCAGCGCCACCTACTTCTTTCCAGTTTTTAATCTCACCCATGTAGATTTTTTTAACTTGCTCAATGCTTAAATCTTTTACTGAGTTAGCATTGTTAACCGCTACTGCGATACCGTCCATCGCCATAATCACTTCTTGAGTGCTTTGGTTTTTCTCTGAATCTTTAACATCACGAGAAGACATACCAATCATGCTGGTACCTTCTTTAGCAGCGCGAATACCCGCAGACGAGCCAGTACTTTGTACTTCAACCACATCGTGCTGAGTAGCCTGATATCTCTCAGCAAGTACTTCCATGATGCCAGATACTGAAGTAGAACCTGAGACCGTAACAGTGTTACTAGCAAATGAACTTGCAGCAAACAACATAGAAGCAGCACTTAATGCCGTGATTAACTTGGTTTTCATAAGATTTCTCTTCGCAATTAAAAATTAACAATCAGTTTGTCTAAGTCGGGATGCATTGAAACAATCCAATATGACAAAAACATTACAAAAAGAACTTTTGGGAAATGTTTCAGGTTATTTATAGATTTTTTATCTATTCATATACCTAATTTACATGGTATTAACCAAGAAACGCTAAACAATAAGAAGCTTGTGACTAAACAAAAAGGCATACGATTAAGATTATTAAGCCGGTACACCAGCTACGCTGCGATACATCAGGTAATAAAAAAGGCGTAAGTAATAATTACTTACGCCTTCTAACATGTAACTGTGTTTTTAACTTAAGAGCCACGCCAGTTGCGTACTCTTGCGGTATCAAGGTGGATAAAACCACTGCGCGGGTAATACCCCACTCCACCTAATTTCAACTCTAGTGCCGCGCGATGAACCTTAGCTAGATCATGCCCCTGCACCCTTAAGTCGATGGCTTGCCCGGTCATATGAAAACTTTTCTTCGCCACACCGCCACTTTTACTGCGTAGCATTTCGTTAGTTGCTGGCGAACGATATCCAGAAATAATGTCAAACTTAACATTGCCACCAAGACGCTCTTGAAGCAGTGCCATTTGCATATATAGTGCCTTATCCATATCAGTGGCTTCATTGCGCCTAAAGTCTCGCAACAAGCTATCTAACTGCTTTACTTCTTTCTCTTGAAACTGACCATCTTTCCAAAAACATACCTCACAACTTTCATTGGTATGTAGGCTAGTCATACTTAGGAAGCGCTCGCCAGGTAATTCTCGAGCAATACTTGAACTTGCGAAGCTTTTTGGTATTCCAAGACCGATTAACCCAGCGCTCAAACCCAACAACAACGACCGCCGTTTTATCTTTCGGTCTAACATTTACACTCACCCCAATAGATCAAAAAACCACCAATTTGGAGCAAAATACCGATAAGAGACCTAAAAATCAAACAAAGCACTGAGATACATTTGCCTTATGCAAGCAAACAATGTTTACACAGTTGGATTAAGCTTCTGTTAAATTGAGCTTTTTTAGCTTGCCAGAGCGCTTTCGCTAGCTTCGAAGTTATAAATATCTTTTCGATAATGCAAACCGCCAGAGCCATCAAACCACGAAGTAAAATAAACGAGATAAACAGGGACCTTTTGCCTTAAAGGCACCCATTTGGGCTCTCCTTTAGCAATCAAGTGCTGTTTATACTGATCACTATAACCGGCTTGTTTTAACAAGGTAGCCGCTAGTATTTCAGCTGCTTCCACTCGAACACATCCTGAACTAAACGCTCGTTGCTGCTCCGAAAATAATTCAGGTGAAGAGGTATCATGCAGGTATACCGCAAATTGGTTATCAAAGTGGAACTTGTAAGCACCTAAGGCATTACCGGGCCCTGGACGCTGACGCATACGATAAGGGAAAGCACCAGTATCTTTTACCAAAGTCCAATCAATCTGCTCACTTGGTACTGCGGCACCGTGATAATCAAACAACTCAAAACGTTGTTGCTCTACATAACTAGGGTCACGGCGAAGCTTAGGAATAATATCTCTACGCACAATGGTTCTAGGTACGTTCCAGTAGGGGTTAATTACCACACTGCTAATTTCACTCACTAATAGCGGTGTGGCACGTGAAGCTCGACCAACCACCACTTTAGATTGAAACACCTCTGCACCTTGGTTCATATACGTCATTTGATAAGCAGGCACATTTACCATTATTCGCTGCTGGTCAGACACTAGCATAAAGCGTTGCAACAGTTGTTTTCTGAGTAAGTTTCTAGCCAACATTTTAGAGCGATGTATCGGCTTAAAGTTAAGCCAATACAAAGTATCGTTGCCCACAATACCATCTGCTTTTAGCCCATGCTGCGCCTGAAACCGCCGTAAGGCGTTCACTGTAGCTTGGTCCATTAGCTCTGCTTGTTCCACATCATCACTAAACTGATTAGCAATATCAAACTCAGCTAAACGTTGGCGTACTAACGGAACCCGAGAGTCGCGGCCTCCAGCATGAATCAGCTGGCCGCGCTTAATGTTATCTGCAGACTGACGCTGCTGCTGAGCATTGACCCAATATAAAATCTGTTGACGATAGCGCAAACGCTCTATATCAAGCTCACCTCTTAATCCTGTTAGCTGTTGGTAAAGATCGCTACGGCTTAATCGTGCTAACCACGGCTCATCAATTAAAATGTGTAATGGCGTCGTCGCGATGTCATTTAATGCCATGCTTTGGGCGTAATCTAAACGCATCAACTGCTGGCTAAAGGCCATCACGCCAAGATAAGCATCGGTATACAACGCTTCCCATTGTGGGCTGTCGTTATCTACATGATTAATTTGCCTTAACCAATCACTAAGCTGCTTAGGCCCACCCGCTAGACTTAGCTCCAGCAATAACCATTGTAATTGGTCACGTGCATTTCTTGCCTGAGGGTAGCCATACCATAGAGGCTCCGGATGAAAGTACTGAATTGACTGCTGAAGCTGTGGGTAGCGCAATTGGTAAGCGCTGATATCGGTAACGAGCAAGTTTGATTGAGGATCATAAGGAGGCCAATTAAGCCGACTGAGCAAACGTTCTCCAAGGCCCACTTCATTGGTTTGCGCACCTTTAACACCAATAGAATGACTTGGCATTGCTGTGCTGTTGCTCGGCTGCTGATTGGCTTGTTTAAACACGTTTTGAGGCTCGTCACTCGGCCCCAGCAAACTTACGCTAGCGTATACATTAACGGAAAATAAACTCACCAATAGGCTAAACAGCAACCTTCTCACCCACTACTCCAACACCAACTAATACCTTTAAAGCTTAGTGTCTAAGTGGGTTTGGCAGCACAAAAAAACATGACATTTTTATGTCAGCGCTTTAAGTCTATGAGATCGTTTAGAAAGAAGAATTTGGCCCGGCTAAAAAATCTAACTCGGCTTGACTAGACTCCCTACCTAGTATTTTATTGCGATGAGGGTAACGACCAAACTGCTCAATAATCACTTTATGTTTCAGTTCAAATTGATAGCTTTGCTCTAAACCTGTTTGATTAAACAGGCATTCAGCTTGTTGATGAACCAACATAGATTCGCTATGCATGTAAGGCATATATAAAAAACTTCGCTGTGAACTTGCTAGCTGCTGATCTTGGCCATTACTCACCGCATGTTGTGCTAAGGCGAGCGCTAAGGAATCACTGGCAAATGCTTTAGACGAGCCGCGATAAACGTTTCTAGAAAACTGATCAAGTACAATCACTTCAGCTAAACAGCCTTCTGCACTCTCACGCCAGCCAAACAATTCACATTGTGTCGCTTGTTCCAGCAAGGCGCTAAAACGCTCAGAAATAAGCTTGTCTAAGCCTTCATCAACACTAAACCATTGTTGGGGACTCAATTGCTCAAACCAAAGCTCTAGTACTTCCTCATACTTCATCTTGATGCCTTTTTGTCCAAGTTAACAACCACAATCACCTTGTAAGGCCCATTGGCATTGCTGATAGTTTTCTGCCGTAGCAATTTGACTTAGATACCCGACTACTTCACAGCCTGGTTCACCCCAAGTACAACCTGGTCTAATCATATTCTCAAGCTGTATTGAAGTCGCATGATAGCGAAAACCTTGTAGCGAACGATAACCAGGCTCAATTAACAAGGCGCTAGGGCGCGCCCCCCAAAGGTTCACCAATTTTCCATTGCGCATCATAATTGGATTGGTGCCATCTAGGTCAGTTTGCAACACAATGCTTGGCCTAATCGGCGGTTTAGCGGGGAAGTAGTAACTACAACCACAACCCATACGCTGCTCACTAAAAGGAATTGCCGCCAACTCACAGGCCGCGATAAACGAACTAAACAAAGAGCTCAATAACAACAAGCAAATCTGAACTTTTATCATGCTTTATCCAACGGGCTGAGTTTATAAGCGCAGCGGCGCGAACCGGCAACAATATGCTCAGTGCGCTCCACTTGGCACTCTGCAAACAGCTTTTGTAGCATTTCTAACTCTGAGCGACACAAACCTTGGCACTCGGTAGCGGCTACACATATTGGGCAATGGTCCTCAATAAAATAGTAATCTTGCTGGTCTTTTTGCCAGCTAGCCATGTAACCTTCTTGGCTTCGTTTGGCACTGAGTCGCTCAAGTTTATCGGCTATGTCCGTGTGCTCTGCTAGCGCTTGTTGGTAACTGCTAAAACTTTGCTGCTCGCGATGGCTAATAAGCTGTTCCATGCCTGCATCACCAAACACTTGCTGTACCGCGCCCAACAACTGAACACTTAAATCACTATGGCAATCGGGGAAACGACCATGGCCTTTATCGGTAAGTTGCCAGAACCGAGTGGGCCGGCCTACTTTCACTTTTTGATCAAAATGCTCAATCAAGCCCTCTTTTTCAAGACTTTGTAAGTGCTGCCTTACTCCCATACTGGTTATAGCCAGTTGCTCGGCCAACATCTTTACCGTTTGGCCACCTTGGCTTTTAATACGGTATAAGATGTTATCTGTGGTTTTCATGGGGAATTCCTAAGGCTTGAATAATCACATTATTGTCATTGCCAACATCTTTGTAAAGTTAGAACTATATTAAGTCCTTAGGCAGAAACCCAAACTAAAAGATAAAACTTAATCGGCTGAATCAAACACCTTGCTGCGAATAGCTTCTATTTGTTGCATTGCTTGCTTAGCATCAATTCTCTGCTCCAAAAAATCAACCATCACCGCCATAGCTGGGCTAGCAAACTCTCTTGGGCTATCACGATCAAAAAACTGCGACACACCTTTGGCATTACGTAGCAACTGGTCACCTTCTTTTATAAACCTGTCACTGCTGACTGGCGCGTTGAGCAATGGATTAATTTTGCCTAGGTCTTGGTTAAGGGCAACTAAAGCTTGGCTTGAGACTAAGAAATCTAAAAATTGATAAGCCGCTACATTTCTTTCAGCTTGCTTATGAGCCACAATCACATCAATTGGGGCTTCCTCATAATACTCTTGTCCTGCTTTGAGTGGCGGAAACGCCGCAAACGCTAAATCATTTGTTACCCGTTCTGGCACCGCAGCCACAAAGAAATTACCCATTAGTACTGACGCGGCTTTACCACGATACATCGCCGGAAGCGCTTGTTTCCAACGCAGCTGATCGCTACTAGGAATGAAACATTGAGCGGAGATGGCTTGCTGCCAAAAGCTAAAAACCTGTTCAACACGAGGATCGGTAAATGAAATCTTTCCGGCTAACAATTGCTGATGAAAAGCTAAGCCATTCAGACGTAAATTAATATAATCAAACCACCCCGCTACTGGCCACGCATCTTTGGTTCCAATGCTCACCAAGTGCTTACCTTGTTTGGCTAACTGCTGGCAAGTGTTTAGCAGTTGCGGCCATGAGGTAAAGGTATCTGGATAGTGGCGAATCATCGAATGGCGATAATAAAATCCCCACTGATAATAATTTATAGGTAAGGCAAAGTGGGCTTGATTAAGCTGAGATGCTTGCTCTGAAGATGCACTAAACTTTTCGCTCCACTCACCTTTTTGCCACCAAGAGCTAATATCAAGCAGATAGTCTTCTTCGGCGAGTTTACGTAAGCGCTCCCCTCCAAACCAAAAGAACAAATCACCTTCGCCGTCGTTACTTTGCAAAATGCTTTCAATGTTTTTTTTGTAGTATTCGCTTTCGTAAACAAGGGTTCCCACTGCCACATCTGGGTAGTTCTCACTAAATTGCTCAATCAAGCGTTTATAGGCTTCACGCTGTTTGCCACTGCTAGGCATTAAAACCAGAGTAAGCGATTGCGGCTGAGGTAAAGCGAGTGTTTCCACCCCCAGCTCTTCACCAGCTTCACTCGTTGTTGATATGAACAGCCCGCCAATTACGCTTGCTACCAAACAAAAAGATTTAACCATGTAAAACATAAGGTAGGTAGTCTCCAGTGCGAAGGCCTGCTTGGCGCTTAAGTGTGCGAATAAAATGAATCGTACTCAGATAATTGAGTTTATAGGCAATTTCAGTAATCGTCCTTATTACCTTGTTAAACAATTAATCTAAGGCATGCTGACTTAAGACTTAAATAAGCATGCTAGCCTCTTCCTAAATACTGTGCTGTTAGCAAAGTGGGAATATAAAAGAAGAGTGACTATCTCATCAGTCAATCATTTGCAGTATTTACTAATGTTTTCTTCTATCTGCTGACGACAACTTTGGTTATAGCGAGTATCGATTTCTTTAATCAGGTTATTGTAGGCATCAAAGCTTTCTTCATAAGCCTCGAAGGCGCTGTCGGCATTACCTTTAAGGCCCTTATCAGCACAATTTTCATGCACGGCATACCATGCATCGGTTGCTATTTCAGCCTGATTTAATACCCTTGCTAGCGGCGCGTCATTAATCGTGTTCAACTGCTTAAGCTTACCGGTAAACAGGCTGCATACTTTTTCACGCGGCATGTCGTAATCCCAAGAACATGCTTCAACGTATTGCTCACTCAAGGCTTTAATATCACCCCGTAAGCGCTCGTTTCCGCGAGAGGCACTGTCAAAACCAGTGCTATCACAGGAATTAGCCAAAGCCATGCCAGATAGGCTTGAAACAATTAGAGCAGTGAGTATTTTTTTCATCTTCATCCTTAAAGCTGAAAGAGTATTAATGACAGCTTTCTTATCAATACTGCACATCATAACTAAGCCCTTTAATAAAAGCTAAACAACTTAGTAAGTTGAATAAGCGAATGAGATCTATGAAGAAATCTACAGTAGTTAAGCGTTAATGGAGCACTAACACATAAATCAACTTAGTTTTTTGTGGTTTTAGCACTACCGAATAACTAACATCGCCATAACAAATAAATCGTCTAAAAATAGCGCCATTTTATTCTTATATACGAGCAATTATCTACGCCAAACAAAAACCACGCTAAAGCTTAATTACAGGGTGATTCACTCAACTCACCGCTGGTGTTAAATCTTATCGACTAGATTTCACTTAATTTACAATTTTTTATCTGGTCAACCAATATCAGCTTATGGTATTTATATTAACCAACGAATGAATCGTTAGGTTTATCCATAAAATCAATCAATTAGAAAGCAAGTAGCCAAACACTAAATGCTTACTATGGTTAATGATGTGATTGTAGGATAGCAATAAACAGGGAAGCCCAGAATGAAACTACAAGTTGTAACCAGAACGCTGCTCGGTTTTGGCGTGCTGTTAGCATTACTACTAGTGGTAGCCTTAATTGGCCAACTAAACATGCGACAACTGGAAACCCAGTTGGATAACACCGTCAGTCGATTAGCACCAATGGCTGAACAAGTTAATCAGCTCTCTGGGCTATTACTTAACTCTGCACGTAAAGTCGGCTTGCACAGTAGCAGTCAACATGCCGAACAGTCACAGCAGCTAGAACAAGAAGTATCAAACTTGTTTAGTAGTTACAGTCAGCGAATGAGTTCCCTGTCTCAGCTGGCTAAGCCTTACCCAGCAATTCTTGATGGTTTACGTTCACTAGACCAAGATGTGAGCGACATTAAAACCACCAGCCTAGCTCAGTTAACCTTAGGTAATGAAGCACTCCAAGCCCAACAAACGCTAACCAACCAACGTCAAAACTTCACCAACAAATGGAAGAACTTTCCAGGCGATATGGAGTTTATGATTGAAATGGTGGAAGAAAATGCCGAGTGGGTAGTGACCGGTATGCAAGCAGATATAGGCGCGTTCTCTGCTTCATTAGAAAAACTGTTTTACGCTCAAAACGAAGCTCAGTTTAATTCATTATTCAGCGTAATAAACAGTTACAACTCGTCACTGCAAGAAAAGCAACAACAACTCATCAAGCTCGACCCTAGCAGCGCAGAAGAGTTAAGTAGTTACTTTGAACTGCTTACTCAAGCATTTGCTAGTAATGGTTTATTTGATCATTTAAAGAACCAACAACTCATTCTTACCCGTCAAAATCAACACTTAGTTCAGCTCAATCAACAAACCGACACGGTATTGCTGCAGCTAGACGATCTATCAAACCAACTCAGTGAAATTATCACCTCCGCTCACCAAACGGCTCAGCAAAGCGCCAGCTCGGCGCTAATCCAAACATTGGCAGTATTGCTGTTTTCAGTATTAGTGACCGTATTAGTCGCGTGGAGTGTAAGCCGCCATATTCGAATTCCTTTAGGCCATACCCTTAGCCAAATAAAACGCATGGTAGATGGTGACTTTAGCGCTTACCAAGGCCAACAGTCTAAAGATGAATTTGGTCAGATTGCCACGCAACTGGTTCATTTAAGTGATCAAATGAACCAAGTGGTTAGCCAAATGAATAACAACGCTAAACAGCTTGCAGCAAGTGCAGAAAGCGGCTTAGCAACCAGCCAACACTCTCACAAAGTAATTCAAGAACAACAAGACCAAAGCCAATTGGTGGCCGTAGCGGTAAGCCAAATGGAAGTAGGCGTTAATGAAGTATCTGAACAGGCGCAACAAAGCCGAGACGATATTGGCCAAGTGAATCAACTTACCGGTCAAAGCCATCAAGCGGCTCAATCGACCTTAGCCACCACTAACCAATTACAAACTACCGTGGTGGAAGCCAGCCAGCAAGTTAGCGAGCTTAAACAACAAAGTGACGACATTAATCGCATCGTAGATGTTATCCAAGGCATTGCCGAGCAAACTAACTTACTGGCCTTAAATGCAGCCATTGAAGCTGCTCGTGCTGGAGAGCAAGGTCGAGGCTTTGCCGTGGTGGCCGATGAAGTGCGCGGCTTAGCCACCCGAAGCCGCGAAGCGACCCAAGAAATTCTTAGCATGATTGAGCAATTACAAGGTCGGGCACAACAAGCTATGGACATGATGGTACAGGGCGAAACCATGGTAGGCAGCTGTATTGAAGAGGCCGAGCAAAGTTCGCAACAGCTAGAACAAGTCGCCCAACTGTTAAGTACCGTTCAAGAACGCAGTGAGGCAATTGCCAACAACGCCCAAGATAAACACACCGTGGCCTTACAAGTGGCGAATAATGTGGAAAAAATTGTTGAGCTTAGTGAATTGGCCAACCGCGATGCCAATCAAACCCAGCAAGTCAGTGAGTCACTACAACAGCAATCGCAGCAGCAACTTAGCGAACTGTCGCATTTTAAATTGAGTTAGCTTTACATCACTAACTCAGTAAACCACCGGCAAAAAAAGTGGCCAATACTAATGTGGCCACTTATTCCTTCCCCTTAAACCATTGCTCTTACTCAAGCAGCGATACAAAGCTGTGCACTTAATAGAGTGTTAACTTCCTTAAACACCTTTCGTTTAAAGGCACATAGCGGTCAAAACGAAGCTCCAACACTCGCTAACCAAGGGTGAGCAGAATCCGTTTAACGGCCTTCTTGCCATTCTGAGTAGGCATTAATCTGAGAGCCATATTCTAACCATGGTACTTCATGATCTTTCCAAATATGAAACTCTGGTTTAGTGAGAGGATCTTGGTCAAGTGTTGCCACTCTTAGTATTAGCATGGGTTTACCCGCTCTTTCTGCCACTAATTGAGAGCCACACTGTGAGCAAAAGTGACGAAACTTACCCGGCGAAGACTCATAAGCACTAAGCTTGCCCTCGCCTTTTAGCCAACAAAAATGATCACGATGAACCGCCGCTGTACTAGTAAAGGCAGCCGCATGAGCTTTTCTGCAACTTAAACATGAACAATGTGCAATGGCAGAATCAAGCTGAGCAACCGAGTATTCTATCGCTCCACATAAACAGCTTCCTTTCATCTTAATCCCTTATTTCTTATCCCTTGTTATAGATCAGCACTTGCGGTGTATATTCAAATACCGCTAAGCAACGTGCTATCGCTAAAGCCTGTCATATCGCTATAGCGGGTATGATAAGCAATATCATGCTTTTCGAACCAACGGTATGATTTAAGCTTATGATTACGCGAGGTGGCTAACAATAGTTGCTTAAATGTAAAAGGGCCTTTTAGCCTGCCATTATCAATACAAAAATACCCATCATTTTGCTGATACACACATACAAAATGGCCAGCATTGGATTCGCCCCCCCACTCTCCCCAAGAAACAAACAATAACCTTGCGCAAGCAATATTCGATAACTCCAAGCCATGTAATGCAAATGCTGCTAGGTCATAACAAAAGCCATATCCGTCTTCAAAGGTTTGTTGCGGAGTTTTCCACCAGCAACCATGAGATGTAGATAATACGCGTTGCTGCTTTGAGGTGTAGCCAATATGCTTTCTCATAAATTCACTAAGAGCTTCGGCAGAGGCAAAGCTACTGCAGACTACATCAACGTTTAAGTTCATAATTACTGGTAAGTTTTACCACCATGCTTTAACCAACCATGCTCATGGTTATTTCTTGGGTCTTTATGGGTCCAATGCATAACGCCGCCCTGATGATTCCACTCATATTCACCATAAAACGCCACCGTATCACCCTCTTTTAAATAAGGGATACGCGGCGCTAAATCAATATTGTGTGCCACCAGTAGGGTTTGGCCGCTGGCTAAACGCAAAATAAACTTCTGATGCCTAGAGCCTTTATTATCATCGGGAAGTATCCGCTCAACAACGCCAGAGCCTTGCAATTGGATGTCGCTTTGTTGGTAATCATAGGCTTGTTGTAACGCTCTATCATTAGCCCAAATAGCGGGCGAACACAAACTAAGCGCCAGTGATAAAAACAGAATAAGCCCTTTCATTTTTCACATCCTTTTTGTAATAGGCAATAAGCCACTTTCTATGAATAGCCAATGCAATACTGAACGAGCATGTTAAGGCTATTGCTAATAGAAGCTATTATTTAAACCATCAATAGATTACCTAAAAGCCAAATTAAAGTCTCTAGGAGTAAACGGCTTCTAACAGCGCTTTGATTAACATAGCCCTCGCATTACACAGCGGTTTAAGAGGTATACCTTGCGATAGCGTTAGTCGCGACCCATTCATCTAGATCAGACGATGCGCCAGAAATACCGATTGCCCCCATCACTTGCTGTTGCTCAACAATAAGCACGCCACCTGGCAAAGGAATAAACTCACCGCCCGTTGCCCCGTTAATAGTTGCCGCAAACATTTCTGGCAGTACCTCTGATTTAACCAATTGATAAAACTGCCGAGTATTAAATCCCATGCCTAATGCTGCGTGAGCTTTGCCTAAGGCAATTTGATAGCGCTGAGTTCCTACGCCATCTTCACTAACCATGGCTTTTAGGTGTGCACCACTATCCAGAACAACAATCGACAAAGGCGGTAATGCCTTGCCCCTTGCTAACGCTAAAGATTCTGTGATTAGGCTACGGGCTTGGCGTAAAGTAATACCGCGATTATTCATTAAGTTCCCCCCAAAGCCAGCTAGAGTTATTGCCGTTTTTTAGCTCCCAAGAATCATGTATTAACTTAGCAGGCTCTGCTCCTGCTGCGCCTAATGCAATAAACAGCGGCCTTAGATGCTCATCTCGCGGATGTGATTGCTGAGCGCCAGGCGCTAGCTGACGATAATTAAGCAAGGCTTGAATGTTGCACTGCTCCACTGCGTGCTGAAGCCACTCTACAAACGCCAGTGCCCAGCTATTGGGCTCACCTTGGTAAGCCAACGCTGCCAAGTTATGCGTAGCCATGCCAGAGGTGACCAACATTATGCCTTGAGCCCGTAAACCAGCCAGTTGTTCACCCAGGGCATATAGCTCCGCCAAGCTTGCGTCGCGAGGCAAACTTAGCCCAACCACTGGCACATTTTGCTTGGGGTACATCAAATGCAGTAGCGACCACGCGCCATGGTCTAAGCCCCGCTTGGTTCCCGCAACGTGGGGCAAACTCCGTTTAAGTGTTTGGTGCAACCATTCAGGGCTGTCAGGCAAATACTTAATTTGGTTTAACGCATTCGGAAAGCCCCAAAAGTCGTAAATCGTTTCTAGCTGCGCTTGCTGAGTAAAATGCAAACCGGTAGTTTCCCAATGGGGAGACACCACAACAATCGCTTTTGGGGTAGCTATTCGCCCCGCTAAGCTTTTTAAAAAGGTATTCGCAGGGCTACTCTCCAACACCCGCATTGGCGAACCATGAGATAAAAACAGTACCGGCGCTAAAGTGTTCATAAAGCCACCTGATTAGCGGGCAAGAAGGTTAGATTCGGCCCTATCGGCACTATACCGCTAGGATTTAAGGCTTTAACTGAATAGTAACCTTGCTTGATGTGCTCAATATTTACCGTTTCCGACACGCCTTGAAGCACATAAATACGCTGCAAGTAATCACTCAATAATGGGTAATCCTGCAATTGCTTAAGATTACATTTAAATGCACCTACATAAGCGGCGTCAAAACGTACCAAGGTAACAAACAGCCTTACATCAACTTCGCTCAACTCATCGCCTAACAGGTAATCGCGGCCATCACTTAAGCGTTGTTCTAGTGCTTCTAAGCCCGCAAACAGCCTACTCACAGCCTCTTTATAAGCGGCTTGGCTTTGGGCAAACCCCGCTTGATATACTGCATTGTTAATATGCTCGTATAACCATGGATTAAGTTGATTAATATCTACCAACCAATGCTGGGGACGCAGGTTAACACTGGCATCACCCCATTGGTCAAATGCACTGTTTAGCATTTCGATAATGTCTGCCGATTCATTATTTACAATGGTGTCGGTGAATTTGTCCCACAACACTGGCACAGTGGCTCTACCAGAGACCTTAGGATCCGCATGCGTATAAAGCTGATGAATAAACGGCTTATGGTGTAAATGGTCTTCACTCGCGCCCTTTAGCCCCGTAAGCCCTTTGCCAGCAAAACCCCAGCCTTGCTCAGTAATGCGCGGGTCAACAATGCTAATACTAATCACCGATTCCAGTTTTTTGAGCTTTCTCACCATTAAGGCTCGGCTGGCCCACGGGCATATTAAGGCCACATAAAGGTGATAGCGATTCGGCTCAGCTTTAAAGCCTGCCCGCCCGGTTCTACCTGCACTTCCATCTTTGGTAACCCAATGTCTAAAACTCGATGTTTGGCGAATAAAGTCGCCATTTTCACTGGTTTTTTGATAAGGATCCCAGGCCGCTTGCCACTCGCCATTCATTAACATATTCGTTCCTTAGTTGTGGTCTTTACGATTGAATCGGTGAGTCGGGCTAAGCACTCGCGGTGTTGTTATATAGGACTTTAGGTTTTAAGGCATAAGCACCATCGCCTAGCAGTATTTGCGCAAATGAAGCCATCACGAGAAATAGCGGATACTCCCAGCCACCACCTTGGTTTGAAAACGACCAACCATGGCCAGCATGAGCAAAAAATAAAGCACCTAATAACACTGGCAGCAATCCCGCTGTAACCAGCCGAGTTTTTACACCCAGCAATAGCGCTATACCGCCCAGCAACTCAGCAACTCAGCAGCAATGGTTAAATAAGCTAGCGCACCCGGTAAACCTAATGAGCTAAAAAACTGGGCAGTACCCGCAGGAGTAAACACCGCAATCTTTAACCATGCGTGAGATAGAAACATCACCGCTAAACTGATGCGTAACAAAGTGCCAGCGTATAAGGCTTGTCTGTTATCCATTGTTATTCTCCTAGTGACGTTGATTAAGGCCAAGCTCAGTGGCTGGCGTAAAGAAAGTATCGTCCCACTTCAACCTGTAAACAATATCCATTACAATCGACACATTGTTTACTATTTGTATACAATTAAGGCGAACGAATGAATCACCTAGCGTTATTTTCTAGTTTTGTTGCGGTGGTAGAACACGGCAGTTTTACTCAAGCCGCCCTGCACTTAGGTAAAACCAAAGCGATAGTCAGTCGACAAGTTAGCCAGCTAGAAGCGCAGCTCAATAGTCGCTTAATTAGCCGAACCACTCGAGCGTTGTCAGTCACCGAATCGGGTAAAGAGATCTATCAACGGGCTAGAGTTATTCTTGAGCAAGTGGACGATTTGAGCCAATACAGCCAGCAACAAAATGAGCAGTTGTCAGGACGGTTACGTTTAAGTGCGCCGCAAACCTTTGGCGAGCTAAACCTAATGAAAATACTGCCTAGATTTATGCAAAAGCACCCTCAGCTAAAAGTAGAGTTGGTACTAAATGACCGCTATGTAGACATTGTTGAAGAAGGCTTCGACCTCGCCATACGTATTGGCCAATTAGACGATTCAAATTTGATTGCGCGAAAGATTGCCAGCTACAAACAAGTACTCGTCGCCAGCCCTGAATTTGTAACAAAGCACCAAGTGACTCACTTCGAGCAGCTATCTACCCTTGCCTGCATCGTAGATAGCAACCGCCGAGGTGGGAATAAATGGCAGTTTACCCGCCAAGGTTCAATACACAGTGTAAAAGTGAATCAGCAACTCAATGTAAACAGTGCCTTAGCCGCTGCGATGGCTGCAGAGCAAGGCTTAGGTATCTGTCTGTCACCAGCATTTGCCGTGCAGCAGCAACTCGCCAACGGCAGCTTAGTGAGCCTATTTGATGACTACCTCAACGACGACATTGGTGTGTATGCTATTTATCCACATCGCCAATACCTCACCAAAAAAGTGAGTGCTTTTATTAACCATTTACAGCAACACGTCTAAAGCATGGTTATTAACAAAGGACTTTGTTAGATTGGCATTCTGCAAGATACAGTGATTAAGGATTAATCTTGGCTCAAGGGCGTTTATCGGTAATTCAAGGAGCCAGCTTATTAGTCTCGGCACTGCTTGGCTCTAGTGTACTCATTATCCCTGCCCTCGCCGCTGATCAATCGGGAGCGTACTCTTTATTAGCGTGGTTGATCATGATTATTGCCATGTTGCCGGTAGTATTTACCTTTGCTGCATTAGGCAAACGCTACCCACACGAAAGCGGCACCGCCTATTACGTTAAACAAGCTTTTGGCGAAGACGCCGCCAAGGCTATTGGCTGGGTGTATTTATCAATAGCCCCCATTGGTCCACCAGTAGTATTTATTGCCGGCGCCAGCTACTTTGGGCAAGTGTTTGGAGGGCTTGACCTGCCCTTAATCTACTTAGAGCTCGCCATGCTAGCACTAGTTTTTTTAATGAACCTAGCCCGTATAGAAACCTCTGCTAAAGTACAGTCTCTGCTAAGCCTTGCCTTAATTAGCACTATTTTGTTTATTTGTTTTAAGGTGATGAGCACTCAGCCTTTCCCACGCGAACAATTTACGCACGCTGGTTTTTCTTTACACTCGCTGGGCCAGTCAATGGCACTAATGTTTTGGTGTTTTGTTGGCATAGAAGCCATTTGCCATGTGGCCAAGCAGTTCAGCAACCCCGAACGTGATTTTGCTAAGTCGGTATTGCTGGGCGTAGGCAGTGCGGCATTTGTGTATGTGCTGGTTAGTTATGCGGTAGTCGTTATGCATGCCTATGGCAGCGAGCAACAAAACCTGCTTTCTATTACCCATATCGCCGCTTTATCTAGTGGAAAATGGGCGGCAAGTTTAGTGGCTGCGGTAGGATTTTTCGGCTGCTTTTGTGCGGTCAACCTCTATGTCATCAGCTTTGCTAATATGCTTTACAGCACGGCTGAGGAAAAAGGCAATCAACACCCTTTAAGAATATGCAGCGCCAACGGCTCACCAATTGTCGCTACCTGTATTGTAACTGCGTCAATTGCCTTAGTATTGATTGCTCGAGATTATTGGAATTTCTCTTTCGCCTATTTATTGGAATACGCCAATGGCTTATTCGTAGTGATTTATTTGGCCGCTGCCTTAGCGGGTGTAAAATTGCTAAAAGGAGCAATGCGTTACGCGGCTGGCTTTTCAGCACTATTCTGTGGCCTTATATTATTGGTTATAGGCAGCAGCGGCTTGCTATGTTTAGCTGTATTCGCAGCGGCATTTTTCGCTTTTAAATTGCGAAAACTAGCCTGGTTAAATAACCGAGCCTTACCTAAATAAACTTCATATATTGGTTTCGCCGTAAACACTGCCCGAAACTAAGCCAATTCAATACTGCGCTACTTTATCTACTTCAATCTACCCAAGTTCATTTGGCCCATCGCCTAAGCAAAATAAGCCTCACCATTGTCGCCAATTTAAGACAGCACTATCGCCTTAAAAACAGATAACTCACTAAAATCGTTTACAGCCCAGTCTATTCCTAGCTAGGTACAAACGTTTAACCTGTCTCAATAAGGAGACAGTTTATTTGACTAAAATGCATAAATAACATTTAATGGCTACACTTACATTAACGGTTTATTCGCTTTTTTAGCGCGAAATGTTCACATAGAGGAACACTTAAACACCTATCGAAATGATCATAAATAGTTAATTTTATTACGATAAACGTTAATAGAAGCTACTTTCAAGTCATAAGTTAATATTTATAACAGCAGTAATTATTGTATAAATCTGCTAAATAATTAATATTCCCGCCAACACTCAATCCGATCAGAATCACATATTTATGCAATACCGCATGAAACCACAAGCTAAATCCGTTCTATTTTTAATCATTCGCTGTTTTAGATCACACCTAAAGATTTGGTAACAAAATCAACTATAGATATTTTTGTTATTTAATTTAAACCTTTAGCCGCGGGTTTATCGTGCAATCAGTTGGTTAGGTGTTTACTCCCCTGTGAAAAAAGTAACACGCCCAAGCTAACCAAAGGATTGGCGATGAACTCTGCTTTACCGAGCTGTATACATAATTGTTGCAAAGTGAAGCGGCTATAAAGCCCCACACAGCAACAGTGACCAATGTGTTCTAAAGGTGACAGCGACGCCCTTGCAAAGGGCTTCTTTTTTAAAATGGAGTTTACAATGCAATTTGCTAAACGTTTGGGTTTGAACCATCAGCATGGTTTAAATCAAGCTACAGGATTAATACAACGCTCTAAACTAACCACTGCAATTCTTAGCGCACTGATTGGTGTTAGCTTTTCTGGTATTGCTAACGCCTCAGTGTATGAGGATCGATTTGCCGAGATTCGTGATGAGATTTATGCCCCTGAAAACGGCTATTTAAGTGCTGATGGAGGCCCTTATCACTCTGTTGAAACGTTTATTATTGAAGCACCAGATCATGGGCACGAGTCAACATCAGAAGCCTACTCTTACATACTGTGGTTAGAAGCTGTTCACGGTAAAATTACCGGTGACTGGGAGCCTCTAATTAAAGCCTGGGATCTTATCGAAGAACAAATTATCCCAACGTCTGAAATGCAACCTACTGCAGATAAGTATGCCAACGGTAAAGCGACTTATGTTCCAGAAGGGCCATTACCGTCAAGCTATCCGCTACCACTTACTAATGGTGCCGCGGTTGGTGAAGATCCTATTAGTGCTGGTTTAGCCTCTACTTACGGTACTTGGGATGTATATGGTATGCACTGGTTGTTAGACATGGATAATGTTTATCAATACGGTAATTTAGGCGACGGAACCTCAACACCTTCATATATCAATACCTTCCAACGTGGTGAGCAAGAGTCTGTATGGGAAACTGTTCCTCACCCATCGTGGGAAGACTTTAGCTGGGGCGGAGAATACGGCTTCTTAGATTTATTTGTTGCCGAGTCTCAAGCACCTGCAAAACAATGGCGTTACACCAACGCTCCTGATGCCGATGCTCGTGCTGTACAAGTAATGTACTGGGCACTGCAATGGATGAAAGAACGTGGCCAAGATCCTGAAGTAGTTGCGCCTGGCTTAATGGCCAAAGCAGCTAAAATGGGTGATTACCTGCGCTTAGCCATGTTTGATAAGTACTTCAAAAAAATTGGTTCTCAAGACGAACAAGGCAGTGCTGGCCAGGGTTATGACTCTGCTCACTACTTAATGTCTTGGTACTACTCTTGGGGCGGCCCAATCGATACCTCAGCCAACTGGGCTTGGCGAATTGGTTCAAGCCACATTCATTTTGCTTACCAAAACCCAATGGCCGCTTATGCGCTATCTCAAATTGCTGAACTACAGCCAAAAGCGCCTAACTCTGTGCAAGATTGGGACACTGGTTTAGAACGTTCTCTAGAGTTCTTCCAGTGGACACAATCAGCCGAGGGTGCATTCTCTGGCGGTGCAACCAACAGCTGGAATGGCAAGTACGACACATACCCTGCCGATCGCGCTAACAATACTTTCTACGGTATGGCGTACGATGAAAACCCAGTGTATGAAGATCCAGGTTCAGGTACTTGGTTTGGCTGGCAAACATGGGGTGTTGAGCGAGTCGCTGAGTACTACTTCATTACGGGTGAGAAACGCGCCAAAGACATTCTAGACAAATGGGTAGCTTGGGTATTAAACGCCACACCAGAAAAAGGTCTGCCAGTTCTAGACTTTAGTGATAACGATGTAAAACTTGCCGCTACACTGGCCTTCTCTGGTATACCAGAAAAATGGGATCCGGCTAATCCTAAAGCTAACAACGACTTACATGTAGAAGTTATTGATCACGGACAAGACGTTGGGGTTGCCCATAACTTGGCTAAAACTCTGATGTACTACGCTGCAGCAGAAGAAAAACACCAAGGTGATGTTCACCAAGGCGCTAAAGATGCGGCTCAGATGATTTTGGACCGTTTCTGGGCTAATCACCGCACAGATAAAGGCGTTTCAGCACCTGAAACACGCAGTGACTACCCTGAGCGTATTAACGAGCCAGTATTCTTCCCTGCGGGTTGGACTGGTAAGAATGCAGTAGGCGCAGACTTAAACGCCGATACAACGTTCTCAAGCATGCGTCCATTCTATGATAGTTCGGATCCTGGTTATCAAGAGCTACAAAACGCCATGGCTGAAGGTCGTGATCCAACTTATACCTATCACCGTTACTGGGCGCAGGTAGATGTTGCAACAGCAAACGCCTTGTATTCTGAATTGTTCCCTGAGGCTGATTGTGCCGATGGTTGCGCTCCAACAGCTAAAGATATAACGGTTAAAACCTCAGTAGGTACGCCTGCTAGCATTACCTTAGAAGGCAGTGACAGCAACGGCACTATTGAAGCTTACAGCTATACTCAGCCAGCGAATGGCACAGTAAGTGGCAACGGTAAACAAGTGACTTACACGCCACAAAGTGGTTTTGTAGGAGTAGATAGCTTTACCTATACCGTAAGCGATGATGAGCAACTTAGCTCTGCACCAGCTACGGTGACGATTAGTGTTGAAGATCTTAACAGCAACGTTCCTCCAGAAGCCTGTTTTACTGCTACTCCAAGCAGCGCAATGGTAGGCGACATCATCAGCTTTGAAGCAAGCTGCTCAAGTGATGCTAATGACGATACCTTAACTTACAGCTGGGCCTTTGGCGACGACAGCAACGGCAGTGGTGCGTCAATTAAGCATAGCTATACAATGGCGGGTACTTACGATGCGATGTTAACGGTAAATGACGGTAAAGGTGGTGTAGATAGCACCAACGTGACCATTACCATTGAAGAGCCTGCTGGTAACTTACCACCAGAAGCTTGCTTTAGCGCTACACCAAGCAGTGCCAACATTGGTGACGCTATCAGCTTCAACGCAAGCTGTTCAAGCGATGCTGATAACGACACACTAAGCTACAGCTGGGCCTTTGGTGATAACAGCAAGGGCACAGGTGCTTCTGCTCAACATAGTTACACCCAAGCGGGTCGCTATAATGCGGTATTAACCGTAGATGACGGCCAAGGTGGTGTAGATACCGCGAGTAAAACCATTACTATTGCTGATGCTCCAGTATCAAGTGCAAGCTGTAAGTACGAAGTTCAAAACCATTGGAACGCTGGTTTTGTAGCTAAAGTAACCATTACCAACAACGGCAACGAAGTGATTGATGGTTGGGATGTAAGCTGGAACTATGCTGATGGCTCAGAAATGAGCAACGGTTGGAATGCTAACTTTAGTGGTAGCAACCCATACTCAGCCAGCTCACTTAATTGGAATTCAAAAATCCAACCAGGTCAATCGGTAACCTTTGGCCTACAAGGTAATAAAGCTGTATTTAACGGCCCTGCTCCTGTAGCAACCGTAACCGGTGCAGTGTGTAACTAGATCCACCGTTCGTTTAATAATCCATAAGTAAAGGAGGCCTCGCGCCTCCTTTTTTGTATTTAATCTCCGCTAATCACGTTTAGCTGCCTAAGCAAGTTCTCATTTTCTGAGGCATTTGCCTGAAATATCCCCGCTAAATTTCTTACCGTTCTTTTAGTTTGTGCTTTGCTCACAGTTCTAATTTTTATTGTGTAAATACAAAATAAAAATAAAAAAGGTGAATTATACCTTTATTCGCATGGGGGAATTATGTGATTAGTCAATACCGTGAGGGCGCAATTTGTCGCAAAGACTTCGCCGTAGAGCGAACACTAGCCGAGCTCACAAATAAGTTGAATAAACATACATGCATAGCAAATGGTAAATAGCTAGCGAACGAAGATTACAGCTTTTAGCACAGAGCTGCCCAGCCACGACTCGCCTGCTATTGATAATACTCAACTCATCTACACGATGAGTATTTTCACATGAAACGGAGATTCACATGTTTTTATCTAAAACATCTAGCAAGCAGTCCAAGCTGGCTAAAAGCAAATTTAAACATCGCTCTTTACGCCTATCTATTGCCGTTGCACTTGCTACAGCAGGTTTAAGTAGCGTGGCAAATGCAGGGGTGTATCAAGATAGATTTACCGAAATGCGCAACGAGATCTATAACCCCGAAAATGGCTACTTAAGCGCTGACGGCGGCCCCTACCATTCTATCGAAACCTTTATTATTGAAGCGCCAGATCATGGCCACGAGTCAACCTCAGAAGCCTACTCATACATCCTGTGGTTAGAAGCAGTGCACGGTAAAATTACCGGTGATTGGCAACCACTAATCGACGCTTGGGAAATCATTGAAACCCAAATTATTCCTACTTCGGCCATGCAGCCAACGGCAGCAAATTATGCATCAGGTAAAGCCACTTATGTGCCAGAGGGGCCATTACCGTCCAGTTATCCACTGGCGCTTGATTCAGGCGCAGCAGTGGGTGAAGACCCCATTAGTGCTGGGCTAGCAAGCACCTATGGAACCTGGGACGTATACGGTATGCATTGGCTACTGGATATGGACAATACCTACAAATATGGCAACTTAGGCGACGGCGTCTCTACCCCTTCTTACATCAATACCTTTCAACGTGGCGAGCAAGAATCGGTGTGGGAAACTGTCCCCCACCCGTCTTGGGAAGAGTTTAAGTGGGGTGGCCAGTACGGCTTTTTAGATTTGTTTGTGTCAGAGCCGCAAGCACCTGCTGCGCAGTGGCGTTACACCAATGCACCCGATGCCGATGCACGTGTGGTACAAGTTATGTACTGGGCACTGCAGTGGATGAAAGACCAAGGTGTAGACCCAGAAGTGGTGGCACCTGGCTTAATGGCTAAAACCTCAAAAATGGGCGACTACCTGCGTTTAGCCATGTTTGATAAATACTTCAAAAAAATTGGCTCACAGGATGAACAAGGTAGCGCAGGCACTGGCTATGATTCTGCCCACTATTTAATGTCGTGGTATTACTCTTGGGGCGGCCCAATTGATACTAGCCAAAACTGGGGCTGGCGCATTGGCTCTAGCCATATTCACTACGCCTACCAAAACCCTATGGCCGCGTACGCGCTATCTCAAATCCCAGAGCTAAAACCACTGGCCCCTAACTCGGTAGAAGATTGGACGGTAGGTTTAGAGCGCTCTCTCGAGTTTTTCCAATGGACTCAATCGGCAGAAGGTGCATTTTCTGGCGGGGCAACCAATAGTTGGAATGGCACTTACTCTACTTATCCGGTAGAGCGCCAAGACGCGACCTTCTACGGTATGGTGTACGACGAAAACCCTGTGTATGAAGATCCTGGTTCAGGCACTTGGTTTGGCTGGCAAGCATGGGGCACCGAACGCGTAGCCGAGTACTACTACATTACTGGCGAAACCCGTGCTAAAGCGATTATGGATAAATGGATTGGCTGGATCCTAGATAGCACTCCAGCTACAGGCTTAGCAGTACTCGACTTTAGCAATAACGATGTTAAGTTGGCTGCTGGCCTCGAATTTAGCGGCTTACCAGAAAAATGGGACCCAGCAAACCCGCAAGCCAATACCAACTTACACGTAACGGTGACGTCGCAAAACCAAGATGTAGGTGTAGCTCACAGCTTAGCCAAAGCCTTGATGTATTACGCGGCCGCTGAAGAAAAACACCAAGGGCAAGTTCACCAAGGTGCTAAAGATGCTGCACAGAATATTTTAGACAGATTTTGGGCAAACCACCGCACCGACAAGGGGGTATCAGCACCTGAATCACGCGGCGATTACCGAGACAGAATTAACGACCCGGTATACTTCCCTCCAGGCTGGAGCGGCGTAAATGCAGTAGGCGCAGACTTAAACGCGAACACCACCTTTAGCAGTATGCGTCCTTTCTATAACGATACCGATCCAGGTTACGTTGAATTACAAAATGCGATTAGCGAAGACCGCGACCCAACATACACCTATCACCGATACTGGGCACAGGTTGACGTAGCTACAGCCAATGCTCTATTTGAGGATTTATTCCCGATAAGCTGTGATGTGAACTGCCCACCAACGGCTAAAGATATAAGTGCCAGCACGAATATTGACACGCCAGCCAGCATTACCTTAGAAGGTAGCGACAGCAACGGTAGCATTGTTAGTTACAGCTACAGCCAAGCCAGCAATGGCGTGGTAAGTGGTACTGGTCCGCAAGTAACTTACACGCCTAATACTGGCTATGTAGGAGTGGATAGCTTTACCTATACAGTTACCGATGATGAGCAGCTTACCTCAGATCCAGCAACGGTGACGGTAACGGTAGAAGACCCGAATAGTAACCTTCCTCCAGAAGCATGTTTCACCGCAACACCAACCTCAGCGTATGTTGGTGACCCTGTGGCCTTTGATGCTAGCTGCTCAAGCGATGCAGATGGCGATACCCTTAGCTACAGTTGGGCGTTTGGTGATACCAACTCTGCTACTGGAGTCAGTGCAAGCCACAGCTATCAAGCAGTGGGTAGCTACAGCGCGATGCTGAGTGTTGATGATGGTAAAGGTGGTGTAGATACCACGAGCAAAACTATCATCGTAAGCGAAGCCCCCGTAGTAGCTAACTGTACGTACACCATCGACAACGAGTGGGGCTCTGGTTTTGTTGCCAATATTACCATTGCTAACAATACAAGCTCAGTGATCAACTCATGGGATGTAAGCTGGAGCTATAGTGACGGCTCAGCCATGAGCAACGGATGGAATGCCACCATCAGCGGTGCGAACCCATACAATGCGGTAGCACTGGCGTGGAATGGCCAAATACAACCTGGGCAATCTGTTACCTTTGGTTTGCAAGGCAATAAAGGCGTGGCCAACGCCCCCGCCCCAATCCCAACAGTAACTGGAGCAGTTTGTAACTAAGTCGCTCCTACTTAAAGAACCATAAAAAAAGGAGGCTCAGCGCCTCCTTTTTCTTTTAGCCGATATAGCTTAGTAATGAGTTAAAGCGTAAGCGAGTGAACGACCACTACGGCAATCTTCAACATCAGTTCCATAACCAACTAGTACTGTTGCATTGGTTGTTTTTGCTGATAAAAGAGTTGTATAAAATCGTTCTGTCATCGCATCATCCATTAACGAATCAACAATGAAGTAATCATAATCACAAGGCGTGTCAGGGTGGTCGTTTAACTTGAAGTAAATAGTGCTGTTGTTATAAATCTTTACCCATTGAATCGTTGAGGTAACGTTAGCGGTGTACGCAGCATTAGATGAAAAAGAGAGGGTAAAAAGAGCAACAAACGCAAAAATAAATTTCATGTACTTTCCTAGTTCAATCAATTGAGACATCTGTAAACGAGCTTACAAACGTAAATGTAAGAAAGGTTCCTAAAGAACTTTCTCACTCCATTTTTTCTAGCGGTAGAAAAAATAATATTAAATCAAATCTTTATCAACAGCCTTTAGCTACGAATGAGACAAAATTGCGTTTAAATAAAACCGCAAGTTCACAATTAACCCATTCTCGCTATTTTTTACCGCTTGAATAAACACCTTTTCATCAACCACTGCGAAAATTAATAAAGAAATAACAGACCAAGCAACACTTGCCAGCTAAACAGCAACTGGGTATGGTCAGCCCAACAGAACCTAAACTAAACATCTCTTATGCCTGCCACTTTCTATTCTTTTCGCCGTTGCCCTTATGCAATGCGCGCCCGCCTAGCCATTGCTGTAAGCCAAACACCTGTGTTGCTCAGAGAAATACTCCTGAAAAACAAGCCAGATGAAATGCTCGCGCTTTCACCCAAGGGCACAGTGCCCGTATTAAAGCTTGAAAACGGTGAAGTGATAGAAGAGAGCGTTGAGATTATGTTGTGGGCACTTGAACAAGCCGATCCACAAGCATGGCTTGCTCCCAATCACAGCAAAATGCTGCAATGGGTAGAAGAGAATGACGGACAATTTAAATCTGCACTCGATAAATACAAATACGCGGTGCGTTTTCCCGAACACAGCCCCGAAGATTACCGCCAGCAAGGCGAGCTGTTTTTACTAAAAATAGAGCAGCAACTTAGCCTAACTAGCTACCTAATGGGCGAGCAATTAAGCCTCGCAGATATGGCCTTACTGCCTTTTATTCGCCAGTTTGCCTCAGTAGATCTACAGTGGTTTGAGCAAGCCCCCTACCCACAGCTACAAGCTTGGTTAAAGCAGTTCATTGATTCAGCATTGTTTCGTTCAATCATGCAAAAATACCCGACCTGGTTAGACAGCCAACAAGAAGTGAGCTTCCCTTAGGGGGATTATTCAGCAATTAATTTAACCTGTCGATTTAGCTGCTAGCGCCTCAACAAAAAATGCCATTACCTTGTCGTCTACTCGCATAGCTAGAGGGTCTTCGGTCTTGTTGCAACTTACTGCTAAAGCAAAACCATGTAGGTAATCCACCAATAAATGCAATGCTTGCTCTATATGTTCTTGGCTAAGGTTCAGCGGCCTTAATATCAAACTAAAACGCTGGCTAAATAACTCTGCAGGGCCATGTGTTTTCATCGACAGCAAAGTAGTCAATAAACCCGCATTTTGTTGTAACAGCAGTAAATAGCTTTCGCATAAACGCGTTAACTCCCCCTTCCAGAAGTGATTACTTTGCTGATCTAACTCAGAGGCTTGCGGCTGATAAATCCCTTCAATCAAGGTCAGCGTTAACGCTTCTAACAAGGCGTTCTTATTATCGAAATAGTAATAAATGGCCATTGGGTCAACCTGTAAAGCCGCGGCTAGCTGCCTTATGCTAGGCACTTTTCCAGACTCTTGCTGTAACGCTGTTGCCTGCAACAAAATCTTCTGCTTTGTCAGTGAGTTGGCATTTTGCTTAGGCCTGCCACGCAGTTTTTGCTTGACCACTTTAGTCATTATTCGTTAACCTAATATTAATTCTACAGTGTAGAATTATATGAATAATACACGCTATTTCAAGCGTTAGATGTACTCACTTAAAGATCTCTTTGATTATCGGGAGCAATAAAATGTCGAATATCGTATACATCGCAGTCAGCCTAGACGGCTTTATCGCCGATAAAAATGATGGTTTAGAGTGGCTAGAAAGCGTGCCAAATCCAGAAGGGCTGGATTTAGGTTACAACGCATTTATTGAAAGTATTGATGCTTTAGTCATGGGCAGAAACACCTTTGAAAAGGTAATCAGCTTTGATTGTGAATGGCCTTACAGCAAACCAGTAATGGTATTAAGTAACAGCCTAAAACAATTACCAGAAGGGTTTACGGGCGATGCGCGGTTAATAAACGGTGAGCTAACATCTCTAGTAAATCAGCTTAATCAACAGGGTTTCAATAACTTGTATATTGATGGTGGGCTTACCATTCAGCAGTTTTTAGCTCAAGACCTCATCGACGAACTTATTCTTACACGCTTTCCTATACTTTTAGGTGGAGGCGCTCCTCTGTTTGGTGACCTACCTAATATCAAACGCTTCAAGCACCACAAAACTACCGTATTGCTAGACCAACTAGTTCAAAGTCACTACGTTCGAGAGCCGTAATTTAGCTAAGCAACGTTGTTCAGATTTATATAACTATTGTTAAGTCACATAATAAACACACTATCACTAAACGCTAATTGCTGCTTTAATAAACAATGAAATGGATTTCGCTAGTCTCCCTAAACTAAGGATTGGGTTTGCTTATTTCTCAGTACTTTCGCCGACTAATATTTGCAGGCTGTGTGGGCCTAAGTGTGTTATCTACGCCCCTTAAAAGTGCAGAACTGATCACGCTTACCAATAGTGAGTGGCCCCCTTTTACCTCTAAACACCTTCCTCACCAAGGTTTTTACTCTGAGATAGTTCGTCAAGCCTTTGCCTTAGAGGGTTACCAAGTTGAATACCAATTTTTACCATGGGCACGTGCTTATATGTACGTGAAGCAAGGAGAGGTAGATGGCTCTTTAACCTGGGCTAAAACCGAGCAAAAAGAGCAGGAAGTACTGTTTAGTGACCCGGTATTCTGGCACACAAAGGTATTTTTTCATCTCAGCAGTGAGCCATTTGAATGGCAAAATATAAGCGATTTACATAGATATAGAATTGGCGCGACCGAACTCTACACATACGGTAATGCCTTTGACTCTGCGGCTAAAGATGGAGAGATTAACGTAGAATATGTCTCTTCGGATTTGCTTAACTTTAAGAAAATGCTGCTTGATAGAGTTCAGCTATTTCCTTCCGACATCATGGTGGGGAAGACACTCATTCAACAACACTTTACCGCCGAACAAGCCGCTCTGTTTACTTACCATCCTAAGCCGGTACAACAAACCTATACCCATGTGATTTTCTCAAAGAAAAATAGTGAGCGAAATCAACTGCTATTAGCTGCATTTAACCGTGGCCTCGCTAAGTTAAAAAGCTCTGGCCGTTATCAACAAATTGTAGATAACGCGGTTTTAGACACACCAGAATAAGAAAAGCCACAACGCTAGTTGTGGCTTTTATCTCGTTTCAATACCGCTAAGACACCAGCATGCGCCACCACATTCCTGGCAACGTGGTAAAGCCAGCGGTGTAGTGTTTCAGTTCGCCGTCTTTTATCACCATCAAAGTGGGTGTTACACCAACGCCCCATTGCGACCCCAACTGCCCTTGCGGGTCATTAACTACGTTAAATTGGTAGTCATGATGGTTTAAATAGGCTTGCACCTTGCTTTGATTACCAGAGCGTAACGCCACCGTTACCACATTAAAATGTTTAGCCATGGTATTCACCGCAGGGCTAACAAAGTTGCATACGCCACACCAAGAGCCCCAAAAATATACCAGTACCGGTTCATTTTCGCTTAATGCATGTAAATCAATCGACTCGCCATTAACACCTTGAGCACTTAGCTGAGGCAACTGACCTTCTGGCAGATCTTGTGATCGCCAAAGGTCTACACCAATACTTATCACCGTAACAAAAAACAGTAGCGATATAAGTTGTTTAAAGGCACTCCATATCTTATTCGCCATGTGTTTGCTCCTTAGTATTTAGCTCAGCGTCAATTGCCTGCTTTATTTGCTCGTAAGCCACCAAACCGGGTATCACATCGTTGGAGAAAACCAAACTTGGCGTACCACCAATGCCTAATTGCTCCATTAATCGAATATTGCCATCGAGAATCTGTTTTACCTGAGCATTTTGTTTAGAGGCGTCGAGTGACTTTTCACTGCTCGTTAGCTTAGCGACTTTGGCGATAGACTCACTGGTCAAACGGCTTGGGCTAGCCATTAGCTTGTTGTGTAAAGCCATAAATTGTTGCGGTTGTTCTAACCAAAGAGTTTGAGCAAACATTGCCGCTTCTTCAGAGCTTGGGCCCAATACCGGTACCATTTTAATCACCACCCGCAGTTGCGGATATTCTTCAACTAATTTGGCCAGCGAAGGTTCTACTCGCTTACAGTAAGGGCAGTTAAAATCGGTAAAATAGGCAATGGTAATACTCGGCTTATCGCTGCCCATCCAAGGGTCATTCGGGTTATTAAACAAATGGTCTGCTTGTTGTTGAATGACGCCTTTTACACCCAATTGCTGTTGCTTCTCTTGATATGCCTGAAAGGCGATAATCGCATCACGCAGTATCTCTGGATCCTCTACCATCGCATCGCGAATAAGTAGCTTAAGCTCGGCACGTTGTTCATCACTAAAACTCGATGTTTCAGCATTCGCTTGTGCACTGTTGAATGCTAAAAATACTAGGCTGATCAGCAAAAAAGCCGCCTTATTCATCGTTGCTTTAATGGTAACAATAGTGATTGAAGTCATCATAGATTTACTCCTGAATTCGAATAGCAGAGCCAGCAGCTTGAGCGAACGCTTGCTCTATAGCTTGGTGGCTTAATATAACGGGAAGTGCGATACCTTGAGGGGCCGCAGGGCCATAAACGATGTTAAATGGCACGCCAAAGCGCTGATAGCTTTGCAAAAATGCACTCACCTGATTAGAAGGCTTGGTCCAGTCGCCTTTCACTAAGCGGGTCGAAGGCTGCTTTAATAAGCTATAAGTAGGGTTTTGTAATATCACCCCTACTTTATTGGCTTTACAGGTAATGCACCAGTCGGCGGTGACGTCTACAAACACAACGTTTCCCTGCTTAACCTGCTCAGCAATATTGCTTTGTTGTAAAGGCTGCCAGACTAAATCGGTAGGCAAGGCTTTAGCCCACCGCTCACTGGTTAAGGCACCAAGTAAAGCCACACCACCGCCTAACAAGACCATTGAACTTAAACTAATCAGCAGTACTTTTGCGCCATGCTGTTTAGCTAAAATCAATACAAATACCAACGACAGCAAAGCCACAACAGCAAGCAATATTGGTGTTGCTACAAAGTTTGCCAATAGACTAACTAGCCATAAACAGGTGAGCAGCAGCATTAGTGCAAAAATTAGCTTCACTGTGCCCATCCACTTACCGGGCTTTGGCAGCGCTTGAGCTAAACGAGGAAAAGCAGCGACCAATAACCAAGGCAAGGCCATACCTAATGCTAAGGCAGTAAATATCACCAATAAACTCGCGGTGTCGGCGCCTAATGCAAAAGCTACCGCAGTGCCTAAAAATGGCGCACTGCATGGCGTGGCTAGCAAGGTAGCAAACATGCCCTGTAAAAAGTGCCCTAAGTAGCTGTTGTCGCCGCTGGTGGCTATGCGAGTCTGCCAAGAAGAAGGTAAACTAATTTCAAAAGCACCGAGCATGTTTATAGCGAACAAGCCTGTCACCAGTACCATGAAAGCAATAAACCAAGGCTGCTGAAACTGCACGCCCCACCCCACGGCTTGGCCACTAAACTTAAGTAACAATACAAAGCTCGCCAACAGCCAAAACGACGCCACAATACCCACTGCAGACGTCACAAATTGACGGCGAATGTGTGCCTGTTGTTGATGAGGTGCAGCAATCACCGAGCTCAGTTTCATGCCAAGTACCGGTAATACACAGGGCATAATGTTCAAGATTAAGCCGCCCAATAAGGCAAACGCCAACAACTTAAGCCAAGAAACAGATTCAAGGATTACTGCGCCAGCTTGTACTGTTGCGTGATATTCATAAGCGTGCTGCTTATCAAATACACTTACCTTGAGCGTATTACCCAATAGTTCTGGCTCACCAAGCCAGTTTTCGCCATTGAATATGGCGCTCAGGCCATTGGCACTTTGTTCTAACTGCAACAGTTTAAAGGTGGTATCAGGGTCACCATCCACCAGCACAGTAGGTTGTTGCCAGTCTACGCCTTTGGCCAAATTTACTTGCAGCCGTTGCTGATTTGCATCCCAAATAAACTCACTGTTATTGCCACTCACTACCTGTGGAACCGCTACCTTCGCCTTGTTGTATAAATACATGGCTTCGCTGTCTACCCGTAGCTGTTCAGGAATAAAATCTAAGCTGAAGGGATAGTCGGTAAGCACACATACATTGGTGCACGTAGATAAGGTAAGAACCCCTTGCAACTTAGTGGCTTGGGTTAAGGAAGTCACGGTAAGTAATAGCGGAAAATCAACACTATGCTGATAACCGTAGGTTTCTAGACCTAGCAATGAAAAACGCTGTGGAACTGGCCACAACCATTCAGCTGAGTCTAAATTGCTCGAACCTTGCCAATCAATGCTAGGAGCAACACCCCCCTCACCGGGTGACCGCCAATAGGTTTTCCAATCGTCTTCCAACTTAACTTGTAAAACCGCAGGTAAACGCTGGGTTGCGGCGTCTAACTCGCCGGTAAGCATAAGCCGTACTTGAGCAGGGGGATGCTGAGGTGAGCTAAGCCAAGCAGTACTTTGAGCAAATACCGTGGTAGAAAACACCAAGCTAAACAGCAGCATTAGTCGTAATAAAATGTTCAATATCATCTCCAAAAATGAAAAAAGTAAACGCGAGAGAAAGCGTTCAGTTTTATTCTCGAAAATGACACTGGCTACAATACAGCCGTCGCGGAGGAGGAATAGTGGGCTTAGCAAAAGGCAGTGTATAGCCAGCACTTTGGGCAGCCAAAGTTGCAAAGGCCAAAAACAACACCACTACAAATACTTGCTCTACATTTTGTTGTTGCTGCTGTAAAACGTGTTCGCTAAGTTGACAACCTTCGTTAACAACAAGCCCACCAGCAAGCTCTTCACTGGCCACATGTGCTTTTGGACACGTTACCTTAAGCCCGATGTTTTTAGCCACGCACACGCTTAGCATTACTGCGAGCAGTAATAGGCTTACGGTGGCTTTAAACTGTTCTTGTTTAAACAACATAGTTTGGACTAATAAGGTAATAGCAAGTGAGTACTTATACCAACATTGGTTTTCAAGTAAAGCCGTAAGTAATACAGCAACAAACTATAAGACCGGGAAACCCGCATTTTATTCCCAGAGAAATGCAACTTCGTAGTTTACCAATGGTCGAAGCTAGGTATTTGTTCTATAAGACCTTCGTCCTCAAAACATGCTAAATGTGAGTAAGCTTTTACCATGACTACATCAACGTCTATTACTGTTATTAATTATCCTGGGGCATTGCAATCAGCAGTGTTTGGCCTTCAAGAAATGCTTGGTTTAGCCAACGATATAACGGAATCAATGCAGCATAACCACCGCTTTACCTGCCAACAGCTTACACCAGAGCAATGTACAGATACGGTTCCGCAAAAAGCGAACAACTCACAGCAAATTATTGTTGTGCCACCGAGCCTGAAAGATCAGTATTACTTAGCGCCAAGCCAAGACTTTATCAACTGGCTAAGCAAGCAACATCAACACGGGGTGCTGTTAAGTTCTGCTTGTGCTGGCGCATTTATTCTTGCCAAAACGGGTGTATTAAATCAACGTACTGCAACCACTCATTGGGGCTTAGCCGATGAATTTGCTAAGCATTACCCAGATGTAAAGCTGCAAAGTGACGCCATACTCATCAACGATGGAGATGTTATTACCGCAGGGGGCGTAATGTCTTGGTTAGATTTAGGCTTGGAGTTGGTTGCACAATGTACCCACCCAGGGATAATGCGCCAACTGGGTAAAAACATGGTGATTGATACCGGACTGCGCGAGCAGCGTTATTATCAAAGTTTTAAACCTAGTTTCGAGCATGGCGATAATGACATCATTAAAGTGCAGCATTTTTTGCAGAGCCATTACCCCAAATCAATCAACATTGCCCTACTGTGCCAACAGTGCTTTCTTACTGAACGCACCTTGTTACGCCGCTTTGTAAAAGCAACCGGCTTGAAACCTATTCAGTATTTGCAAAAATTAAGAGTGCAAAAGGCCTGCGAATTAATTGAAAATAGTCAGCTTAAACTTGAGGCTATTGCGCTAAAGGTGGGTTATGAAGACCCCGGTGCGTTTCGAAAAGTCTTTATTAAAGTGATCGGCTTAAGCCCACGTGAGTTTCGTCGCCGCTTTAGCGGATAACAACATACTATCGCCAGCCACGCTGGCGATAGGATTCGTCGTGTTAACTAAATTGCGCTACCTGATGATGCAACTCTTGCGATAGATCTTGTAGATGAGTCGCGCTATTTGCCGTTTGCGCCGCCGTGGTGCGGCTATCGCTGGTTAAGTTACTAATTTGAGAAGCATTAGCGGCGATTTCTTGTGATACTTGCGATTGCTGCTCGGTAGTCGCGGCAATGGTCACCGACTGACTGGCAATACTCGCCACTTGCTCAGTAATGCCATTAAGCGCTTCGCCAGTTTGCGCGGCATGTTCGGTAAAAAACTCTCCGCGTTTTTGGCTTTCGCTCATCATTTTCACCGCGTTATTAGTGCTGTTCTGTAGTTTACCAATAATGCCTTCGACTTCTTTCACCGATTCCTGAGTACGTTGCGCTAAGGTTCTCACCTCATCAGCAACCACCGCAAAACCACGGCCTTGTTCGCCAGCGCGGGCGGCTTCAATAGCGGCGTTTAAGGCCAACAAGTTGGTTTGGTCGGCAATATCGTTAATCATTCGAGTCACATCTTGAATATTGTTACTCTCTTGTCCCACTAGCTCAATGGCTTCAGCAGATGAATGCAGTTGTTGATTGAGCAAATCAATCTCATTCACCATGCGCTCAACCAATTGTGCGCCCTCCTGAGTATTGTTATCTGCCTCTCTCACACTCACCGCAATTTCCTCGACTTGCTGAGCTACAGAGGCCGCAGAAGACGACATTTCTTCAATCGCGGCAGCCACTTGGTCAACTTGTGCTTGCTGAGAGTCTAACTGGCCTAGGCTATGCTCAGCATCTTTATAAACACCGTTAGATTTACTCTGCAAATCACTGCTGGTTTCTCGAATACTGCTCACCAACACATTCAATTTGTTGGCCATCTCTTTTGCACCGGCACTAAGCTGCTCTACCTCATTGCTAGATTCTGCTCGGCCGCCTTGAAAGCTCACACTAATTTCGCCATTGCCCATGCGCTGCATGTTTTCACTTAACAACTCTAAGGGTCTGGTCATGCTTCGCAGTAGCATAGCCAAACCAATAAGCACCACCACCGCGACCGAAATAGACACCGCTACAATCAGCCATAATAAATCGCTGCTCGCCTTAGTAATTTCACTAACAAAAGTGCCCCCCAGTAGCTTCCAGTTCCACCCGTCCACTTCAGCAAATACTAGGTATTTCTCTCCAACTACACCTTGATACTCATAGGGATAAAACACGCTGCCAGAAGGTTCTTTAAAAATTGCTTTAAAGGGCTGATTACCTGCGTAATCTCTGCGGTCAATAATCGACTCGCCAGGCTTAATCGAAGGGTGCAATAAATAGTTACCCAGTAGGTGACTAGCATCGTTGTCCACCACAATGGTATAGCCCGTATCGCCCCACTTAATCTTAGAGAGATTACTAAAAATCTCCTCAGTGGCTTGGTCAATCGGCACCCCAATAAAGCTTAGGGCTGCCACTTTTCCTTGATCATTTTTAATGGGGTAGTAATAAGTGAGGTAATCCTTACCAAATAGACTCACTTTGGCATGATAAGGTTGGCCGCCGAGTAGCACCTTATAACCGGGATGATTAACGCCTAGTTTGGTCCCAACAGCTCGCTCGCCTTGGCTATCTTTCAACGAGGTAGACACTCGCACAAAATCATTGCCAGAGGCGCTAAACAGAGTGGCTACCGCATTGGTATCTCGCGTAAAACGGTCAACAAAACCGTTTGCGCCTATTAGTGACGCACCGCGAATGTGAATGTCTTTAACGCTAGTAGAATCAAAGCTCACTTCACGGTTGGCAACGGTAACGCCGTTCATGTAACCATTACGAAATGTTGCCTCAAGATCGTGAGCCCGTTCAAGGTAACCATCGAATTGCCCAGCGACCATTGAAGCGACAGCGTTAACTTTAGACTGATGATCAACCATCGCCTGTTCAAACAAAGCTTTAGACGCTTTGTTGTATACCAGCGCCGCCATAACGCTCAGCCCGAGCAGAATAATCAATCCAATAATCAACTGTAGTTGTATTGAAATGCTACGGCTCTTGAACCCATTAATCATACCTAACTCCCTTTGATGCTTATAAGCTGACAGTTTAGTCAACTAAATATCACTAGGGTTAATTTATTTAATTCAATTGATGATGTAAATGTCATATGAATGTGATGGGAGGCTTCTTTGTTTTACATCAATAAGTGCTTAAGGCAGGCATGAACCAAGGTCTATTACAATATTTAACTGGGAGGTAAAGCTCACAAAACAACCATTGATTTTTTTGTGAGCTTTCGAACTTTAAAGCGATTTTTAGGCTTAAATAGCGTAAGCAAAGCCTATCTTTTTGCTTACGCTTGCCGATTTACAGCAACAATTAATTAGCGGCGGCTTTAGAAATACCCGCTAGTGCTCCGCTAACTTTGCTTAACACCGCTTCACAACCTTGCATGCTGTGGCGCTTAGCCAAATATTGAGGATCGTTATAAGAGATCCACACTTTGCCTGCGTCATCTTGCCAAACTAAGGCTTTTTGCGGTAAATCTAAGGCCATTAACTGCTGACATTGCATTAACGGTGAGCCCACTTTGGGATTACCAAAAATCACTAATTCAGTATCTCTAAGCTCAATGTCTACCTTAGCAGCCCCTTCTGAGTGTTTAATATGATTAAACACCGTCATGCCTTTTTTCTCGAGTATCTGCAGCATCCGTTCAGCGGTTTGGCTAACCGTGTGCTGGCTTGCAACATTAATCACGCCCTCGCTATTGGCACTTGCCCCGCCTGCAACTCCCGCAGCCGCAATACTAACAGCCAATATTAAACGTCGAATCAGTCCTTTCATGAAACCTCCAAGATAATACCTACCACAAGCCAGCTATTTAGCTTGCTTAGCTTCTTAATCTTACTTAGCCAAGTCTAGTTCAGTTTTCACTTTTGCCAGCTAAGGCTAAATTAGGGCTGACAATCTCTCGTTAAACCACCCGGTATACGATAGCCTTCTTTGAAATTTCCGTCTGGGCTTTGCTGAGTCACTAACCAAGCCAAATCGTATTCGAATATCTGCCAAGTGCGCCCTTGCCACCTTATCTCTTGTAAGTCTTGCGGCTTAACAAGATCAGTTAGTTTTGCCAGGTCACTAGCCAGTAGCGGTTTGAGTTGTTCTGCTTCAACACCCTGCAAGATGTTTTCAATACAGGAGCGCTGTTGCTCAGTGGCTTTAGCAGTAACTGCACTAGCGGGCATTTGGGTAGAGGCGGCATCAAATAAAGCGCGTTCTCGAATTATCATCACTTGCTCAGGCACTTCCGCCGCCTGTCTTTTGGCTGTTTTGGTGCTGGGTTTGGCTTGCTGCTGGCGCGCCTTTTCTTCGCGTTTACGCGCTTCGGCCACCATAAACTCATGTTGTTTCCGTTTACTGTCAGATAAAGCCTCATCACTTTCGCTACGCGCTTCAAGCTTCGGAGCTTGTAGCAAACTCACATGGCTTTGATACTGTATTTCGCTAGGTGGCACACTCGTTTCACTAACCAGCCACCAGCCTAATACACCCACGCAGGCGAATGACGCAGCGCTAGCCCACCAAGGGGCACTCGCCCAAGAATAAGACTTAGCCTTTGGCTTTAGTGTTTCCGCCTGTTTTTTTGCCATCGCTTGAATGCGTTTATCAAGCAGCTCCGAGGGCTGAATATTCTCTGTTGCCTGCTGATAGATGGCATCTATCTCATCGTCGCTAGGGGCTGAATCTGTTGTCGGCTTATCAACCATGGTGTTTCTCCCAGCATTCGCGAAGTTGTTGGTAAGCGACTCTAAGTCGGCTTTTTATCGCATCAAACGAAGCATCTAATACTTGGCTCATCTCAGCTAAGGCCAAGCCAGATTGTTTTAAACTAAAGACCTCTTGCTGCTTTTGCGGTAACAACGAAACACAGCGCAAAATAATCTGTTTATCTACGCCTTGTTGGTGTTCTGTTTCAGGGCTAGAAGGAGATGCCAGCTCATCAACATTTTGCTCTGCATCGTCAGTCTTGCGATCTTTGGCCCGCCAGTAATCAGCAATACGTCGCCGAGCAATGGTGTATAAAAAGCCCCTAAAGTGCCGCGTAGGCACCTCACTGGCATTGTCTTGAACCGATAGTTGGTAGCTTTCAGCTTGCGTGATGATGGCTTCCCACACTTCCTGAAACACTTCATTGCAGGCGGCTTCGGGCAGCTTTTGGTGAATAAACACAAACAAGGCTTTTCGGTAACGCTGATAGAGTTGGTCAAACGCGGTGAGGTCACCGCGCTGTCCATAATCAAGCATTAACTGTTCATCACTGACTGCGTTCATGGTTTTGCTGGTCAATCCTTGCAGGTAAGGTTACCGGTAATGGCTGCACTGCATACTCTGGCTCAGGTAGTTGAACTGGCTGAAGCGTATTATGTTGCTGCGCTAATGTGTTGGTTAATCTAGCTAATTTAACAAACTCTGCACGATAACCAAACTGGTCTTGGCCCTTTCCGCTATTCGCCCACTCAATAATCTGGTTATAAGCCAAATCATCAAGGTGTTCGCTAGCTCGAAGTTTTTGACCAAAGGCCGCTACCGCAATAGCAAAGCGGTCGTCGTTACTCACGCTATCAAACTCAACAAGATCTTTATTGTATAAGCGTTGAGTGTATTTAGCCGACGCGTCAGACTGGGCTTTCTTGTAACGAACCCTCACTTCAGCTAAGGCTTCATTTTTGGGTTTTACCGCCATTTTGTTTTGCTTTTGTTGCTGAAATACCAGTGGGTCAATTAAACCCGGCTTACCTACTGGAGTAATTTCGTAAATTGCGGTAACGCTATGGCCCGCCCCCATATCTCCGGCATCTTTCTGGTCGTTATTAAAATCAGCACGGTCTAGCTGGCGGTTCTCGTAACCCAACAAACGGTATTCAGACACCATGGTTGGATTAAATTCTACTTGAAACTTAACGTCGTGAGCCACGGTATACAAACTACTCCCTAGCTGATCAACCAGTAGTTTTTGCGCTTCGTGCAAGGTATCAATATAACCCGCTACCCCATTACCGTTATCCGCCAACTGCTCCATAAGATGGTCGTTGTAGTTGCCGGTGCCAAAACCAATGGTTGAGAACTGCACCCCTGCTTTGCGCTTTTGGCTAATCCTATGTTTAAGCTCGTCGATATCGGTAATGCCCACGTTTAAGTCACCGTCAGACATTAAATACACATGGTTGATTCCACCTTCAATAAAGCCTTGTTGCGCTTGGCTATAGGCTAATTCAATCCCCGCTGAACCGTTGGTTGAGCCACCGGCACTTAAACTATTAATGGCGTTTTCAATGGCATGCTTGTCACTCACTTTAGTCGCTGGCAAGGCCACACCAGTGCCACTGGCATAAGTCACAATGGCCACACTGTCATGAGCTTTAAGTTGATTAAGCATCAGTAACATTGATTGCTTAAGCAGTGGCAATTTTTCCTGAGATTGCATCGAACCCGATACGTCCACCAAAAACACCACATTAGCCGCTGGACGAATGTCGGTATCGGGCTGGTAAGCACTAACACCAATGCGAATAAGTTGGTTGTGTTCATTCCATGGCGATGCGGTTAGCAAAGTGTCAATGGCAATCGGTTGCTCTTCACTAAGCTCCTGGTTTGCTGATTGAGAGTAATCGTAAGAGAAGTAATTAATCAGCTCTTCTACCCGCACCGCATCTTTTGGCGGTAGTCGCCCATTATTAATAAAGCGACGCATGTTAGCGTAACTGGCGCTGTCTACATCGGCGCTAAAGGTAGATACCGGTTGCTCGGCCACCGAGATAACCGCCAAGTTATCGAATTTTTGGTAGTTCTCGCTGTTCTGCATTTCCATGTAAACCGCATCGTTCGCGTAGTGCGAAGCAAGCGCCATGTGTGATTGCTGAGCCACTCGCATTCTTTTTTGGCTTTGCTCAAGTTTCGCAATCGGGTGCATGGGTTTAACTAGAGCCTGATGCTCTTGAATAGTGGGAGAAGTCGCAGGCGGCTGCTGGTCATTACGGGCATGCTCTGCATCGCCAGTTTGGCCACAGGCAGCTAAGGCCACCAGAGCAATGCCAATGGCAACAGAGCGAGCAAGGGGCGAATAGGTGAAAGATAAGTTTTGCATTGTATGAATACCTTGTTGTGACGAATTAGGGTTTAAGTCAATCTCAACGAAGTAATCGCAGCTAAAACAAAAGCGAGGCTAAATTAATCTAAAAAATTTAAATTAATTTTAAAGGCAGCAAAAATAGCGCCTTTGTAAAACAAAACAGCCCGCATAATGCGGGCTGATAGTAACATTAGGTAAAGCGATTAAATCGAGGTTAACCAAGCATGTTGGTCTTCGGCTTTACCCCATTGAATGTCATTCAATGCTTGGCGCAGTTTTAAGGTGGTTTCACCTGCTTCGCCGTTGCCTACAGTATGCTCTTTACCCTTATGGATTAAGGTGCCTACCGGAGTAAGTACTGCAGCAGTGCCAGATAAGGCTGCTTCACAACCCGGTTTGGCCGCACGCTCTAACAGCTCATCTACGGTGAGTTGGCGTTCGCTTACCTTCAAGCCTAAATCGCTAGCCAGCGTAAGAATCGAGTTACGGGTTACGCCGTGTAAAAAGCTGCTATCTAGTGCTTTAGTAATGAGCTCATCGCCATCAATTAAAATAAAGTTGGCCGCGCCGGTTTCTTGTACATCGCCATCAGGGCAGAACAACACTTGGTCGGCGTCTACTTCGGTGCGCGCTTGGCTAATTGGGCCTAGTGCGCTGGCGTAGTTACCACCAGATTTAACCATGCCCATATGCGGCGCACAGCGCATGCCGTTTTCTTCTAGCAACAAACGCAAAGGCTTAGCACCCACAGCAAAGTAGTCGCCCACTGGAGAAAGCAATACATATAGCAGTGCAGAGTTAGTCGGAGCCGCCGCTTTACCAATCGCAGGCTCGGTGCCAATAAAGGTTGGGCGAATGTACATAGAGCCCGGAGCAGCCGGCACTTCATCGGCAAATTTAGCCACAATGTCTTTTACCATTTGCTCTAATAGCTCAGGTTTAAAAGCTGGCAAGCTTAACAACTCGGCAGATTGCGCCATACGTTTAATGTTGGCATCCATACGGAAGATATGCACGCTGCCATCTTCATGGCGAAAGGCTTTAAGTCCTTCAAAACAAGTACTTGAGTAATGAAGTACGTGTGCACCAGGGTGTAGGCTAATACTGTCAGACGAGACAATATCACTATCACCCCATTGTTGATCTTCGTATTTTGCCAATGCCATTTGTGGCATAAAAACCGTACCAAAAGCTGCCATGTTGTGTTCCTAATTATGCTTGGGCTTACACGCCCTTTTTATATTTTTACTGAAATGGAGTAGAAAGCTGGTGGGATTAAATGAGTTCGCACTATTTACAACCGATATACCAGAACAACCACTGCCAATTTATCCATAAACTGGGTTCGCTGAATGGTAAAAGAGTATGTGGTGTTATGTCACTGCGATCAAGCTTAAGACTCGTCCAATCTGAAAATATTCTGCAATAAATGCAGTGGGAGTACTATTTTCACAGCCGGAAAGGCCAATTTTCAGCATTGTGGTTGTTGCTGTGTTGCAGCTCAAGCTTCTTAGCTAGAGACGCACTCAGTATTTATACGCGGCTATATACACCAACAAACTGAGCCAATGAAAATAGATGAAAGCGCCTTTGTTTTTACCTATTAAGTCAAACAATGTGAGCAAGCTTACTTGATGCGTATTCGGTGTTTCTTCGGTTTAATCACTCACTACAGGGGCAACTTACCGCTGGAATATAGTTAAGTTTATTTTGTTTAAACAGCGAAAATACAAGCAACAATTCCTTGTTTATATACTCGATCAGCGCCTCTTCATTTGTAGCTGAAGCAACCTGCTCATTTTCATATAACCAACCACCGCAACCAAAGCCCACCAATGGCAACTCTTTTGGTAAAATCTGTGGGTCATCGGCGATTTCGACCACTAGTGAATTACCTTTAAATTGAAGATACCACGAGTACCCATCAATTCGCCCACGAGCTTTAGATGTTGCATCCAAAAGTAAACTCCCAGACCAGTGTTCACCCGATAATTCAATCATATGTTAATACCTTGGTAATACCCCAACAGGGGAAAAGTTTGACGAGTTCCAGAGTACGCTGGCCGAGTAGCCTTAAAATCCACCGAGTATTGCTGAGCCTTTTACCTGTTTTATAAGCTGGCATAAACACCTCATCTTGTTTTAATCAAGTGTCTACTGAATCGGGTCAACTACAGCGTCCTTTTGAGTAAATTGTTAGCTTTTATTTAAAAATATAAGTGCCGCGATGATTATCCCCGCAACAATAAACAGTAACTTATTATTTTTACTGCTCTCATTTGGAGTAGTTGGCTTAGCAATATGCTCGATTTGTTTTTTGGCTCTGATTTTTCTGTTGTTTCTAAAGATAAACTAAAAGGGTCTGAGCCACGCTTAATTTTTAATTTATCTTCGTACTCCTCCCAAACATCAAGGTGAAGCTTATGCAAAGTACTATGTGATTCCGGTTCGCCCCAAACTTCAATTAGCCACTTAACATCAGTTTTATTCAGTAAAGTTAAATCTGTATAGCCGAGGGATTTATAAGAGAAAGGTAAAGTTTTTAACTTCTCTCCTGGAATTGATTCAATCACGTTGTATCCAGGCTCTTGTAATTTTTCAGAGTACGGGATTGAAAACGAATCAACAGCTGCTAACCAATAAAGTAAGTAGAGTTGCTCATCATAGGATTCTTTTTCTTTTCTTTTTTCTCTGATTAGTGCTCTAGTTGCAATAGCGGCTTCTCGAAACGAAGCAGGTAACGGCAGATTTTCTAAAGCCAGTTTGAGCCTCTTTGCTGGTTCACCTTTATATTTTTTAATTCGGTCAGCCCAAAACTCACCATTATTTAGCTCTTCAGAGTGTCTATTCCAAAACTCAATAGTGTGATTATCTGCTTCAAGGTCATCTGAAGTTTTATGCCACGAGTTACTCATAAGTCTCCGTAAAAGCTAACAGGTTATTAAAAGGAAAGACTCCTTGTTTAAACAAGGAATCTTTCCTTTTATCATACATTTAATAAAATCCAGATTATCACCATTCCTAAGCTACATCAGCTACCTAGCTCGAAAAATAACAAAAACATCAACACAAATAAATGCCAGACCTTGTGGACAAGAAATGTGAAAACAAACAGAGTTGAAAAAAGGGCTTATTTTTATTCCATCAAAAATCTAGCGTGGGTGAATACTCCACATCAGAACTCTGCACTAAGGTGGCAATATCTAAGCGCAAGCATTGCTCTATATTTACCTGCACATAACGCTGTGCGCCTTCATAGGTAAACTCCTCTGTTTCATCCCACAGTATTTCGGCATGGCCTTTTATCCAAAACCCACAGCCGGTTTCAAAATCCGGGATATACAGCCCAACTCGAGAATCAGCAACTATATTGCCCAAGGTATTGAAGAAGTTGTTACCGGAGAAGTCTGGAAAGATAAGTCCTTGCTTGGAGCTATTTGTTTGCTTGAGCATGGCTACAAACCCTGGCTTTCCGCCTCGGTGAGATACATCAACGCCTCCGCTTTCGGCTTGCCCTTTTGTCACTGCTCGCGAAGCGATAAAAAAAGTATCACAATGCTCTAGGTGTTGCTTTAATACTGGGTCGTTTGATTTTAGTTGTTTGAAATCATCGGCTGTTGGCGCTTGCTTTCCAACAAAAACATCAAGCTGAAGCTCGCGCTTTTGAATATACTTAGGGCAATTGCCAAAGCTTTGCTCTATTTCAAAACGCAGCATCTGGTCGCTAGCATAGCTAATCAGCCCGTTCGCTCGGTTACGCCTGCGGGTATTTAGCTCTAAACTCAGTAAAGCCAAGCTGTCGCCAGCACTCAGGCTTGTTAGCCCCGAATACTCGATTAATGCTCTGGCTTCTATAGACAAGGTTTGGGCATTGGGTGAACTAATAAATCCCTGCTCGCCCAATATCGGTGACGCCCAGGGGTGTCCTTCATTATCCAGTAAACCAGCGTATAACAAAGCTTGCTGACCGAAGAACTCTCGATGCTGTTCAGGCATAAAGTTACGTATGAACTTCTCGCCAATCGGCCCGATATGTTCTTTTACGCCAACCCGCGCCTGTACCGCTAATTCACCTTGATGAAAAACACCCATGAATGTCTCCGTTATTTTTATAAACCCAAATCACTCAAGCTTGGGTGGTCGTCTGGTCGGCGACCTTGTGGCCAGTGGAACAAGCGCTCATCTTCGTTAATGGCTAAATCGTTAATGCTGGCAAAACGCAGTTCCATTAAGCCATTTTTATCAAACTGCCAGTTCTCGTTGCCATAGGCGCGATACCACTGCCCTGCTTCATCTCGCCACTCATAAGCAAAACGCACAGCAATGCGATTGTCGGTGTAGGCCCACAACTCTTTAATTAAGCGGTATTCATGCTCTCTTTCCCACTTAGCCGCCAGAAAGGCTTGAATTTGCTCTCGCCCATTTACAAACTGGTCGCGATTGCGCCATTGGCTGTTTTTGGTATAAGCCAGCGACACTTTCTCTGGGTTACGCCCATTCCAACCGTCTTCGGCCATACGTACTTTTTGCGCAGCAGTAATTGCGTTAAACGGCGGTAATGGCAAACGTTGCTCGATAGTCATATAAGTCCTTAGGTGTTTGAGAATGTCTTTTAAACAGCGGGCGGTAATGGCGTTTTTTGCATGCCTTCAAAGCCATCTAAGGCTTCTACATTACTTAACCACGCCAAGATGTTGGGGTAGGCATCTAGCGCTACTTTGCCTTCTGGCGCATGGGCAATGTAGGAATAACAGGCTATATCGGCAATGGTGGGTTTATTCGCCACCATCCATTGCTTACCGTTAAGTAGCTGATTAACAATCTCTAAAGTTTGATGGCTTGTTGCTATTACTGTGGCTTGGTCAAACTGGGCGCCAAATACTGTAATTAATCGAGCTCGAGCAGGGCCCTCTGCCAAGGTACGAGCCGCCAAGGCTAACCACTGTTGAATCTCTGCCTGTTCGTTCACGGTTTGCGGATTCCACTCTGGGGCATAGCGATTTGCTAAGTGAGTAATGATGGCAATGGAATCGCGGATCACTAGACCATCATCATCTAATACTGGTACTTGAGTAAAAGGATTAATCGCTCGGTAATCATCTTGCTTGTGCTCGCCCTGCGCCAAATTCACGGTAACTTTTTCATAGGGTAGTTTGAGTAAAGCCAGCATTAAACGCGCACGATGCGCATGGCCAGAGAGTTCAAAGTCATAGAGCTTTAACATGGTGGTGTCCTTAATCGTATGTTGTGTCCGTTATAAATTTGTCTACTCAGTTTGCTTGGTCGCTCACTAAAGTATACAAGTCTGTCTACTTACCTTCTAAGTTAGGAGACAGACTTGTCTATGTCAATATAAATATTTCATCTACTCAGATTTGAAAAAAGATAATTACCGCCAAGCCAATGTTTTGATGGGCTAAATTAGAATATGAATATTTTGCGAAGCAGAGGTTTGCGCAATGGGTAGACAGAACGGTATACTTAGGCGATAAGGTTTAGGAATGATTATGGCTAGCAGTAAACGCGATCTACTGATCGACACCGCACAGAATTTGTTTTATCAGCATGGTTTTAAAGCCACGGGCATTGATACCATTTTGGCTGAATCGGGTGTGGCTAAAAAGACCCTTTATAACCACTTTGCCTCTAAGGAAGCATTGATTGTGGCTTGCTTGAACCGTCGTGATCAGCAACTGCTTACGCTACTGGAAAACAACATTGAACGTTTAGCTCCCACTCAGCAATGTGAGCCAGAGTTAGCCAACATTATGGCTTTTTTTGATGCGCTGTCTCACTGGATAAACTCTGATACATTTTTTGGCTGTATGTTTATTAACGCTTCGGCTGAGTATCATGACTTCGATCATCCTGTGCATCTAGCGTGTACTGAGCACAAAGTTTTAGTGATAAAACTCATCGAGCAGCAATTGGGTAAGTTAGCGCTAACCGACCGTTTAGCGACTGCTAAGCAATTAGCTATTTTAGCCGACGGGGCGATAGTAGGCGCTCACACCACTCACGATTTTGAGTCTGCTATACATGCAAAATCGGTGGCGAGAGCCTTATTAGCAAGCCAACGCCAAGCCGCTTAAGTTAGCCTTTGCTAAGTACTTACTTAGGACTAACTTTATACAAATTTCCGCTGTCTGCACTGAAATAGATATAGCCGTTTTTATCTACCGCTAAGGCGCGAATACGTTCATTAAGATCTTCAAACAAACGCTCCTCCCCCACCGGTATGCCTTGCTCATTAATAATGATGCGATTGAGATGCTGAAGCTTTAAGGCACCACTAAACAAATCACCTTGCCAAGCAGGAAAAGCATTACCTGAATAGTGAATAAGTGAACCCGGCGCAATAGAGGGAACGTACACTTTTAATGGTGAATTTATTCCTTCCTGCTCCTCTGCATCCCCCACTTTAAGCGGGCTCCAATATTCTTTCCCGTGGGAGGTAATTGGCCAGCCATAATTAGCACCCGCTTGTATCAAATTAAGCTCGTCGCCACCACGCGGACCATGCTCTATGGCCCACAAACGCTGCCCTAAGTGATCAAATGCTAAACCTTGAGGATTGCGGTGGCCATAACTGTAAATAGCATCGTCTACTTGGCTATTGCCAACAAAGGGGTTGTTGCTGGGTATGCTGCCATCAAGCTTGAGTCGAGCAATGGTAGCCGCATGATTAAGGGTATTTTGGCCGTTATCCCTTACGCCTCGATCACCAATCGAGAAGTAAACATGTTGCTGGGTATCAAAGGCGATTCGGCTGCCATAGTGGCGATTAGTAGAGCTAGCAGAGTTGCTCACAAACAAGTCTTGCCAGCCACTCATACGTACTTGGCCAGACTCATCTTGCTGTATTTGTGCTTTAGCTAAAGTGGTCACACCGCTGCCATTGTGCGGCTTGCTATAGGTAAAATAGAAATAGCCGTCTGGGCCTTTGACCACATCCAGTAAACCACCTTGCCCTTGCGCCCAAATAGCCGGTAAACCATCAATATTTTGCCAAGCTTGTTGGCCAAGCTTGGCTTTGTTTAGATCAACACTGAGCAACTCTCCACGGCGTAAGGTAACAATTAAAGTGGTCGAGTTTAGCCAATCCATACCCCAAGGCACGCCGGGAAGCTGAGTCAGCTTGTCTACCTGCAAACTATAATCTTGGCTGCTATGTAATGTTTGCTCAGCACTTGTTTGATGAGAGTAAACACTTACCAGCGCCAACAATATCAGCACTACACCGTTTAGGTGGCGAGTAATTAGCTTATTCATGGTTTGTCTCCTGGCGCTTAATCTGCACACAAAAACAACTATATGCAAGATTGCTCACTTTAAACAGAAGATTGTTCATAAGGTAAGTATTTGCAGGATTTGTAAATAAAAAGCCGACGCAAGGTCGGCTTTCATACACAAGGCTAAGCATTAAATCGGTTTACAAAAACACACTTGGTATTTCATTTGGGTAACGCTCTTGGGCTGGCTGGTTGTAGTCAATATCCGTAACACCCAACAAGTTAAGCACTTGGTAAAGGGTTTTAGCCACGTGACCAAAAGCAATACCAGCATGGTGCGGGTAGCGTTTCTCTACTAATACATGGCGGTAAAAGCGCTGCATTTCTGGAATACCAAAGGCGGCAATAGCACCAAATGATTGCGGGTCGATATCAAGAATATCACCTTGAGCAACGTAGGCGCGTAGCTTAGTATCGGCGGTAGATTGCAAACGGAACAAAGTTACTTCGCCCGGCTTAATCTGCCCTTCTAAGGTGCCGCGCGTAATGTCTGGTTCTTTACCCGGCTCCATTAAGCTATGCATAATTTTTTGGAAGCGTAGCTGCGAGTTCTTCATGCAGCTTGGCGCAGTGTTGCCACAGTGAAAGCCCATGAATAAATCTTTAGCGGTATAGTTAACCATTACTTGTTGGTTAGCGTCTACCATGTCTTGCGGCACAGTATTATTAATGTCTAACAAGGTTGCAGGGTGGTTGGTTGCACAGGTAATCATGTACTCAGACAGCGCGCCATAGATGTCGACTTCACAGGCAACTGGGATGCCGCGTTGGGCCAAACGCGCATTAACGTAACACGGTACAAAACCAAAGAACTTCTCAAACGATGGCCAGCATTTGTTAGCAAATACACCAAAGGTAGAAGCGCCCATGTTAGCCGCGTGAAAATCTAATAGAGCTGCTTCGTATTGTGCCAGTTTTGGTAATAAATCTGGATATGGATTGTTATCGCCCAATTCCGTTTCCATCTCAGCAACAATCTTTGGAATATCAGCATGGTCTTCCGCCGCTTGGTAAATATCTAACAGGTCGAGCTCGCTGTTTTCCATGATTTCTACGCCAAGATCGAACAGCGCTTTAATCGGTGCGTTACAGGCTACAAAGTCTTGCGGACGCGGACCAAAAGAGAAAATCTTCAAGCCTTGCAAACCAAGAATGGTGCGAGCTACCGGCACAAAATCACCAATCATGCTGGCAACTTCCGTTGGCGTGCCTACTGGGTACTCTGGAATATGCACAGCTAAGTTGCGTAAACCCGCACTGTAAGAGGCGTTAAGCACCCCACAATAAGCATCGCCACGCGCATCTTTTAGGCCAGCGGTCGCTTCTTCCGCTGCTGCCACAAACATCGTTGGCCCTGCAAAACGCTGCGCCATAATGCTTAATGGGCCTTCTGGTCCAAAGTTACCTAAGTAAATAGCCAAAGAGTTAATGCCAGCTTGCTCAGCTTCGGCTAGCGCCTTCACTACATCATTTTCATTTTCGATAATGGTTTGTAACTCGACCACTTCAATGTCTTTTTCCATACAGGCTGCAGCCACCGCTTTGCGGCGCTGCTCAGACAATGAAAGAGGGAAACAGTCACGGCTTACCGCAACAATACCTAATTTTACTTGTGGGATATTTATCATCACTCGCTCCACGGGTGCTTGGGTCTTTTGACCTTGGTTTTTTTAATACCTTTAGTGTGCGTTAGCACAGAGCAGTAAATGAATTGATGCGGATCAACAAAGGCCTCGCTTGTGAAATAACGAAATACCCATATCAAAAAGCGTTAGTAAGAAAAGTGGTTTACGACATACCCGCAACAAATTTGTTAACGCCAATTGCAGCGAATAATCACCTGAAAAGGTCTGACATACCCAAACCCGATAAGTGCCACACTCAGACAGTTCTATACTAATATTGGATTAACTGACGCTAATGATGGAAAAATAGAAATGCTATTTATTGCCAACTCTGCAAGGGCACAAAGCATGGGTTTTAAGCTTGTATCCCGTCCCCCACTTGATGACATGGGTAAGCCTTTTCCCATCTTACGCCTGAGTCTATAAAGCAAATTAGCACTCTCTAAAACAAAAAAGCCCCGAAGCAACTTTCCTTCAAGGCTTTTCGATTTAGCGCTTTGCTTACTAGACGAGCAAAAATGTGTAACGCCTTAGCTCACTACATCGTCAGCACAATCTTACCTAGGAATTTCTTCTCTAAGAAAGTGCTTTGCGCCTGCACTATTTCTTTCAAGGGATAAGTATGTGCAACCAAAGGAGCAATGTCTTCGTTCTCAATATGCGCCACCAAATTAGCAAATACCTCTGGTTCAATTACCGTACAACCAAAAAAGCTTAAGTCTTTAAGGTATAAGGTACGCACATCAAGCTCGACCATCGCACCGCCAATAGCGCCAGATACCGCATAACGGCCTTTGGGCCTTAATACATCAAGCAATTGCGGGAACAAACCACCAGCCACCAAATCAATCACTACATCAACGCTGTTCGCGGCCATTACATCTTTGAGCTTTTCACTCCGTAACACCACTTCGTCAACCCCAAGCTCTTCAATCATCTGTTGTTTGTCTTGGCTCGTTAGGGCAAGTACATAAGCACCACGGGCTTTAGCCAGTTGAATGGCCGCCGAACCTACTCCACCAGACGCGCCAGTAATCAGCACTTTGTCACCTTGTTTTACCTTCGCGCGGGTAAGCAGGTTTTCTGCTGTAGAGTATGAACATGGAAACGACGCTAGCTCGGCATTGCTATATTTGCTGTTAATTTTGTAGGCATGACAAGCGGCTACTTTGGTGTATTCGGCAAAGCCGCCGTCACACTCCGAGCCAAAGTACCACGCTTGCTCTGGGTGAGTACCGTTTACTTCGGTTAAGCAAGGTTCTATTAGCACCCGTTCGCCTACTCTGCTTGCATCTACCTCCTCGCCTACCGCCGCAATGTAGCCACATACGTCAGCGCCTTGGATCCGTGGAAATTGCAGGGCTTGGCTAGACCAACTGGCATCTTCGGCATTGTCACTTTTAGAGTACCAGCCAATACGGGTATTAATGTCGGTATTGTTTACTCCGGCTGCAGCCACTTTAATCAGCACATCTCTTGGGCCAATTACCGGTAATGCCACGTCGCAACGGTAGCTTAATTTGTCGGTATCGCCGTGTCCGGTCATTTGCACCGCACACATGGTGTTAGGAAGCGTTGTCATGGTTATTCGCCTAATAGTAATTGCAAAGTAAGTTGAGCGGATTGAATGCAGTCATCGCCAATCGTTGGCCACGCAGAGCTGACACCTTCATGCAGCAAAAACACCTGTAAGCCTAGTTGTTCACTAGCGCAGAAGCGCACAAAGAGGGCTAATAAGGCCTGTTTATGTTGCTTAACAGCAGCGTTTATTTGGGGATTTTCAGGGTAAGCGGCTAGCGCACTCATCGACATACAACCAGTAGGTGCTTCGTTTACCATCCAAAGCTCTAGCTGTTCAAATGCAGCAAATACTGCCTGCTTCGTGGGCTCGGCCGCTAGCAACTCAAGGTAGCGCACGTGACGATGTTCCAAGGCAGCAATGACCATCGATTCTTTAGAGGGAAAGTAACGGTATAGGGTTCGCAAGCTCACCCCAGAGGCTTTTTGCAAAGTAGCCACGCTAGGCTCGGTAAAACCGAGTTCACTAAAAGCATTTTCTAAATTGGCAGCAATTTGTTGTTCAATCATCACATTCATCAAGGTAGAGCGTTTATTCTACCTGCATTGTAGAATGAACATTCTACTTTGGTCAACTGCCAAGTGTTGAGCGTTTAATCAAAGCAGCGAATCAAATATCCGTCAGGGTCGATTAAGGTCTCAACAGGAGTTTGCTTGGCATCAAGCTGGAAGCGCTGTTGCCCTATGCTTGAATGACTTAAGCCTCGATATATATCTAAGCCTAAAAAGCCTGTTTGTGGGCCTACTCGATATGCAAATTCTAAGTTAAGATCGGTACCATCAAACTGCTGTAACTCCAATACTGTAGCGGGATATTGCCAAAGTGCTTCGGCAATATTGGGACTCTGCTTGAGTTGTTGGTAAGCCTCGTCACCTTTAAACACTAAAAAGTATAACGTCATTGCTCGCGCGTCAGAACGATAGCGATACACTAACTCCATGCCTAAAGATTGATAAAAAGCGAGGCTGTGATTAGCGTCTTTTACTCGCAAGGTAGAGAGGTTAAATGTCGCGCCTTTTGCCACTGGCTGAATTGTTGTAGCGGCTAACAGCTCCTCAGACAATGGCGGCGAATGTTCGAACAAACGCTGCTGCACCAGTTCAATACTATAGCCATTGGGATCGTTAAAGTGACAAAGGTAGGCTAAGCCTGCAATGTTAAAGCAATCACCAGCCGCCACACCTCGTTTAAGTAAACCCGCATGTGTCGCATCTAACGAAGGCACCGCAATCGAAAACTTCCAATAGCCTTCTTCAGCATTAGGTTGTGCCGCCACGCTAAAATCAGCATCAGGCATATTCACTAGCTCTAGGCTGGTTTGCTGTGGTTCAGCAAAACTCAAAAAGTAATGCTGAGACTGCTCTGTTTCAGTTTGATGTACCAGTGTCATGCCTAAGACGTTTTGATAAAAATCCAAGGATGCTTGCGGGTCTTTAATCAATAAACGGTGATTGCTGATTAACATTCTTATGCTCGCTTAACGTTCGCCTTGTACTTCAAATTCGTCACTAATCATTCGCGCCGCACCATCAGCTTCTACCACCCAATGTTCGCGGTGAACAACGCCAAAGGCTTTATTCATGGTCCAGCTTGAGCTTAAAGTGTAGCCATTATCACCACAAGCTTCCCATTTAACATCGCTATACTCCACTTGAGCAAAGCCTTGCTCAATTAGATTTTGCCAAAAGGCTTGAATCGTTTCGCGACCTTCAAATACACCAAAAGGTCGCGCTGTCATTACGCTATTTTCATTGTATTGCGCAGCACAACCCGCAGCGTTTTGTTGGTTAAATGCTGTTTGCCATGCGGTAATGCCTAATTGACACGCTTTTAGAATGTGATTGTCTGACATGATAATTCCTTGCTCTCTATGTGAAATACACGAACAAGATTAGCCCTACAACTCACTCAGAAAAACAGCTATATTCACAAACACTGTTTAATTTAAGTGAACAATAAAATGAACCGTTTACGGCAAATGTCGGTATTTGCGCACATTGTAGAAGCAGGGTCGATTACCGCTGCTGCAGAGAGCTTAGATTTATCTAAGTCGGTGATTAGCCAACACCTAAAGGCACTTGAACTAGACCTTGGCGTTAGCTTGCTAAAACGCACAACTCGCCGCCAAACTTTAACCGCAGCAGGCCAAGCTTTTTATCAAAACTGTAAACAGCTTAATCACGTGGCCGAAAGCGCCTGGTTAGATGCCCAGCAAAGCCTTGAAGAACCTAGCGGAAAAATAACCATAACCGCACCTAATGCACTCATGGAAAGCTTAGTAACACCGGCAATTGCAGCGCTATTAAAGGCGCATCCTTTACTAGAGCCAGAGTTAGTGGCGAGTGATCTGCATTTGGATCTATTTGCTAAAGGCATCGACCTAGCCATTCGTGTAGGGCCATCCAAAGAAAGTAGCCTAAAACAACGGCGCATAGGCCAGTTTAGAGATGTGTTGTGCGCGCATCACCGCTATATGAATGGGCGAACCATTCAGAATGCCAGCTATATTGCCAATGCGTGGCAAGGCAAACATATCTCTCACCAATTTAGCGCTAAACACGCTAAACCTTTTGAGTTCAAAGCAACAGCGCGCTGCATAAGTAACTCTTTTCATAGCTGCTTATCGCTAATTAAAGACGGTGCAGGTATTGGCTTAGTGCCCGATTTTCATGAGGCGATGGCAAGCAAGCAGTTGGTAGAAGTATTCCCCGAGTACCAACTTAACAATAACTCTGTATATGCCCTGCACCCCTACAGCAATCAACTGCCGCTAAGCGTAAAAGTATGCTTAAACAGTATTGAACAACAGCTGTCTAAAACAACGCAAGCATCCCCAGATTAAGTGCTGGATTCACTCGCAGATGCCCTTGGATGACGATGTGTTTTTTTTGGCATAAAGAAATCGCAGGCGGTTCGCGTGGCTAAGGTAGGCTGTTCCCACGCGCCACACAGATCTTTTTGGTTGTCGGGAGTTCGGGTAAATTGGCGACATTGCCCACACTTGCTCATTGCTCTATTCCTTGAGGCTACAAAAGTCTCAAAAGACTACTAGAACAAGCAGGCTAAGCAATTGATATAAATCAGAATAATCAATATTTCGTGTTAACTAGTAACGGTGAAGTAAGTAAGGAATAGCAGCGTTAAGACACTAATTCTTGCTGACTATGTTTTTAAGGGCTTTCGAGATAAGTGAATCGGTAATTTCAGTTATAAGCAGCCTAGCACCTAGCAAGGCCACAACAATAGACACAAGCAATAACCAGCTTGAATAGCCAAACAAAAGGAATGTTCCACCACTTAATACAGCGATAAACCCAATACGCACCAAGTAGCGAATTACCATAAAAATTGGAAACGAAAAGCGGGCATTAATGCTCTCAACTGCTTGCTCCAGCAAAGTAAATTGCTGCTCGCGCGCTAAGTCTGAAATGTCGTCGAAATAATCAATGTACTGTTTAATATCCATATTTACTCAGCGGGTAGCGCATACAATTCAAAAGATGTGCCTACGCTACACCAGTAGCCTGCAGGATGCGAGTTAGCCCACTAAAAAATAACGCACAATGCCGTAGACATAAACAATAGAGAAAATGATGTTAATGTATTTAAGCTGACGTTCGCTATGCAACCACGCGCAATAAATCCAAATCAAACAAAATGGCAAACTGACAAAAATAGTGAGTGGATACCAATCTTGCACAGCGGCCACGGTACTTACAATACCTAAGGCAAGCGCCAACCATTTCAATTCTTGTTCATATTTGGCAAGACTTTTCCCTGTCATTTACTGCTGTTCCTTTTTAAATTAAAACGTTAATTCTGTGTTTGTTGGGTGTTTATAGCGCTTACTGTCCAAGCGCTTTGACCTAAGCGCTTGGGGTCTACGAGTTTAAACAGACCAAACTCGGCGCTGGCTCAGCCTTTTGCTGCAGATCGCGCAGATTAAAATACAACATCGGCAATACCACTGCGCTAAGCACTAAATTAGACAAAGGCACCGAAATCCAAATGCCTGCTACGCCCATCAATTGTGGTAATAGCCATAGAAATGGGAGCTGTACTAGCATGTTTCCCGCCGATACAAATAGCGCTTTTTTCGCCTCGCCCACTGCCATAAAGTAGACTGCGCTGATAAACAAAAAACCATCTAAGAATATGCCCGCTAAGTGCAAACGCACACCGGCTTTACTGGCTTGCATTAAGGCTTCATCGCCACTAGAAAAGACCGCAATAAACCATTCTGGAAAGAGATTAAGAAGCACCACAATGGCTATACCAGAGCCCACAGTCACCGAAAACGCTAAGGTAACGGTTTGAGCAATTTTATTGATTTGTTTTGCCCCTAAGTAATAACTTACTGGCGGCTGCAAACCACTAGCGACGCCTTCAGCAAAGAAGTAATACACACTGCCGAGGTAACCCACTATGGCAAAAGCCGCTACATGGGTGGCCGAGGCATAGCTCATAAACAACTTATTGTGCAAGGCCATCACAAAACCAAAATACACAAACATCATTAAGCTAGAAGACCCCAGCTGTAACATGCGTGATGCACTAGACCATTCAAAACGGCTGCCTTTTAATGGCGTATTAGCCTGAGCTGAGAAAAAGTAATGCACGCAACATAAGCTAGTGACCGACTGGGCGATTAAGGTTGCGATAGCTGCGCCGCGTAAGCCCATAGAAAAATGCGCGAGAAACAAGTAATCCAACCCAATGTTCAGTAATGCGCCCAGCACAATAAACAAGGTGGCCAAATTGGGTTTGTCGTCATTTCGAACCAGCAATGGCAAGGCACTGGCTGCGATAGACACTAACGCCCCGGCCGACATAATGCCCAAATATTGCTGCGCCATGTTTTGCGCTTCGCCCTCTGCGCCTTGCAGAGCAATTAAGCGAGAGTCACCAAACTGCAGCACTATGCTTATCAGCAACCCCAATAGCACCACCAGCAACAAGGCTGAGGCTAAACTATTCTGGCAGGCTCGGTAGTTGTTCTCTCCTCGATGCATCGACAACATACTGCCGCCGCCCATGCCAATCATTAGGCCCACACCGGTAACTAGCGCCATAACGGGAATAGACATATTAATGCCTGCAAGCCCTTGCGCGCCCACATAATGCCCTACAAAAATACCGTCGATAACTTGATACAAGCCACTCACTAACATCGCCACTACAGACGGAATAGCAAAGCGCCAAAAGTTGGCACTTACCGATTGCTCGTTAGGGATAGAAATAGACTGCTGCATGCCACTCACTCAAGGTTAAGACCGAGCATTATAGTTGATTTAAAGATACATAAGAGTTAGCTTCTATCCGAATACCGGATAGATAACTAAAGTGAGTAAGCATGAATTGGAGCATTGACCAGCTACAAGCCTTTGTAAGTGCAGCACAATTAGGTTCATTTTCGGCTGCTGCTCGCAAACTAGGTAAAGCACAGTCACGAATTAGCAGCGCTATTGCTAATTTAGAAGCCGATTTAGGTTTCGAGCTTTACGATCGCAGCGCCAAGCTGCCGGTTCTTACCGCGCTTGGTCAACAAATGCTGCCTGAGGCTCAACAGGTATTAGAACAATGTCATCGGTTACAGTCGCGCGCTTTAACCGCCGCCAATAAAGAGCCAATCGCCTTAAAAATTGCCATTGATGAAGCGATTCCTATTGAAGCTATTCATTCGATGTTTATGCGTTTAGGCGAGCAGTTTCCTTACCTACAGCTAACCGTAACCAACGGTACCCAAGACGACATCTCGGCGGCGATAGAAAATAGACAGCTAGATATTGGCTTAATGCTGAGTCAAAAAGCCTTGCCAGACAACGTGATGTTTGGCTCGTTAGGCTATTTTGAATTAGCGCTAATTGTGGGTAAACAGCACCCTTTAGTTGAACTAGAGTCACTGCGTTATCAGGACCTACAACAGTATCGGCAGTTAGTGCAGTGTAACCGTGCTGGTCTAGGTAGCTCTGTTCCTATTAGCCCCAGCCATTGGTATATCGACAGCTACTACTTAATTAGTGAGTTGGTGGCCAAAAACCAAGGCTGGGCCTTTGTACCCAAGCATATTGCACAAAATGATTGGATAAAGGATGCCATTCAAGTGGTGCATTGTGATTCACTATTAGCAAATATGAAGTTTGAAATTGGCATAGTAAAACGCTGCGATAGCCCAGACAGTAAACTCACTACTTGGTTGGTGAACGAATTACTTAAACTGCTCGACGATGGCGCTAACTAGTCACTACTTCTCATCTTATTTAAGAGCGCGAGTCCTCGTACGCATCGTTACGAATGAGGTCTGCATCTAAGTCTTCCCAATTAGCTTTAGAGCTAACAAAGTTGTGTGATATTGGCCGCTCAACTATCGCCGAATCAAGCATGCCTAAGCGTATTCTTAAGCGACTAGGATCCGCTTGGTTAGAACTATAAATAGGTGATGCGCATACTTTGCAAAAATGCCTCACCTTCCCAGGAGAGGTTTGATAGTGACCAAAACCTTCAACCCCTTTTAACACTTTGAATCCTTTGGTCGCCACAAAGCCATTGGTAGCAAATGCAGTGCCACTGTTTTTCCTACATAAAGAACAATGGCAATGAATAATTGAATTGATACCTCCCGATATTTCAACTTGAATAGCCCCACACAAACAACTTCCTTGATACATAGTTTTTCCCTTTTGTTTACATCAACTTAATGTCACAGACATTAACAGTGGCTTAGCTCACATTTACACGATACAGCGTAAACTTACATAGATTTATAGTATAAAAACACTAAAATCCTCACCCTAACATCAAATTGGCCAACCAAAAGATAAATAGTTGTACCAATTTACTACTATATACCCAAACGTAGCAGCGGCTAAGTGCTCTCTATTTGGCTTGATTAGTGTTGCTAAGTTTTACCTATAAACATCAAGGACGAAAAATATCCATGCTTAAGAAAAGTGTTATAGCCCTTTCTATTCTATTAGCGTCAGGCTGCTCAAGTATCGTTAGTGACAGTAAGTATTTAGTCGCTATTGATTCTACTCCCAGCCAAGCCAGTTTCTCTATTAAAAACAGAGCCGGAGTAACAGTTCAGAATGGACAAACACCAGAAACCCTTACCTTAAATGCTTCTGCTGGTTTTTTTAAAGGCGAAACCTACCAGCTAGTATTTAATAAAGAAGGTTATGAAGAACAAATTATCGAGCTTAAAAGCAGTGTAGACGGTTGGTATTTTGGTAACATTTTGTTTGGCGGCTTAATCGGCATGTTAATCGTAGATCCAGCAACAGGTGCCATGTACAAGTTGCCAGAAAATGCCATTGCCGAGCTAACCGAAAGCGAAAAAGAGAGCAAAGAATCGCTTACTATTGCCATGCTAAACAGTATTCCTGAACAGCAGCAAGCGCAGTTAATTCCGTTAACTAAGTAGCGATAATAAACGGCAAAGGCCTATACCTTTGCCGTTTACCAATAAATTACAGCTGAGTTTGATACACAGCAACACGCTGCTCTAACGATGCCAGAGTATTAGCAACTGTGCTGGCCGTTTCGGCTAACAACTGGCTTTGCCCCATCAGCGTTTCATTCTTATCTCTAATCTCATTAATGCTTCGTTCAATTTGATCACATGCGTCAGTTTGCTCTGAAGTACTGCTAGCAATTTGTGCGTTCACATCGCGCATGTCACTCACGCTTCGATTAATTAACGATAAAGTACTGCCACCTGTTTCTATCTTGGCTTTGGATTCGTCAGAATACACTAAGCCTTTTTGCATTGAATCAACCACTTGTGAAGCATTCGTTTGTAGCGTGTCGATTATTTGATTCACCTCTCCAGTAGACTTTTGTGTGCGTGCAGCCAGCGCCCGCACCTCATCGGCCACTACGGCAAAGCCCCTGCCTAATTCTCCGGCTCGAGCGGCTTCAATGGCAGCGTTTAAGGCCAATAAGTTGGTTTGCTCTGAGATGGCTTTAATCACCTCAATCACTGCATTAATCCCTTGAACGTTGTCGTTCAGCTGTCTGGTATATACCTCAGATTCACTCAGCAGTTTATTCAGGGTTTGAGTAGCCTCCACCGACTCGCCCACTTGCTGCGAACCAGACTTAATCTGTGTCTCTACCGATTCAGCAGCGCCTGCGGCATGCTCTGCGTTATCAGATACATTTCGTGCAGCTTGAGATAATTCTACCGATGCACTGGCTACCGAATCACTCTGCTCCATTTGCTGTAATACAACGTTTTTAGTCTCAGCACTTTGTTGATTTAGCCCACTCACCAAACCATTAATATCCACAATCGATTGTTTTAAGTCGCTAAATAAGGCGTTGAATTCGCTAATTAAGGTATTAAAAGCGATAACCGTGGGGTGCTCTTTGTTGCTGTCGATAGTCGCCGTTAAATCTTTGTTGGCGGCTAGCTTATCTACCGCCACAATGATTGAATTGGACACCTTGGCATCTTTGGCCATATTAATCGCATAAAACACCAATACCCCGCTTTCAAATACCACAAAGGCCGCATGCTCAATAGCAGTTCCCCAAGAGCAGCCGGTGGCATAAATCATCAATGGAACATCTGCCACTGTTACGCCACTCAACTGCATATAAGTAAAAACGAGATGGTGCACGGCGATTATGCCCGCGGCAGCAATTACCGGTAACCAATCTTTATAAATAAGCACAAATGCAAGGGCGGCAAAAATATGAAAATGCATCTCCAATCGGCCAAGCTGGGCTTGAATCATCACCATGGAATACACCATTAACAGCATCGCGTTAATGCATGAAGACACTCGACTGCCGCGCAAATACGCATAATTAAGTAACGCAATAATCGATATCAGCATCGACATCGTTAAGGCAAAACCATGGCTGGCAAAACCAATCGGCACTAATAGTCCCACTACCGGAAGGTGAGCCAATAAGATATACAGCACTTGCTTATCTGCTAATTGCGCAGGGTTTGCGTTCATAGTATTTCACCTTGTTGTAATTGTTTGAAATCCTGTATTACTTTGTCTATTTCAAGATTAACTTGGGTATAAACTAGGCTTACCTCACCACGAGGATCGAGCAAATACAGATAAGCCGAATGATCGACAATTTGAGCATCGAAGTTGCTTGCAACATACCCAGGAAATTGCTGAGACACTTCTATGGCCTGCTGAAAATTAGCCACCTGACGAAACAGCACATTGTTTAAAGCATGCTCGGCCACGACATTGGACGCCGAACCTGCTACTAGGTCTACGTAAAGAAACTGTGCCTGCTTGAGCTGATTTGAATTAGCCAGTGCGGCTAAGTTGAGAAGTTGCCGAGGACAAGCTTGGCTGCAGCCCTGAAAGCCCAAAAACAAATAAGTGAAGCGCCCTTGATAGTCACTTAAGGCCTCACCATTGTTCAGTTGAATATTGTAGGCCGCGGCATTACTGCCATGACCATAAAACTCGCTAGAGTGAATCAACGGCATAACAAAGGGAAATGCGAAGGCAATCGCTATAGGGCAAGTAAGCAATAAGCCAGCGCGTAATCTAAAGAGAAAGCTTTTCATGTATTGAGCATAGTTGCCCTATGTTTATTAACCCAGTTATCAACGCCTTGAATACCTAGCCTTTGCGCCTGCTCTTCGCGCTAAGCCCAAACATTCTCCTTAGTAAGTCAGTAAGGAACGATACCAAACAGCACATTGCTCCCCACTGGCTGGCACTAATTATGACCACATATCTTGTGCTGCTGTTGCGCTTACGTAATCTGCGAATGATTTAGCGGGTCGCCCAAGCGCTTGCTCGACCCCATGACACAAGTGGCTATTTCTGCCATCCATTACTTCGCTAAATAACTCATTCATTAACCACAACATATCGTCTGGGAATTGCTGTTGTTTTAAAGCGCCCACAAATTGTTCTACGCTCAGTTCAACAAACTCAATGGGGCGTTGTTTGGCATTAGCGATCATCGCCACACATTCTCGTAGACTCAATAGCTCGGGCCCGGTTACCTCAAACAGTTGATTGTGTAATGCAGGTTGGGTTAAACACGCTACCGCCACTTCAGCAATATCGTCTACATCAACAAAAGGCTCTAGTACATCTGCGCGTGGTAGCGCCACTTGGCCACTGTTTACCGACTCAATTAAAAAGCCTTCGCTAAAGTTTTGCGAAAACCAGCTTGCGCGCACTACATTCCAGCTTAAGCCGCTTTTAATTAACTGTCGCTCGGCAGCAACCGCGCCATCTTCCCCGCGTCCCGAGAGCAAAACAATATGTTGAATGCCGGCTTGTTTTGCATGCTCAATAAACTCAGCAATCGCCGCTTGTGCAGCGGGTACTGCTAAATCGGGTTGGTAACATACATACGCTGAATCACAGCCCTGCATAGCGGCTTGCCAAGTGCTAGGGTTTAACCAATCAAAAGAGGGAGACGTAGAGCGAGATACCCCACGGGTAAGGCGCCCTGCCTCTGCTAATAAACTATTTACGCGACGACCGGTTTTACCGTTTACGCCAACAATCAAGGTTGTGTGTGAAGTCATTTGGGTGCTCCTAGTAAAAATAAGTAAGTAGTGGCTCATCCACGGGCTTAGTATCTCGCGTTAAAACTGGATACTTAATGCTTATACATCTACAATTTTTAACCATTCGTCCTAAATAGTCATAATCTCTATGCAAGCAGCAACCAGGGTTAACACACCGGTATTTCCACAAGCCAACGATCCTTTGGGCGAGACTCTGCACCAACTACGCGTAGATGGCAGCCTATATTGCCGCTCAACGGTGCGTGGCGACTGGTCACTCGACATGCCTATTCTGCCGGGTAAATTAATGATTCATATCGTAACTAAAGGCCAATGCTGGTTGAGCATAGAGGGCCTAGCACCTCAGCGACTTAAGCAAGGGACTTTAGTATTGGTGCCCCATGGCAAAGGCCATAGCCTAAGCAGCGATCCACAACTTACTCCCACGCCGCTGTTTGATGCCGGCGTGGAACGGATAAGTGAGCGTTATGAAGTACTTAAGATTAACCAAACGGGCGAACTCACCGAGGTAACCTGCGGAGTACTAGGCTTTGATTTACTGGCTGCCCAGCGGCTTATTCAGCAGCTACCGCCAGTGCTGGTATTGCAACACACCGAGCTGGGACACCAAGATTGGTTAAGTAGTAGTTTGGCGCTTATTTCCTCTGAAGCTGAGCAGCTAAGGCCAGGTGGAGAAACCATTATTACTCACCTGGCCGACATACTGGTGATTCAGCTCATTCGCCATTGGATTGAGCAATCCCCCCAAGCCAGCGAAGGTTGGTTAGGCGCGCTACGCGACAAACACATAGGCATTGCCTTACGCGCCATTCACCACCAGCCAGAACGAAATTGGACAGTAGATTCATTAGCGCAAGAATGTGGCATGTCGCGCTCTGGTTTTTCTGCTCGCTTTACCCAGCTTATTGGTAACAGCGTTAAAAACTATCTGACTGAATGGCGAATGAACTTAGCTCACCAACGCTTAAAGCAGCAACGCATCCCTTTAATGGTGTTAGCTGAAGAGCTGGGCTACAACTCTGAAGCCGCCTTTTCGCGCGCCTTTAAACGAGTGATGGGAATATCACCCGGCAAAATTGTTTAGCGTAAGCAGGCTTTGGTTTCGCAAAAAGCGCTTGGCGAATACAGCCCACTAATTTGCGGAAACACGTCACATTATTAATAGAGTTTGCGCTGGTTTACGTATCTTTACACAGCAACTGTTATGTTAAAAAAAAGGATTTTTAAGGTACATTTCAGTGAAGAACAAGCACATTGCGTTACAACTAATCATAGTTTTACTACTCGGCGCATGTGGTGGTGGAAGTGAATCCAGCAGCAACAACGATGACTCAGAGACTACTCCACCGATTATCGAGCCAGAAAATGAACTCAACTTACCCAGTGAACACTTTAATTACGCTAACATTGCGCTACCGACTCACTACACCGAAAACAATTTTCCCGTAGAATCTCAGTTTCAACATGCCGCTATCGAATTCGACAACACCCCGGTAAACAACCCAATAACCGATGCTGGTGCTACCCTTGGCCGAGTATTGTTTTACGATAAAAAACTGAGTGCTAATGGCACTACGGCCTGCGCCTCTTGCCACTTAGCCGAGCACGGTTTTGCCGATCCGAAGGTACTTAGCCAAGGCTTTAACGGTGAGCTAACCCGCCGCCATTCGATGAGCATAGTCAATGCGCGCTTTTACTTTAGCGGCAGCTTCTTTTGGGACGAACGTGCTGCCACCTTAGAAGAACAAGTTTTAATGCCTTTTCAAGACCCAGTAGAAATGGGGCTTATTTTAGCCGAGCTAGAGGAAATAGTGGCTAATCAAACCTATTACCCCACACTATTTAACGATGCCTTTGGCGACCAAAGCATCTCAAGTGAGCGCATATCAAAAGCCTTGGCGCAGTTTATAAGAAGCATGGTAAGCACCACCGCCAAATACGATCTCGCTAGAGCCGAAGTACAATCTCCACGCTTGGATTTCCCCGGTTTTAGCGCTCAAGAAAACCTCGGCAAAGATCTTTTCCTTCTACCAAGAGAGCTTGAAAATGGTGACAGCGTCAACTGCGCTGGGTGCCATGTAAGCGAAGCCTTTGTTGGCCCTATACCAAATGGCCCAGTAGGTACGACTACATCAACCGTTAACGGGATAGATGCAGAATCTAGTGACGACTTAGGTATTGCAGAAACCACCGGCACAGCTAACGATAACGGTAAGTTTAAAGCGCCATCGCTACGTAACATCGCCATTCGCCCGCCCTATATGCACGATGGCCGTTTTACCAACTTGGAAGAAGTAATAGAGCACTACAGCAGCGGCATTCAGCTTCACCCCAACTTAAGAGCCCCACTTTTAGGCTCAGATGGCCAAGCCGTAAAATTCAACTTTAGCGAAGATGAAAAACAAGCTCTTATCGCGTTTTTAAACACCCTAAGCGACCACGATATGCTGGCCGATGAGAAATACAGCGATCCATTTAACTAGGAACAAATAGTTTACACAGGACGTATAGTAGATATAAGCAATGCGGTATTTCAATTACCTATCTCTAATGTATACTTCGCGCCCTATTTAATTGACTAACACATTGATATGAGAGCAAAGATATCGATGTGTTTTTTGGAGATTTACCTTTGAAAAAATTCATCCCTGCTTTAGCTTTAGCTGCTTTTGTCTCTGTCCCTGCAATGGCTAGCGCACCAGTTATGTTCTCAACAATGAATGGCTACAATGCACCTGATGCTGACGCTGTTGGCGGCGTACGTTTATCGGTTCTTCACGGCCAGGTAGACGAAGTAAAAGGTGTAGATTTTTCGGTACTAGGTATGTCTGAAACCAAACGCACCACTGGTGTTAACTTTGGTTTATTTTTTGGTGGCGCTAAAGTGACCGAAGAAATGAAAGGTGCTTCTTTAGGTTTGTTTAACTGGAACACTGGCTCAACTACCGGTGTGAACTTAGCGGCAGTAAACGTAACTAACGATGTGAATGGCTTAAACTGGAGTGCGGTTAACTACTCTGAAGGCTACACCAAAGCAGATATAGGTGTTGCCAGTATTTCTGAAAAATCTAACTTCCAGTTAGGCATATTCAACAAAACAAATACTATTGACGGCGTTCAAATTGGTTTAATTAACTGTGCAGACAATGGTTTCTTCAAGTGTTTCCCAATTATTAACTTTGCTAAATAAATAGCACTGAGTTAATCGCTAATAAGGGAAAGACCAAGCATGGTTTTTCCCTTTTTTATTGCCCTATAACCTTACCACTTTCCCCTAACTGCGCTTTCACAGCCCTCTAAAACTTTTACCATCTATTCGCGCCCTCATTAAAGAACAAGCCATATCCATTACTTTAAAGGCCAGCAATAACCCCAAAGGCTAACAGTAAACATAAAAAAAGAGCCCCTAAGGCTCTTTTCTAGATTAAAGCTTGCTTACCAAAGCATTCGGTAACCCTAGCTGGCTTGGGCTTTTACCAGCTTAACTTGATAAGCACCTAGATCTTGATATTCAATCAAGGTATCAACATCAAACTCCAACTCTACAATGCCAGCGTAAGAGCCTGTAATAAGCGCTTCTCCTGCCTTAAAGCTTACGCCTCGCTTGCTCATAAAGTTAATTAGCCAGTAAATAGGGCTGACAGGGTGTTGATTTGGGTGTTTACCCTCAAAGCTTTGTTTGTTGTCGTTTTGACTAAGGCTTAACTGAATGCTGCTGGCGGCAAACGCTTTGGCTTTATCTAGTTTAGGCCCCAAGTACAAACCTCGGTTAACTAAGCCATCGGCTAGCACTTCTAAAAAAGCAGCCTCTTCACTGTCGGCAAAGCGGCGCTGAATAAGTTCTAAAGCCATGTGGCAATCGCCAATCGCGTCGTTAATCTGCGCTTCGTTGTAATCATCTGCTTGAGCCGGTAAGTCTTTGGCTAAGACAAAGGCGATTTCTGGTTCAATTTTGGCAATACCAGTATCGGCCATTAGCTCACACTGAGCACCGCTTTGCACATCGGCAGTGAAAATAGGCGCCACAATCACTTTGTCTTCTGCTGGCGGCAATAAACACTTCCAGCCACCAATCTTATCTTGGCGTAATTCTGCCATTGCCGCTTGTATCTCTAACGCGTCATCAATGGTATGAGGACGAAGCTCAGGCGCTAAACGCGCAACTTTTTGATCGGTATTGCGATTGCTAAGTAATACCTTAGCGGCTTGTAGGCTAGTGTCTTTGTTCATTACAGGATCTTATTGATGGAAACGAGTAAAAACATGATACAAGGGTATTTGTATGATAAAAAGAGGTGTGACTCGTTTTTGAGCCATTATTGCTTGTTTACTTTCGTTGAGCCTAACAAAGTAAATCGCCCCTATATGAAGAGGCTGCAATTGGTAAAAACACTTACCCATAGCGATAAAAAACCTAAGCTATTGAATATTAATCCTTATTTCAGACAGCACCTTTTTCTTGAAGTCATTTTTAAGTGTACTTGAATCAGTATTAGAGTCAGGGCGAATTCTAATCAACTCTATCCCCGCGGCGGCAAATATTGCATTTTTCTTTGAGTCTCTACCTTTTGCTTCTGGTGTATCATGGTAAAAACTATCGACTTCAAAGAAATACTTGGGTAGATGCTTATCTATCGGATCATAAAGTACAAAATCTACAATCCCTTTATAATAAAAGTCCCGTTCATCGTTCTCTAACGACGGAAAAAGAAGTGCCATTTCAAATATATTACTTAACGCTACGTTGGGATAAATAAAGTAGCTAGGAAAAAGATCTTTTAGAACTTCATAGAAAGTCGTTTCTAGCTCACTTTTAAACAAAGGTGTAAGCCAATCTAACCTCTTATATTTACGGTCTATACCTGAAGAAGCATTCTGTTTTATTGGATCACTTTCATTTAAGCTTTTCTTTATGAGTTGCTTTGCAAGTGGCGAACATCTGCACATTTTTGCAAAAGCCAATATCTCCTGAATACTCTTTTTTTGGCCTTGGAGTGCTCTAATACCCAAAGTTTCTATGTCTGAAGCTCCTTTAGTCGTTAGGATAATATATTCACTCCAGAACAACTTTAGATACTCTGTACTCAGTTCTGATACCAACACAAGCTTTTCGTTTTCAGCATATTTCAAAAACTCTAATTCAAGAATCTCACAGATACGAACCCATTCTTGTTGGTTACCTTTTAAAGTTGATTGCTTATCTTTTGCAAGTTTTAGTATTTCCCCCCACCGTTGTTTCTGGATAAGCGAATAAAAATCTTCCATAAGTCCCCAATATCTTACTAAGTAGCTTTTCGTCATAGTTACATAAAACAAAGCTATCATATCCGAACTAAAAACTATGTGAGATAAATTACAGCCCTACCTACAAACTCACTTCATCTACCAAATACAAAATAGACTGATACGCAACGCCGCTGTGGTGCGATAAACCAATTTCGCAGGTTCGGCTATTGCTGTAACCACGAGTACAGCCTTCAGGTACTTGCGCTTTTAATGGCGCTAGCGCAGCTTGATTTAACTCTGGAGTGGTAAAGCCTTTGTCGCCTGCCCAGCCACAGCAATAAATGTGCTCTGGCAATATAGCTTGCTCGGCGCAGCGATCGGCGATGTCTAGCAAGGGGTCGTGCATATCCATACGACGAGAGCTGCAGGTTAAATGCAGCATTATTGGTTGTTCTAGCTTGGCGATGTTTAGTTTATCTAAGGCATGCTGATGAATAAAACCAATTGGTTCATAGATATCGAGAGGCTGAGCAAATTGCTCTTGGCTGCGCTTAGCACAAGGGCTGGTATCCATGAGTACAGGCCAACGACCATGCTCGCTAAGCTGCCAAATAATGTCTTCCAGCTGTTGGGATTTATCTGTAGCAATATCGAACATGCCTTTGCTGTGATAAGGCATACCACAGCACAAATCATCTCCCTTATCGGGAATAATCACCTCAAAGCCAGCTTTTTCCAGCACGTTACAAGTTACCTCTACCAATGGCCGAGGATCTATGGCGTCGGCTTGTGGCGCCATAGTGCGCACCGCACAAGAGGGAATGTATACCACTTTATCTTTGTGAAAACGTGGCTGTGGCGGTTGGTATTTAGCGCGGGTGGGATAAGCGGGGTTCCAGGTTGGCACCTTACCCAATGAGACTTTTGTAATGCCTTTACTAATAGAGCTTATCGCGCTGGAACCAAGCACTTTTTGGCCTAACTCAGCGGTTCCTAAACCTAAACGCGTGATGCTAGCCACACTTGAGAAATGATCGGCTGTCCAGCGCGCGATATTTTTATATTTAGCGTAATGTTGCTCGCGTAATTGGCGAACTAGATCTCCGGTATTGATCCCCACAGGGCAACGGTCGGCGCATAAACCTACCGCGGCACAGGTATCTACCCCTTGGTATTTAAAGTCTTTTTCTAGTTGGGTTAAACGCGGAGCATTACTGCCGCTGCGGCGCAGTTCACTAAGCTCTCGATATAATACAATGCGCTGCCGTGGACTAAGGCTTAAACTGCGCGATGGACACACGGGTTCGCAAAAACCACACTCAATGCACTTGTCCACCAGCTCGTTAGCGGCTGGCATTGGTTTTAAATTTTCTAAATGCGCTTGGTTGTTTTGGTTAAGAATTACCCCGGGATTAAGCAAACCTTGGGGGTCAAATAGCTGCTTAATTTTTTGCATAAGCGCTACTCCCTCGCTGCCCCACTCTAGCTCGATAAACGGCGCCATATTGCGGCCAGTACCGTGCTCGGCCTTTAACGAACCTTGGTATTTAACCGCTACAAGTTGGCTAACCGCATCCATAAAGCGGCCATAACGCGCTACTTCTGCTGGGTCTTCAAAGCCCTGGGTGAATACAAAATGCAGGTTGCCCGCTAAGGCATGGCCAAAAATAATCGCTTCGTGATAACCATGCTCAGTAAACAAGGTTTGTAGTTCATGTACGCCATTGGCTAGGCGCTCTACCGGAAAGGCAACGTCTTCAATAATCACCGTTGTGCCGGTTTCCCGTACTGCGCCCACTGCGGGGAACATGCCTTTACGAATGGCCCATAGGGCGGCGGTTTCTGACGATTTAGTGGTAAACGCAACCTCACCGATGCGGGGGAAACTGACCACGCTATCCATCACTTGTTGACAGAGCGTGGTCAGTTCATCGGCTTGGCTACTGCGCGTTTCCACTAGTAAAGCGCAGGCCTGCATGTCTAAGCTGGCAATAAAATCTGGCATGCCCGGTTGGTCTGCCACAGAGGCCAGCGCGCGGCCATCCATTAGTTCTACCGCGGCTACGGGCTGGTCGGCTAATACCTGCACCGCTTTACATGCTGTGTCACTATCGGCAAATACCAACAAGCTTGATGCTTTATGTGGATGTTCTACCACGGTGTTATAAGTCAGCTCTGCAATAAAGGCTAAAGTGCCCTCAGAGCCAATCATCAGGTGCTGTAAAATATCGAAGGGGTCACTAAAATCCACCAGCGCATTAAGGCTGTAACCGGTGGTATTTTTCAGCCGATATTTATGGCGAATTTTGTCGGCTAAGTCTGTGTTCTGCTGGGTGCTTTGAGCGAGTTCTGACAGCCCTTCTAACAAACCTTGATGGCTACGTTTAAAGGCGGCAACGCTGTGCGGATCACCGGTATTTAATACCGTGCCGTCGGAAAACACCACCGTAATAGACGCCATGGTGTGATAAGAGTTCTGCGCCGTGCCGCAGCACATTCCCGAAGCATTGTTGGCCGCTATACCGCCAATTTTACACGCGTTAATTGAAGCTGGATCAGGGCCTATTTTTCGCTGAAAAGGCGCTAAGTAGCGGTTGGCATCTGCGCCAATAACACCGGGCTGTAAGCTAATTTTATCGCCGTCTTCCAGAATTTGATGCTGGCGCCAGTCATCACTTAACAATATCAATACCGAATCTGAAATGGCTTGCCCCGATAAACTGGTTCCGGCTGCGCGAAAAGTATAAGGCAGCGCCAATTGGGCGCAGCTAGCCATAACCAACTGCAACTGCGCTAAATTATTTACCTTTACCACTAACTTGGGAATCAAACGGTAAAAGCTGGCATCGGTGCCGTAAGCCAGCGTTTGTGCGTGGCTGGTCATCAGCTGTTCGGGTAACAACTCTGCGGCAAGCTGGTCAAACAGTTGTTGGTAAGATCCCTCTAACACCGGGCTGTTGGCTTGATTCATGGTGTAATCCTGTTCCATTTACTATCAATAATTGGCAATTAAATACTTTCGGCGACTTATTCGCCCTCAATCACTATCACAATTAATTCGCTAGGGCCGTGCGCGCCATACGCTAAGGTTTGCTGAATATCAGCCGTTTTAGATGGCCCAGATATAAGCACCACATTACTGGGCAGCCCATGGTGCCATTGCTGCTGAGCCATTAACAAAGCAAAGTTATCTACGATTTGACTGGCTTTGATAACAGCCACATGACACGGCGCTAATAGCGACAAACTGCGCGGCTCTTCGGCACTAGGTTTAAGCACCAAGGTTCCCGTGTCGGCAATTCCTGCGTCACACCCAGTTAAGCTTACCGACGTATTGTTGAATAAATCTGACTTGTGCTGCTCGAAATTTTGCTCAAAAACACTGAGTTTTAGTCGCGATGTTAAAGCCTGAGTAAACAGCTGATGCCAATCTCCCCCAGTGCCTAACATGGCACTTTGCCATTGGTGCAACGCCGCTAACTCAATCAAGCTTCCAGTTAATTGTTCAGTATTGGGGATGCTTATCACTTCAGCATGGGCGTTGGTTAGTTGCTGCTTAAATCGTGTTAAGCAAACCTCATGGCTAGGGCTTTGCCACGCTTGATGGCTGCCAGTAGACGGTTTAGGGCTAAGCGCAGATACCGCACTTAAACGCTGCATAATATTGGCTTTTGCCAATGCACTTGCGTTGCTCATAAGCTCGCTCCTTTATTTGCCCGTTGTTTCATTTGCTGATGAAAACTCTGTGATGCCAATTCTGGTTTAGAACGGCAACGGGTCCACGCGCCCATAGGCAAAGGAATAAATCTGGCTAAGGTTAGAACCATGCGAGTGGCGAGGTGATAAATCTTTGGATGAGTGCTTAACCACGCCCAAAAACGCCAAGCATTGTGTTCGCTAAAACTGGCAGCACTGGCTTGGCCTTTTAGTGACGAAGTAGCGCTCTCCGCAGGCATTTTTACATCGTGACGCAAGCGCTGCAGCAAGCTGGGAATAGGAATGTTCACCGGACAAACTTCTTCACAGGCACCGCATAAACTAGAGGCGGTGACTAAATCACTGGTTTGCTCTAAACCTTGTAAATGCGGGGAAATAATTTTACCAATGGGGCCAGGATAGGTGGTGCCATATGCGTGCCCGCCTACCCGGGTATATACCGGACAATGATTCATACACGCGCCGCAGCGAATACACTGCAAAGTTTTACGCAAAGCGTCATCGGCATAAGCTTGCGAGCGGCCATTGTCTAATAACACCAAGTGAACTTGCTGCGGGCCATCGCGCTCTGGCGAACGGCGCGGCCCCGAAATCATATTGAAATAAGTAGTAATGTGCTGGCCAGTGGCCGAGCGAGTTAAAATACTAAACAGTGGCGGTACATCGCTTAAATACTCCACCACTTTTTCTATACCGGTCACCGCAATATGCAGGGGTGGCACGGTGGTGGTCATGCGGCCATTGCCTTCATTCTCCACCAAACAAAGGGTGCCTGTTTCGGCAACCGCAAAGTTCACCCCAGAAATGCCCACATCGGCTTGCTTAAACTTGTTACGTAAGGCTTCTCGACCGGTTTGGATCAACTTGTCTACCGACAAGGTATAATTAAAATCCTTGATATGCTCTAAGAACAAATCCGCCACTTGCTGCTTATTTTTATGGATAGCAGGCATAATAATGTGCGAAGGCGTTTCTTCTGCTAGCTGCACAATATACTCACCCATATCACTTTCTACGCACTCTATACCTAGGCTTTCCAGATGGTGATTTAGCTCGATTTCCTCGGTCACCATCGATTTACCTTTTACTACTTTTTTACCCCCTGCTTGCTGGATTAATTCAGCAATCAGCTGCTGGGCTTGGTTGGCATCTTCGGCCCAATGCACTTGAATACCGTTAGCTTGGCAATTTTGTTCTAACTGCTCTAGTAACTGCGGTAGCTTGCTTAAGCAGCGTTGGCGAATGTTCTCGGCGTGTAAGCGTAATTGCGCTAATTCGTCTTCATCACTAAAGGCGTCTTTACGCTTTTTTTGTAAGTAATCCATGGCGCCGCGAAAGTTCTGGCGTAGTTGTTGGTCGGCGAGCGCGTCGCTGGCTTGGCGTTTAAATTGGCTTGCTTGGTAATGTTGTACACTCATGCTTTAGCCTCACTAGCGGGTTTAGTGCGCTTTAACAAAAAGCTGGCTAAGTGTTGGCCTTTAAACATGCTGGCCTCGCCACGATAGGCTAAGTGGCCATTAATGTTAGCCAAGCAGCCCCAATCGGCACTCACTAAATAGTCGGCTCCCGATTGCTTTAAATGAGAGGCTTTGTCTTCCACCATCGCTTGGCTAATCTCGGCATGCCGCAATGCAAAGCTACCACCAAAGCCACAGCATTCGGTATCGTAAGCGGCTTGTTTGAGTTCAACATTATCTAACTGAGCCAATAAGGCCTCAGAGCTTGTATGTATGCCCATTTCTCGTCGGCCACTGCAAGATGTATGCAATACCACTGAGCTGGCTTCTCCCTTGTCCCTTAGTTTTATTCGGCATACTCGTGCCAAAAACTCACTAAATTCAAACACTCTTTGGCTAAATGCCTGTGCTTTTTCGGCATGTTCACTGACGGCAAATAAGTCAGCATAATGTTTAAACATCATGCCGGCGCAGGAGCCAGACATTACCACTACCGGGTAGTTGTTGGGGAATAGCGCCATTTGGCTTAAGGCGACCGTTTTGGCTTGGTCTTGATAACCAGACGTATAAGCAGGTTGACCACAGCAACTTTGTTTTTCCACCCAAATTACTTCTATGCCTTCACGTTCCAGCAGTTCAATTGCGGCTAATCCGCCATTGGGGTCAAGCACGTCTAACAAACAAGTGGCATAAAAATACACTTTGTTTGGCTTGCTCGGATACATCCTTAATCCTGCTTGGTTCATTCCCTACCTCATGCAAACTAGTCATGCTGATTTAGTGTTTATTGGCTTATTTTAGTTGAAGCTCCGCTGGCTAAAATAAGACCTTAGTGCCAAAGGCCAAATGTGAGAGTTCACACAAAGCCGAGGCTAAAACACACTTTTAATTAACATTTACTTTACAGTCTCGATATTTATCCATATATAGAAACAAAGAAATTAATTATTTCCAAAATATGCCAAATGTAGATGACTTAATTTTGTTTGCCGATGTGGTTGAGCAAGGATCCTTTAGCCGCGTAGCCGAACAACGAGAGCTTACTAACTCTGTGATTAGCAAACGAGTGGCTCGTTTAGAACAAGAGTTATCGGTACAACTGCTATATCGCACTACCCGTAAACTCTCGCTCACCGAAGCAGGCCAAGCGCTATTTCTACAAGCCAAAGATATTGCGCTAAGTGCACAAGAAGCCTTTGCCGAAGTAGGCGAATACGGAGAAAGCCTGAGTGGGAAAATTAAAATCAGTGTGCCCACCATTTCTGGCGAATTACTGCTGGCAGAGGCCTTGGCGTCATTTTGTGAGCAATACCCAGACATTAGCGTGGATATGTCGATGGATAACCGCTTTGTAGACTTATTAGAAGGCGGTTTTGATTTGGCGATTAGAACCGGCAGTTTGCCTGATTCCTCGCTAATTGCTCGCCACATTATTGACTCACATTGGGTAGTGGTTGCCAGCCCCCGCTACTTGGCGAAGCGAGGTATTCCGTGGACACCCGACGAGCTCACCAAACATCGCTGCTTAAGCTACAGCTACCAAGAAGGTGGCGCTGAGGAGTGGATGTTTCACAGTAAGCAGCAAACTCAAGCCGTTCGAGTAAACAGTGGCTTTAGTACCAACAATGCCAGAGCCTTAAGAACCGCAGCAATAGCAGGACACGGGGTAATTTATGTACCTCGCTGCTTGGTACATGAGGACTTAGCCGCAGGGCGCTTACAGGAGATATTGGTAGGCCAAGCCGCCAAAGTACTCGGTATTTACGCGGTCTACCCTTTCACTCGCCAACAACCGAAAAAAATCAAATTACTTATTGAGCATATTCGCCAGCGCTATTTAGCCATCGCCGAATATTTTTAGCGCGCTTCACAACTTACTAAAAATGAGTAGTATTCGTTAGTTAAGATAAAAAAAAAACCTATACTGAGGGTATTCAACTGGTAAGAGCAATCTCTTGAAAAACCTTGTGGCTTGTTTAAGTTTAAGTCTACTCAGTACTTCAGTTATCGCTGCGGCGCTAATGAAGGTAGCTGTGCTCGACTTTGATTTAGATGAAGGTGAAGATGAACCGGGTTTAGATTACTTAGTTGAGGCCGCCAGACAAATTGATATTGAGCTCGAACTAATCCCCCTGCCTGAAGCGCGAGCCAGTCGCTTGTTAGAGTTAAACCTATTAGACGGTGAAGCTTTTCCTTACGATTTTCCCAGCAGAAAATCCGACAATATGCTGAAAATAGATGTGCCTATTGAGTCTTCAAAGTTGTGGATTTGGGTGCCTCAAGATCAAAACTGCGTCGCCCACCCTGACCAGCTGAGTAACTTTAAGCCGGTTGGTTTAAACGGCATCCCCTACTTCAACATTTTTTATCAACTCTCTGAAGTGGGCTTTGAGAAAGTATCCTCGCCAAAACTAATGGTAGAAATGCTGCGGCGAGGTCGTGCCGACTACTTTGCTGCCAGCAAGCGCTCGGTCGAATTTATTTACAGCGCTCAAGAGAGACAGCAAATCAAACCCTGTTTTGACCAACACTTTATCGAAATCACAAGCTACTTTTACCTGAATAAAAAACACCAAGCCATTGCCGAACTATTGGAGCAAGAACTACTAGAAGTGGTGAATTCACACCCCGATGATGATGACGATTAGTAGTCGGCTCTTTTAATATTCAGCTAAGCCTGCTTCATAAAACCATCTATATAAAACGCATTTAAGCCTATGTTCCTAAAACACTTTAGCTTGTAGCCAGCCAATAACATTACTGGGGCTAAAATAATGAATGACACTAGAGCTGAAGCAAAAGTGCTGGTAGTGTTAGCCTATTCATCACATAACATGCAGGAGCTTAGCTTGTGAGCCGTTCTTCATTTCAACAGTTTCATTGGCAATCGAGCCAGTTCAAAAGTGCCAGCAATGATATTGATAGCTTTTATTCTTTACTCGCCGAGCAAATGCAGCGTTTAGGAATGCAGCAGCAAACACTTGGTGCAATAGAAGCTTACCCACTCGATCTTTACCAATCTCCTAACCCGCACTCTTCACGCCCAAACCTACTGATTAGTGCTGGTTTTCACGGTGAAGAAGCCGCTGGGCCTTGGGGCATGTTAAAGTTTCTCTCACAGCTAGATAGTGAGGTGTTCAATAAGATTAATCTTAGTTTACTACCACTGGTAAACCCTACTGGGTTTAAAGCTGGCCATCGTTTCAACCAATATGGTGAAAACCCTAACCGAGGTTTTGAGTTTGCCGCCGGACGTGCACTTGAAAGTGCCGATAGCTCTGTAGAAGGCAAACTGCTGATTGCTCAACAAGACTTGCTAAAAGCACTTAGCACAGATGGCATACTCACTTGCCACGAAGACGTGCTGCAGCATAACTGCTATGTCTATTCTTTTGAGCCTGAACAAGCCGCTGGTGCATTTAGCCTTGGTTTACGCGACAGCTTAGCGGGCTTTTTTGAAGTGGCTGCAGACAACAGTATCGATGGTTGCCCCTTAGATAAGGGCTTAATCCACAACCACTACGATACTTCGTTTGAATCTTGCTTAGTAAGATTAGGGGCGAAAAGGGGCGCTTGTAGCGAAACCCCAGCACTGGAAGACTTTGACCAACGGATAGATGCAAACTGCGCTGTAATGCAGCAGTTTGTTGCTTTTAGTCTCTAGCCCTTAGGCTTTACATTTTACAGCCTAAGGATTCACTCTTAGGCTGGTGTTACTCTTCAGCAGTTTGTAAATCTAATTGCTCAACAAGACTTGCTAAAAACACTTAGTACAGATGGCATACTCACTTGCCACGAAGACGTGCTGCAGCATAACTGCTATGTCTATTCTTTTGAGCCTGAACAAGCCGCTGGTGCATTTAGCCTTGGTTTACGCGACAGCTTAGCGGGCTTTTTTAAAGTGGCTGCGGACAACAGTATCGATGGTTGCCCCTTAGATAAGGGCTTAATCCACAACCACTACGATACTTCGTTTGAATCTTGCTTGGTAAGATTAGGGGCTAAATGGGGCGCTTGTAGCGAAACCCCTGCACTGGAAGACTTTGACCAACGGATAGATGCAAACTGCGCTGTAATGCAGCAGTTTGTTGCTTTTAGTCTCTAGCCCTTCGGTTTTACATTTTACAGCCTAAGGATTCACTCTTAGGCTGGTGTTACTCTTCAGCAGTTTGTAAATCTAACTGCATTTCTATCACCCCATCTTCCAGTTCAAACTTCACTCTAAACCCTAGATGTTTGGCTAAACCTGCCATGCCTCGGTTTTGAATCATTGTCATCCCACTCAAGGTTTGGGTGCCCATTGCCTGATAATAAGCAATAAGCTTTTGCAGTAGCTGCTTGCCTAAACCCTGACCTTGTAAGTCACTTCTTACCACCATGGCAAACTCTGCATCAAGGTTATCAGGATCAATGCTCGCCCTTACTACGCCAAGGATAGCTCGGTCATCTTCGGCGCTCTCGTCTACCGCAATAAAAGCCATCTCACGGGCGTAATCTATTTGCGTAAGCAGCGCCATCTCTTCATGCGTCATTTGCCCTCTCGCGCCAAAGTAGCGCTTGTAACGGTCTTCTTCGGTAAGGGAAGAATCAAAGGCTAAATGCTTGGGTTCGTCTTCTGGCAAAATAGGACGCAGCAATACTTTGCTACCATTTTTAATCTGGCAATATTCTTCTAGTTCTTTGGGATAGGGGCGAATCGCCAAGCGCTGCCCTAAACCTTGCTCAGCCGCTTGCAAGCGCATGTTTACATCTAACAAGGTAATGTTATCGCCTGCTGCGAGTACCGGGTTAAGGTCTAAACGGGCAATCTCTGGGCAATCAATCACTAAATCAGATAAGCGGGTGAGCATGGTGCATAAGGCTTCCATTTTTAGCCCATTAGGCAAACGCCGGTCTCTAATCTTTTGCGCCTTAAGGGCAGAAATAACCAAGTAACGGGACAAACTCATATTCAGTGGCGGTAAAGCTACCGCGGCATCTTGGGTTTCATCCCACTCCGAGCCACCCTCGCCTAAAAATATCGCAGGGCCAAACACCGGGTCATTAATCACTGCCACTCGCAACTCTTGTGCTCCAGCGGTTAAGGCCATGCGCTGCAAGACCATCCCCTCAACTCTGGCTTGAGGGTAAGCCTGTTGAACCCTATCCAGCATTGATTCTGCGGCAATCTTAAGCTCTTGTTGGTTGTTAATATTTAGACTGACACCGTGTACATCGGATTTATGCAAAATATCTGGGGATTGAATTTTCAGCGCCACCGGATAACCAATATCTTCGGCACACGCGATAGCTTCTGCCACATCATGCACCAACCATGTATCGATAGTTTGCAAACCAAAAGCTTGCAGCAAGGGTTTAGCTTCATGGGTTTCTAATACAAATTTTTGCTGCTCTAAAGCACTTTGCAAAATCTGCTTTGCGCTTTGGTCAACGGCGGTTTCCACAGCAGTACTTGGAGTTTCTGAGAGCAATTTCTGATTACGCCTAAATTCTACCATGTGCATAAACGCCCCCACCGCCCCCTCTGGGGTTCGATAAGTCGGAATGCCCGCTTTGGTAAACGCCATCCGCCCAGGGTACGCCGTAGCTTCCCCCATCCAATTGGTAAGAATATTTAACCGCCGTGCTTTGCTATCTTGCTTAATCACCTTGATTAACGCCTCAGCGGTAGACTCGGCTCCTGCCAATGCCGACGGCGCATGCATTAGCAATAAAGCATCGGCTTCACCGCTACTCGCGACAATATCTAAGGCTTGGGCATAACGAGAAGGATCGGCATCACCAACAATATCTAAGGGGTTTTGCCCCGACCATGCGCTAGGTAAAACTTCAGACAACTTCGCTAAGGTCTCTTCAGAAAACTCAGCTAGCTTACCGCCGCGCTCCATCAAGGCATCAACCGCCAATACTGCTGGACCACCGCCATTACTCAAAATGGCTAGTCGCTCACCTTGCAAAGGATTGGCGTAGGTCAGCGTTTCTACCGCGGCAAATAACTCATGTAAATCTTTAACCCGCAACATACCAGCACGCTTAAAAGCGGCATCGTAAACGGCATCGTTGCCTACTAGGCCACCAGTATGCAACGAAGCCGCCTTGGCCCCCACACTACTGCGCCCGGATTTAATCACCAAAATAGCTTTATTGCGCGAGGCAGCCCGCGCCGCAGACATAAAGCGTTGAGTATCTTTTACCGAGTCGATATACAGCATAATTACTTGGGTTTTGGCATCTCGAGACAAATAGTCGAGTAGCTCACCAAAGTCGATGTCTAATGCATCGCCTAGGGAAATAAACGAGGAAAAGCCTATGCCTTTATCATTAGCCCAATCAAGTACTGTGGTACACACCGCAGCAGATTGTGACACAAAAGCAATTTTCCCGACTTGGCTATTGGCATGAGCAAAAGACGCATTAAGCCCGAGCTGGGGCAGCATAATGCCTAAACTGTTCGGTCCCAAAATACGCATACCGTAGCGTTGGGCCAATGCGAGTATTTGCTCGGTAACCGTTTGCTGTGGTTCATCAACATTTATGTCTAAACCACCGGCAGTAATAATGGCCGCCTTACAGCCAAACTGACCCAGCTTTTCTATTACCTCTGGCAGGCGTGTGGCGTTCACACATACCACTGCTAAATCGGGCCGCTGTGGTAACTTCTCAATGCTTGGATAAGCAAGCACACCCAACACGGCCTTATACTTAGGGGTTACCGGCATTACTGGGCCATTAAATCCAGCACTCATCAAGTTCTTCATCACCACGTTGCCGGGGCGTAAAGCACGGTTTGATGCACCAATCACCGCAATAGATTTTGGAGAAAACAAGTCATGCAATTTGCGTTGGCTCATTCCAGCAGTCTCGCTTTTGCTTTTAGCTAATTAGGCTTAAGTGTAACGCTTATCTTAAAAGACTAAGGTATTCATTGTTCACAGTATTTACACTCTACTACCAAGGTCGCAGTCTACCGAGTGTTATCTGGGTAAGTCCTTTGAACGAAAATGCCTTTAAGCTAAATAATCAGGTTATTACGTAACATAGCATCTACAATTATTTTAAAGTCACCTTGGTTTTTTTAACTCGCACTAGTTTTTTATACAAACAACTGGACAAAAAGCGATTTTTTTATTCATATCTTAAAGAAACCCTGCAATTTTAAGGAAGAAAGCATGGCGTTAACCTCTATCCGCGCGATCGATTACATGACTAAAAACCCGGTAACGGTACAACCTACTACCTCGTTGTTTGAGGCTATCGACATCATGCTTGCGGCAAAAGTATCGGGTGCCACAGTAATAAACCAGCAACGTGAAGTGGTTGGAGTCATTTCTGAAATAGACTGTTTACAGGCGATTTTAAAAGGTACTTACCACGGAGAGATTGGAGGAAGTGTTGCCGATTTTATGACCGAAGAAGTGGATGTTATTGGCACTGACATGGACATACTGGCAGTAGCAGAAAAACTGATTAAGGAAAAACGCCGCAGAATGCCTGTAGTACAAAATGGTAAGTTTATTGGCCAATACAGTATTCGCAGTATTCTTAACGCGGTGAAAGAGTTTAATCTCAAGTAGCAAATAACAAAAAGGGCCGCTTACTGCCGCCCTTTACAACTTACCCGCTTAACGCACATTTAGTGAGCTTGGTTCACCACCATTTGCGCTTGTAAACTTTCAATCTCAGCAATAATGCTCGCCGTGTTTTCACTGTCTGGCACCATGAGGTCAAGCTCGGCAGTAAATACATTACCTCCTGCCTCCGGCACACTAACACGATGACACTCAAGCTTATTAACGTTCACCCCATGCCCCACCAACAAACGTGTAATATCGTTAATCAGTCCAGGTCTATCTTCAGCATCAATCACTAAGCGCAGAGATTCTGATTGCGATAGATGCGCAGGTTTACAATCGTGAATATCAAGCTGAACACCGTCTACATTAAGAAGCGCATCTTGTAAGGTTTGGCTATTTTTTTGTGGAACTTGAACTTTGAAGATACAGGCAAATTGCCCATCGAGGTTAACTACGCGACTGCTTAGCCACTTTCCCTGCTGAGAATGCGTTATATCGGCTAAGCGATTTAGCGTACCGGGTTTATCTTCGCCCACTGCGGTAACTAAAAATAGAGCGCTCATACTTCTACCCCTTTTTGTGCTAAAACCTACTCTAAGTTTATACCACCTGAGAGTGAACGGTGTGATAAAACTCCTAGTTTGAGGCAATTATCAGTAAAAGCTGTTTAAAATGCTAACTGGTAGCAAAAATTCATATTTTTTAATGACTTTTAACTATTTAGCAGACAAAAAAGCCGACGAAAGTCGGCTTAATTAAAGCAGGGCTAAATGAACTATTTGTTGCTATAAACACCAACATTTTTAAAGCCAGCGTCTTGTAAGTACAAGGCTTGTAGTTTGCTCATTACACCGCGTTCACAGTACAACATGTAGTGCTTGCTTTGATCCAAATCGCCAAACTGGGTGGCTAATTTAAAGAAGGGAATATGTTTCACTTCAACACCATCCATTGCAAAGGGTTTTAGCTCTAGTTCTTCCATAGAGCGAATATCCAATATTACTGCTTCTTTATCTTGCGCAACCTCTTCGCTATCAACTTCGGTGACTTGCTCGTCGGTTTCTTTAGCAATGTCGCGAATATCGGTAATGCGGCTATCTTCAACCACTTTTTCGAGTATAGAGAAATCAAACTTTTCTTCTTCAATAAGCAATTTAGATTCAACCGCCTTCACCGTAGGTTTGTTCGAAATAACACCGCAGTACTCTGGCATAGTTTCCGCAAAATCATTGGTACCAATGCGCTTAGCAACATCAATTATGTCTTGCTTGTCGGTGGCAATAAGTGGGCGCAAAATCAAGGTTTCAGATACCCGGTCAATCATGCTTAAATTTACTAAGGTTTGACTAGACACTTGACCAACCGCTTCGCCGGTCACCAAGGCTGGAATATCCAGTTTTTTAGCTACCTCAGAAGCAGCCCGTACCATCATTCGTTTAAGCACAACACCCATTTGGCCGTTGTCTACTTTCTCAAGAATTTCGTTTACCACTGGGTCAAAATCTACGGCGACAAATTTCACCCGATGAGATGAGCCAAAACGCTTCCAAAGATGATGAGCAACTTGTTTAACACCTAGCTCGTGAGCACGCCCACCAAGGTTAAAGAAACAATAATGCACCTTGGCGCCACGTTTAATGAGCTGGTAACTCGATACGCCAGAGTCAAAGCCGCCAGAGATGAGTGACAGTACACTTTCTTGTGTGGCTATCGGGAAACCGCCTAGGCCTTCGTGTTTGGCCTTAACCAGATAAACATCTTCGTCAGATATCTCTAGTTTTACCGTTTCATCTGGATTCTTTAAGCGTACCCCATTACTTTCACAATGTTGGTTAAGGCCACCACCAACATAACGCTCAACCTCAATTGATGAGAAGTCATGCTTACCGCTACGTTTTACTCGAACACAAAAGGTTTTACCTTTTAAGCGGTCTTTCCATACCTCATGAGTCAGTTCATAAATACTGTGTAGATCAGTAAAAGTATGCTGAGACACTTCGAGAAAATGCACAATGCCCGGTGTAGACGACAAGGCTTCGATAACCGCTGCTCGGTTTTCTTCGCTTTCGTTACGCGAAGTGACCACCATCCGATCCCAGTCTAAGCGTACGCGAATCGTTTCATCGATAGGACTAATTACATTACGAATATTGCTTTGCAGGATTTTGCTGAAGCGCTTGCGAACCGGCTTACTCTTCATAGCAATTTCTGGAAATAGTTTAACGATGAACTTCATAACTCTGGGGCCTTGATAAATTTGGGCGCGAATTATACCGCGAGTTATGGCAGTGAGCCAATCTTGTTTATTTTAGGCTAAGAACAAATGCAATACTTTGGTGAATAAAACGCAAAGCGAAGCAAAAAGAGAGGACAAAAAAAGAAACTCGCCGGTATTAGCGGCGAGGTAAATAACTATTGTGCGTCGGAGACCGCGATCTCACCAGATTGAGAGGCTTTACCTTGCATAATGCCTATCTCTACACGGCGGTTGCGGCGACGATTTTCCAAAGTATTGTTTTTAAGCAGCGGTTGAGTATCTGCCACGCCACTTACTATCAACCGTTCTTCGGCAAACCCTTGTACCTTAATCAGCTCATGTGCAACCGATACCGCGCGTTGGCTAGAAAGATCCCAGTTTGAACGATACAGCTCCGATTCTGCTTGTTGATTATCGGTATGCCCAGACACCGTAACAATGCCCGGAATATCTTTAATCACTTCGCCCACGCGGCGAATTACCGGCCTAAACTTAGGCTGTAAAAATGCCGAACCAGAAGGAAATGCGCCTTTCTCGCGCACGCGAATAATAATTTGCTGACCTAATGACTCCACTTCAATCGCGCCATCTTCAATTTGGTCTCGCAATTGTTGAGCAATCCGCTTAGCGGTTTCATTTTGCTGGGCTTGAGTCTCTGACTGGCTTTGTGAAGATTGAGCTTGAGTAGCAGAGGCTCGGCCGCCGGTCTGTTGGCCTGCAGCTTTTTGCTGCCCGCCCGCATCGGCTTCTTCACCATCATGAAACTCCAGCTTGGCCTGAGTCATGTCAATGGTCTGCTGCATGATGGTTTCAATTGGTGTGGGTTCTGGGCGACCAGGGCGAAACTCCTGGGCAATCACCGAGGTTCCTTTAGGAATATCTTTTACTTCCAACAGGTTTTGTACACCAAAGGCATACTTCATCGAACCAGCGATTTGTTTAAACTTTAATACGTCCATCTCCGAGAATGCCAATAGCAATACGAAGAAACACATCAATAAAGACATAAGATCGGCAAAGGTGCCCATCCATGCGGGCAAACCTTCGGGGGGACATTTGCAAGGTTCTTCCATTACTGCGTCACCTATTCGTCGGTTGTACCAAGAGAGCGCTTACCTTCCGGCAGATAATTTTTCAACACGCCTTCGATCACACGCGGATTTTGCCCATCTTGGATCCCTAATACCGCATCTAAAATAAGACTACGATTTAGTTTTTCTTCACCGGCACGCAGCAATAGCTTCTCACTAATGGGAATCGCCACCATATTAGCTAAAATGGCACCGTACAAGGTCGTTAACAAGGCTACCGCCATGGCAGGACCAATAGACTTAGGGTCATCCATGTTAGACAACATCGCTACCAAACCAATTAGCGTACCAATCATACCCATTGCCGGCGCCACATCGCCTAGAGCTTTGAATATGCCTGCGCCAAACTCGTGGCGTTCAGAAGTGAGAGAAATATCTTTCTCCATGGTGGCACGCACTACGTCAGCGTCGTGACCATCAACTAGCATATCAATGCCTTTTTGCATAAAGGGATTGGTGATCTCAGCTTCTTCCAAAGCTAAAAAGCCCCCTTTACGGGCAGCGTCAGCCATTTCAACTGAGCGCTCAATTAAATCATCGGGTTTGTCGGCCTTAAACATAAAAGCTTTGGCCGCAATTTTAATTGCACCCAAAAACTGGCCGAGGTTGTATTTCATCAATACAACAAATAACGAACCACAAAAAACAATCAGTACCGAAGGGATATCGATGAAAATCTCAATCCCGCCCCCCATCACCATCGCCATTACAACAAACGCGAAGGCGCCGATAATCCCAATCAGCGTTGCTAAATCCACTGCTTTTTCCTTTTAACCTGTAGCCTAGAGATTCTAATTAAACTAATACTAGTCTACTCCCAAAACAGAATCGAAGGTAATTTTGTGTTCTCATATCAATATCTTGACACACCAAGCTCTTCTATATTTATCGACCAAAATAAAAATACTTGAGTCGCATGTTTGACCTACCTATACGCCTAGGGTAACTTTGCGCCAGCATAAGTATGAGAGAGGCCTTGGCTGTGGTTGCAAAAAAACCAGAAAAGATGAAGTTTGAAGAGACTTTAAATGAACTTGAGGACATTGTTCAACAATTAGAACAAGGTGAGTTAAGCCTCGAAGATTCACTCAAACAATTTGAGCGCGGCATTGGCCTTGCTAACGCTGGACAAGCAAAACTGCAGCAAGCTCAGCAACAGGTTGAGATACTTCGCCAAGGTCCAAACGGTGATACTTTAGAACCGCTGTCTCAGGAGTCTTCTGAGTGAATACTACTTTAGCCAGCACCATCGCTGACTATCAATCACAAATTAATGCGCACTTAGACCAAATACTAGAGCAGCAAACAGTAAACGACCCGCGTTTATTGGCCGCTATGCGCCATGGTTTATTGCTAGGCGGAAAAAGAGTTCGCCCGCTGCTTGTTTACATCGTGGGTCAATTAAACGGAGCTTCAACAGCGCTACTTAATACTGCAGCAGCAGCCGTTGAATGCGTTCACGCTTATTCGCTTATTCATGATGATTTACCTGCCATGGACGACGATGATCTTCGCCGCGGCCAAGCAACTTGCCATATCGCCTTTGACGAAGCCACAGCAATTTTAGCCGGTGATGCTCTGCAAAGTTTGGCGTTTAGTTTAATTGCTGATGCTCCAGCCAGTGATGCGCAAAAAGTCGCTATGCTAAAAGTGTTAAGCCAAGCAGCCGGATACAATGGTATGTGTGGCGGACAAGCCTTAGATATTGCAGCAACCAATCAAACAATAAGCTTGCAGCAGTTAGAAACCGTTCACCAACATAAAACCGGCGCTATTATTAAAGCGGCGGTGATGCTGGGCGCAATTTGCGCCAATATTACCCAGCCAAATGAACAACAAGCTTTAGCTCGTTATGCCGATGCGTTAGGCTTAGCTTTTCAAGTTAGAGATGACATTTTAGATATAATTAGTGATACCGATACTTTAGGTAAACCTCAAGGCTCTGATGAGGCGCTAAACAAAAGCACATACCCAAGTTTGCTAGGCTTGGACGGTGCCATAGAAAAGGCTGAATTGCTAGGTAAAGAAGCGCTGTTAGCTTTAGAGAGTTTGCCTTACAATGGTGAGTTGCTAGCCTCATTGGCTGATTATGTCGTGCATCGAAACAACTAGTCGTCAACAATAAAAATAATGATAAGCATTTTATATGACACTGAATATTAAAGATTACCCAACTCTTGCTCTTGCAGACCTGCCTCCGCAGCTGCGCCAACTAGAGCAACAGCAGCTTCCCGAACTATGTGACGAACTTCGCCAGTATCTACTTAACAGTGTTAGCCAGTCGAGTGGCCATTTAGCCTCAGGCTTAGGCGCAGTTGAACTCACTGTTGCCTTGCATTACGTATACAACACCCCCTTTGATAAATTGGTTTGGGATGTTGGTCATCAGGCTTACCCGCACAAAATTCTTACTGGTCGCCGTGAAAAAATGTCGACCATTCGTCAGTTTAAAGGTTTACACCCTTTCCCATGGCGTGGTGAAAGTGAGTACGACGTATTAAGCGTAGGCCACTCTAGCACCTCAATCGGTGCAGCCTTAGGCATGGCGATAGCCGCTGAAAAAGAACAGCAAGGCCGTAAAGTGGTGGCTGTTATTGGCGATGGCGCCATGACCGCCGGTATGGCTTTTGAAGCGCTAAACCACGCGGGCGCAATCCACAACGACATGTTAGTGATTTTAAATGACAACGAGATGTCGATTTCGGAAAACGTTGGCGCACTCAATAACTCGCTAGCGAACATTCTTTCTGGCTCGTTGTACTCTTCGCTCCGTGAAGGCGGGAAAAAAGTACTCAGCGGTATGCCGCCGATTAAAGAGCTGGCTCGCCGCGCTGAAGAACACCTTAAAGGCATGGTAGTACCGGGCACTTTATTTGAAGAATTTGGCTTTAACTACATTGGCCCTATTGATGGCCATGATGTAAAAGGCTTGGTGCGAACATTAAGCAATATGCGTGACTTAAAAGGTCCGCAAATTTTGCATGTAATGACCAAAAAAGGGAAAGGCTATTTACCCGCCGAACAAGATCCTATTGGTTACCACGGCGTGCCTAAATTTGACCCTAGCCAAAGTAACTTACCTAAAAGCCAAGGTGCCGCGCCTACGTTCTCTAAGGTATTTGGTGATTGGTTGTGCGACATGGCAGCCAAAGATAAAAAGCTAATGGGAATTACCCCAGCGATGCGCGAAGGTTCGGGCATGGTGCGCTTTTCTAAAGAGTACCCTGAGCAATACTTCGACGTAGCCATCGCTGAGCAGCACGCAGTGACCTTTGCCGCTGGATTAGCCATTGCGGGTTACCAACCAGTTGTGGCTATCTACAGTACCTTTTTACAGCGTGCCTACGACCAGTTGATTCATGACGTAGCCATTCAAAACTTGCCGGTGTTATTTGCTATCGACCGCGCTGGCATTGTTGGCGCAGACGGCCCAACTCACCAAGGTGCTTTTGATTTAAGCTACTTAAGAGCAGTGCCTAACTTAGTAATTATGGCACCCGCCAACGAAGATGAATGTAGGCAAATGCTCTACACAGGCCATTTACATCAGGGGCCTGCTGCGGTTCGCTACCCTCGTGGCGGCGCAGACAATACGCCAATCAACGATGCAATGAGCGCCATAGAGATTGGTAAAGCCAGAGTATTACGCGAAGGTAAAAAAATTGCCATTCTCAACTTTGGTAGCTTGTTATGTAAAGCCGCTCCTGTAGCCGAACACCTCGATGCAACACTGGTAGACATGCGCTTTGTTAAGCCGCTAGACAAAGACTGTATTCGCCAGTTAGTCGAGAGCCATGAGCTAATTGTAACGGTGGAAGAAAATGCCATTTTGGGTGGCGCCGGTTCGGCAGTAAACGAGTTTTTATTTGCTGAACAACTTAACCAAGTAAAAGTACTCAACATTGGCTTACCCGACAATTTTGTTGAGCAAGGTAGCCAAGATGAAATATACCAACTGCTAGGTTTAGACAGTGTAGGCATTCAACAAAAAATTGAAGACTTTAACAATAAGCCTTCGCGTTAATCTAACACCTGTAAACGTTCAAACAATGGGAATGGACTAGCCCGATTCATATTTTCAATATTAATCCGCTGGTTCAGTGCCCATATCTTTCGTTGCCAATATAAAGGCACAAACACCGCTTCTTGGTATAACTGCTGCTCAAGATATTGAATAATCTTGTCGCGCTTTTCTTCATCAAGCTCTTGCTCGCCAGCCAATATAAGCTGAGTCACCTTTTCATTTCGGTAAGACAAACAACCTGCCATTTGCGGGCTTGTGCCGGTATCCTCAATGAACATAGAGCGAGCAATACTTAATACGTCACCAGCATCACTTTGGCGGCGCGTTAACATCACATCACTTGCGCAGTTTTCAATATTGGCTTGATACTCTTGTTCATCTAACCATTCTGGCACGAGGGTGATGTTGACCCGATCCAACATCGACACCAGTTGCGGTACCACTTTAGACTGCTCGCCAAATAGCTGTTTGGGGACTGCAATAGTAAGCGTGAAGCCATCTTCAAAACCCGCTTGCTGCAGCAATTGATGCGCCAGTAGTAGGTTATAGCGCGGCAACAATTCTTTATTGTAACCAGGAAGACCAGGGATGCTTAGCTGGGTAGACGCTAAAGCGTAAGGCCCCAACACTTCAGCCAATCTAACATTATCAATCGCCAAGTTTAACGCTTGGCGTACCCGCCGATTAGCCAGCGCGGGATGGCGTTGATTTAATTCAATGGCCAACCACTTTAGACCCTCGGTCTGAATAACGGATAGTTGCGGGTCTTTATTTAACAGCTCTACATAGTTATCGGGTACATGGTCCACCACATCCACATCGCGAGAAAATAAGCTCGCCATGCGCATTTCAGACTGCACAATTGGCACCACTTTAATTTGCGTAATATTACTGCGCTTATTACGCCAATATTTAGAGTTAATGGAAAACTCGGTCACAATACCCGGTATGTAACGGGCCAACTTAAAAGGTCCAGTTCCCGATACTAAAGAGACTATCTCGGTGTTTTCTAATTCCTGATTTGCTAGATAAAACTGTTTGTCTGCTGGGAATATATAACTTAAACGCTGAATCAACTCTGAGAATGGTCGGTAAGTGAGCACTTCAAACTGCGAACTATTTAAAGCTTTTAAGCTTTTAATCGGTGCAAACAAACTTTGTAAGTGAGGCTGTTGCTGAATGCGATTAAAGGTCCACTCTACGTCTTCAGCCGTCAGCGGATTTCCCGAATGAAAAACAACATCATTACGTAACTCAAACTGAATTTGAGTAGGCGATATTATCTTCCACTTGGTCACCAAGCGTGGGGCGACTCTTCCTTGTTGATCAAGTAAAAACAAAGGGTCGAACAACAAGTGGTTGATAAAATTACTGTTAGCATCCACTTCCTCAACAATTACGTTAGGCTCAGCATGAAAAGCCGTTCCCCAAACCAAGGTTTTGGCGGGTGAAACATTTACCCAGCCTACAATTAACACCAATAACAGCGCTATTTTGTGTATTTTAGCTTTGGTTTTATCTAACAATGCCAACGTGAAGAGTCCTTGGTAAGTTTGTCCAGCTAACTTACACGGGATGAGGCAATAAAAAAAGCGGGACAAGCCCGCTTTTTGTTTGGTTTCGAGATACTTAGGCGATTCGCCCCTCTTCTCGCGCAAAACATGCCACTTGTGCATTTGTTTCGCGAACTAAGGCTGGCTGTTCTTTATGGCAGCGGTCGTTAGCGTAACGACAACGAGCATGAAACGCACAACCTTGCGGCGGATTAAGTGGCGAAGGCAATTCACCCTCAAGTTTAATCTTTTCGCGACGATGGGCTGGGTCTAAACGCGGTGTACTAGACAACAAAGCTTGAGTGTATGGGTGTTTAGGGTTAGCAAACAACTCTTCACAAGAGGCGTATTCAACCGCTTTACCCAAATACATTACCATCACTTCATCAGCAATATGCTCCACCACCGACAAATCATGCGAGATGAAAATGTAGCTTAAGCCCATTTCTTCTTGCAGATCCATCATCAAATTTAGCACCTGAGCTTGCACAGACACGTCTAGCGCCGACACTGGCTCATCGGCAACCACAACCTTAGGGTCTAACATCAAACCGCGAGCAATGGCGATACGTTGGCGCTGACCGCCAGAAAACATATGCGGATAACGGTCATAATGCTCTGGGCGTAAACCTACTTTGGCCAACATCGCTAGGGCTTTTTGCTTGCGCTCAGCTTTGCTCATGTCGCTATTGATGACCAAAGGCTCTTCTAAAATGGTCCCCACCTTCTTGCGAGGGTTAAGTGAACCATAAGGGTTTTGGAAGATAATCTGAATTTTTTGGCGCAATGCTTTAGCGGCATCTTTACCCAAACTTAAGATATCTTTGCCATCAAAACACAACTCACCAGCGGTAGGTGTTTCAATCATGGTGAGCACGCGAGCCAATGTTGATTTACCACAACCGGACTCCCCTACTACCGCTAAGGTTTTCCCTTTTGCAAGACTAAAGCTTACCCCGTCAAGGGCTTTTACTGTAGCGTCTGGCTTAAACATGCCCGCTTTAACGTGGTAATGTTTTTTCACCCCGTTTACCGACAATACCGACTCTTGCTCTTGATTCGCGGGTTGCTCTGAATCTAACGCAGCCGCTTTCATAATAGTGTCACTCATGCGCTTGGTCTCCCTGCTTCATCAAGTGGCGTAAAACAACGCACTTGACGAACGCCCTCTCCCTGCATAGTGGGTTGTTCTTTCTGACAACGTTCTGTGGCATAAGGGCAACGTGGATTAAGCAAACAACCTATCGGGCGGTCAAATGCGCCCGGCACTACACCTGGCAGTGCATCTAGGCGGTCTTTGCCCAGTGATGACTCAGGCAACGAACGTAATAGCGCTTGAGTATAGGGATGTTTAGGTTTAGAAAAAATCTGTTCCGCCGGGCCCGTCTCAACTACTTGGCCGGCATACATCACAATCACTCGATGCGCCGCTTCTGCCACTAATGCCAAATCGTGAGTAATTAACACCAAGCCCATGTTCTTTTGCTTTTGCAGATCTAATAACAAATCTACAATTTGCGCCTGAATAGTCACGTCTAATGCGGTAGTAGGCTCATCAGCAATCAATAGTTTAGGATCACAAGCAATCGCCATCGCAATCATCACGCGTTGACTCATACCACCAGACAACTGGTGCGGGTAAGTTTTCAAACGTGATTCAGGGTCAGGAATGCCCACTTGGTCGAGCAATTCAATCACTCGCTGACGGCGCCATTTTTTATCACCGCTTTGGTGAATTTTGAGCGCTTCGCTAATTTGATACTCAACCGTATAACAAGGGTTAAGGCTCGACATTGGTTCTTGGAAAATCATCGCGATTTCGGCACCGGTAATCGCACGGCGCTTATTTTCTGACATGGCCAATAAATCTTGACCTTCAAACTTAAGCGTATCGGCTTTTACCTTACCAGGGTATTCAATCAAGCCCATAATAGACAGCGAGCTTACACTCTTGCCTGAGCCAGACTCGCCTACAATGCCAACAATTTCACCTTTCTCTACGCTGTAACCTACTTGGTCTACCGCGCGAAACGGATTATCGCCATCACCAAATTCAACAGTGAGGTTATTAACTTCTAATAAAGACACAACTAATCTCCTACTGCTTCAATTTAGGGTCGAGTGCGTCGCGTAAGCCGTCACCCATTAAGTTAAAGGCTAGTACCGTTAACAGAATAACAAGGCCAGGGAAGGTTACGACCCACCAGGCGCGTTGCACAAACTGTAAGGCATCCGCCAACATGCTTCCCCATTCAGGTGTCGGTGGTTGAGCACCTAAACCTAAGAAGCCTAAAGCAGCCATATCTAAAATAGCGTTAGAAAAACCTAAGGTCGCTTGCACAATAAGTGGTGCAGTACAGTTAGGTAAAATAGTAATGAACATTAAACGCAACGAACTAGCACCCGCTACGCGAGAAGATATTACGTAGTCTTTGTTTAGTTCAGCAATAGTTGAGGCACGCGTTAAACGCACGTAGTGTGGCAAGGATACAATAGCAATCGCCATGGCGGCGTTGAAGATACTTGGACCTAAGATTGCCACAATAGCGATAGCCAACAACAAACTTGGCATTGCTAGCATGATATCTACGGCACGCATAATCACAGTTTCTACTGCACCACGGAAAAATCCAGCGGTTAAACCCAGTATTACTCCTAGGCCTAGTGAAAGAGTCACTACTAACACACCAATAAATAGTGATAACTGCGCACCATGGATAAGGCGCGACAAGATGTCCCGGCCTACGTCATCGGTGCCCAGCAAGTAAGCACTGTTGCCACCATCTAACCAAGCTGGCGGTAGCAACAAGGCATCACGATATTGCTCAATCGGTGAATGCGGCGCGATAACGCTGGCAAATATCGCTACGGTTAGAATACAAATGATAAAAACCAAGCCAATCACCGCCCCAGTGTTTTGGCTAAAGTAGCCCCAAAACTCCTGTAAAGGTGTTTGAACTTGCGGCCCTGTCGTGGCAGGACTAGTTGTTTGTTCTGACATTAAATTATGCTCCGTTATTTGCTATGACGGATCCGTGGATTAACCACGCCGTACATAATGTCTACTAGCAAATTAACTACAATAATGATGGTGGCAACGATTAAGATACCGCCTTGTACTACCGGGTAATCGCGGCGACCAATAGACTCAATAAGCCACTTGCCAATGCCAGGCCATGCAAAAATGGTCTCGGTTAAAATCGCTCCAGAGAGTAAAATACCCACCTGCAAACCAATAACGGTAATCACTGGAATAAGCGCATTACGCAACGCATGCACCACAATCACTCGCATTGGCGCCATGCCTTTTGAGCGCGCAGTACGGATATAATCTTCGCCTAATACTTCCAACATAGATGAGCGGGTCATACGAGCAATAACCGCCATTGGAATAGTACCCAGCACAATGCTTGGTAGCACTAAGTGGTGCAAAGCAGAAGCAAATGCGCCCTCTTCGCCAGACAGCAAAGTGTCAATCAACATAAAACCGGTGACTTCATCAATCCAATAAGTCACATCAAGCCTACCGGAGACGGGAGTTATCCCTAGGTTCACTGAAAAGACTAGCATTAACAGTAGTGCCCACCAGAATATGGGCATCGAATAGCCGGTTAAGGAAAAGGTCATGACCGAGTGGTCGAATACCGACCCTCGTTTCACCGCCGCTATAATGCCACAGGGCAGCCCCACTAAAATGGCAAATAAAGCAGCACAAGACGCCAGTTCCACAGTAGCGGGAAACAGCGTTAAGAATTCTTCGGTTACCGGTGTCTTGGTAATTAATGAACGGCCAAGATCACCACTCGCAATGTTTTTAACGTAATCAAAATATTGGACCAATAACGGTTGGTCTAAGCCTAATTCGGCACGCAAAGCTGCGTGGCGCTCAGGTGACACCCCTCTTTCTCCTGCCATTACCTCAATAGGATCGCCAGGGATCAAGCGGATTAAGGTGAAGGTTAAAAGAGTAATGCCGATGAAGGTGGGTATCACCAACATCAATTTTTTTATAATAAACTGGAACATAACTACAGCTCTGTGTCAGAAGGAAGGAAAGGGGCTGTTGCCAGCCCCTTAAGCATGTTTATTTTAGCGACACGCCGTAGAAGTGGTGACCGCCTAGAGGGTCAACCTTAAAGCCTTGAACTTCTTTGCGAATAGGCTTGTAAGCAACTGAGTGAGCGATAGTGATCCAAGGAGCCTGCTCTTTGAAAATCAACTGTGCTTCTTCGTATAGCGGAGCACGTTCGGCTTGAGCAGAAATCTGCTTAGCTTTCATGATCACGTCATTAAATGGTTGATGACACCACATAGCGCGGTTACCACCACCAACAGCATCACAACCTAGTAATACGCTTAGGAAGTTATCTGGGTCACCATTGTCACCAGTCCAACCTAATAATACTGTGTCGTGCTCGCCTTGCTTAGAACGCTTAAGGTACTCACCCCATTCGTAGCTAACAATCTCAGCGGTTACACCTACTTTGGCCCAATCAGCTTGAATTACTTCAGCCATACGACGAGCGTTAGGGTTGTAAGGACGCTGAACCGGCATAGCCCAGATATTGGTCTTAAGATCAGTAATGCCCGCTTCAGCTAATAAAGCTTTGGCTTTTACAGGATCGTAAGCGTAATCAACAGTTTTCTCGTTGTAAGACCACATTGTTGGTGGAATTGGGTTTTTAGCAATTTTGCCGCTGCCCTGGAAAACCGCATCAATAATGGCTTGCTTGTTAACAGCAAGGCTCAATGCTTGACGCACTTTAACGTTATCAAACGGTGCTTTTTGAGTGTTAAACGCCAAGTAACCAACGTTCAAACCTTCTTGGCTAAGCAAGTTGATGTCGGCATCTTTTTGCATTTGCTCAACGTCAGCAGGGTTTGGATAAGGCATTACATGACACTCGCCCGCTTTAAGTTTGGCGTAGCGTACTGAAGCATCCGGTGTAATTGAAAATACTAAACGGTCAATGGCTGGAGCGCCTTGCCAGTAGTTAGCATTACCAACGTAACGAATGATTGAATCTTTTTGGTATTGTACTTTTTGGAAAGGACCTGTGCCCACTGGGTCTAAGTCTAATTTCTCTGGCGTACCTGCGGCTAGCATCGCGTCGGCTTGCTCAGCTGAAAATACCGATGCAAAGTCCATTGCCATGTTAGCGATGAATGGCGCTTCTGGCTTACTTAATACAAACTTCACGGTGTAATCGTCAACTTTAACGATATCTTTCACAAGCTCGTTCATGCCCATGCCGCTGTAGTACTCGTAAGAGCCACCAGACACTTTGTGGTAAGGATGTTCTGGATCATCTTGACGTTCAAAGGTGAACAATACGTCATCAGCATTAAAGTCGCGAGAAGGTTTGAAGCCTTTCTTTTGAGTATGGAATTTTACGCCTTTGCGTAAGTGAAAAGTATACTCAAGGCCGTCTTCAGACACGTCCCAAGATTCAGCTAGGCCAGGAACAACATTGGTTGTACCTACTTCAAACTCAACCAAACGGTTGAAGATGGTCTTAGAAGACGCATCAAATGTGGTGCCTGCGGTGTATAAACTTGGGTTAAAACCTTCTGGGCTGCCTTCTGAACAGAAGACAAACGTTTGTGTTTTAGCTTGCGCGCTCATCGCTATTGCACTTGCTACAAGTGCGATAGACAGCTTAGCTAATCCTTTTTTCATTATGATTCTCCGTGTGACATCTTGTCATGTATGCCGCCGTTATGGCCGCATTTCCGGTGTGTTTGCGAATAGACTAATAATTATTGTTCTTGATAAATCTAGACCCTGTTCTGCAAATTGTCGGTATTACACCAACATTTGTGAACTGAGTAAGACCTAAACAAGCCTGATCCGCTTTTTGCCCGTAATAAACTAGTATTTTTATCTGCCACTGTAAATAGCATAAACAGCATTTTATAAACCAAATCAAAGCCGAGCCAGTTAAAGTGATTAGGAAGTCGATATATTGTCATATTTATGCAGAAAAGAATAAGCTTATGCGTGATTTACATAAGCAGATTCAACTAGATTGAGGGGCAGTAGAATTGAGGAACTAGAGAATTTGATTAATTAAGCGAGAACAAACAGCACAACTTGCAAACAGATGGCGGCAAAAACACCAGCTAATACGTCGTCTATCATTATACCAAAGCCGCCGTGAACTTTTTTATCTAAAACTTTAATCGGCCAGGGCTTTAATACATCAAAAAAGCGAAATAGCACAAAACCAAGCAATACATTCAGCGGTGACAAGGGCACCATAAACATAGTAATCCAATAACCAACGAACTCATCCCACACTATGCCGCCGTGATCATGAACCCCCATAGCGTCACTGGCTTTTTGACAACACCACACGCCAAATATAAAGCTCAACACAACCAACGTGATATACAACCATGACGATAATGGTGCGAGCAGTAAATAGACGGGAATAGCTGCCACAGTACCAAAAGTGCCTGGCGCTTTAGGGGCTAAGCCGCTACCAAAACCAACCGCACACAAATGTAAGGGGTTACGCAAATTTAAACGGGCTAAAGCCTTATCCATTGTTGGTTCTCGTGAATAGCTTGCTTATACGAAATGGTCCCAACCAGCTTGATCTAGCTGATAAGGCTTATCTTTATATTGTAGTTTTATTTCGCCCTTACCCGGCGCTAACTGACCAATACAAGTATATTGTATGCCGCTAAAGGATAGCGAAGTATCCACCGAGCCTTTATTAGATTCCGGCACGGTAAAACACAACTCGTAGTCTTCTCCACCGTTTAAGGCAAAAGCAATGCTTTGGTCAATACTTACGGCTTCGTTCATGGTTTCAGATAAAGGTAATTGTTCAAGTTTTAAAGTCGCTGAACAACTGCTTTTTCTTAAGATGTGGCCTAAATCGTTGTATAAACCATCAGAAATATCGATTGTGGCAGAGGCAATATCACGCAAGCCATAGCCGGCTAATACCCGCGGTTGAGGGAAATAGTGCTGCTTTAAACTCAACTCTAATTGCTGCGGGCTTAAGCTCAGCTGATGTTGTAAATGCGCTAAGGCCAAACCCGAATCACCTAGGTTACCGGTCACGTAGATCCAATCACCTGGTTTAGCACCATCTCGACGCAGGGCTTTGCCATGCGGCACCACTCCATGCACCGTAACAGTAATGCTAAGCGGACCTTTAGTAGTATCACCACCAATCAGGCTCACATTAAAGTACTCGGCTAGGTCGTAAAAGCCTTTGCTAAATTGGGCCAACCACGCTTCATTTATTTCGGGTAAGGTAATAGCCAAAGTCACCCAGCGCGGTTCTGCACCCATAGCGGCCATATCGCTAAGGTTAACAGCCAATGCTTTGTGCCCTAAGGCGCGTGGGGGAATATCGGCAAAAAAATGCACGCCTTCAACCAGGGTATCGGTTGAAATGGCAATGTGACTATTATCGGGTAAGGCAACTACCGCAGCATCGTCACCTACGCCAAGAATTACATCTTGGCGAGGCGCGCTTTTCTGGAAGTATTTGTCGATAATATCGAATTCACCCAGTGACGGCTGAGACGACATTAATTAAGACTTAAACTGCTGTAGGCGTAGAACTTTATCTAGTACACCATTCACAAACTTGTGGCTATCTTCAGCAGCAAATGATTTAGCCAGTTCAATGGCTTCATTAATGACAACTTTTGGCGGAACGTCAGTCACCATCAATAACTCATAAACACCGATTAATAAAATCGCATGCTCAACGATATCTAATTCTTCTAACTTACGCGACAGCGAAGAGCTCATCGCTTTATCTAGTTTTTCATGGTTAGCCACAACACCAGAAATTAAAGTAGAAAAATAAGGAACATCAGCCTTACTCATGTCTTGTTCGGTTAAGAACTGATGTTCGATGTTAGCAACGCTGTCCTTGGTCACTTGCCATTGATAAATTGCTTGGGTAGCAAATTGCCTAGCTTTACGACGTGCAGCTGGTTTCACAGAGAATTCCTCAAATTAAACTTCTATCTGATTAACTAAGTTAATCATTTCCAAAGCGCTTAGGGCGGCTTCGGTACCTTTATTACCCATTTTAGTGCCAGCGCGTTCAATCGCTTGCTCAATAGACTCAGTGGTTAGCACACCAAATGTTACTGGAATATCGTACTCCATCATCACTTGCGCTAAACCTTTGTGGCATTCATTAGCTACCAATTCAAAGTGGTAAGTTCCACCACGAATTACCGTACCTAAAGCAATAATAGCATCGTATTTTTTAGACGCTGCAATACGCTTAGCTGCTAGCGGAATCTCTACCGCTCCAGGCACACGAACAACAGTGATGTTGTCATCGCTTACACCGCCTTGACGGGTTAGCGTGTCTACGGCACCAGATAATAAGCTTTCATTAATAAAGCTATTAAAACGGGCGATAACAATGGCTACTTTAGCGTTTGGAGTCGCTAAATTTGCTTCAATTACTTTCATGGTTGTTCTGCCTATTCTTTGAGTCCATCAAAAAAATCGCGCCATTCTAGCACAACTAAAGTGATAGACCCTCAATTTAATTTTACGCCAAAGCGCATCGGAAATTATTCTTGGTCAATGTACTCAACAACTTCAAGACCAAAGCCGGAAAGCGCGTGGTAGCGTTTCGGAGAGCTTAACAAACGCATTTTACTCACACCTAAATCAGCCAATATTTGAGAGCCAACACCCACGGTGCGAGAGGCACTTTGCTGACGTTTTTGTGGAGGTGTTTCGCCACGGTCCTGCAACGCGAAGGCCTTGACTTGTTCAATCAAGTTTTCAGCATCGTCGTCGGTACTTAACAACACCAAAACACCATTTTCATTCGCGATCTTTTCTAATGCTTTATCCAGCGGCCAGCTCATTTTCCCAGCTCGGTCACTGCCTAGTAGGTCACTAAAGGTATTGTGCAAGTGCACACGAACCAAAGTGGCTTGGTCTTCTTTAACCTCGCCAGCTTGCATCACAAAGTGTACTTTCTCGTCGATAGTATCGCGGTAAGTAATCAGCTTGAAATCACCATGACGGCTTGGCATTTTACATTCTGCCACTCGCTCAATGGTGGTTTCATTGTTATTGCGGTATTCAATAAGGTCTGCAATCGTGCCCATTTTTAAGTCGTGTTCTTTACAGAACACTTCTAGATCTGGGCGACGCGCCATGGTGCCATCTTGGTTGAGAATTTCAACAATCACTGCGGCAGGCTCACGCCCAGCTAAACGGGCTAAATCAGTTCCGGCCTCAGTGTGACCAGCACGCGTTAATACTCCGCCTTCTTGTGCCATTAACGGGAAAATATGCCCAGGCATAACAATATCACTAGGTTTGGCATCGCGAGCAACAGCCGCTTGAACGGTGCGTGAGCGGTCAGCAGCAGAAATACCTGTGGTGACCCCTTGAGCGGCTTCAATAGACACCGTGAAATTAGTGGCAAATTGCTCGGTATTTACGTCAACCATTAACGGCAACTTAAGTTGCTGGCAGCGCTCTCTGGTCATTGGTAAACAAATCAAACCACGCCCATAGGTGGCCATAAAGTTAATGGCTTCAGGCGTCACCATATCAGCAGCCATGATTAAATCGCCTTCATTCTCGCGATCTTCATCGTCCATGAGTACTACCATCTTGCCATGGCGTAAATCTTCAATAATTTCTTCGATACTGCTTAGTGACATAGCAAAACCTTTCTTACCTAAGGGGTGTTATTTATAGTTATTAGTGCACTTCATTATTGCTACTGGCTACTTTAAAAAGCCATGTTGCGCCAAAAATGCAGTATTGATGTTTGATTCTTTTTTACTCTCTTCAGCATAGCCGATTAGGCGCTCAACATAACGGGCAATCACATCAACCTCTAGGTTAATTTTTTGCCCTGGCGCCCATTGCGAGATAGTTGTTTGTTCTGCGGTGTGCGGAATAATGGTTAAACGCAGCTGCTGTTGTTGTACTTCATTTACCGTAAGACTAATCCCATCTACGGTTATTGAGCCTTTATGGGCAATGTAGCGAGCCAGCTCGTTAGGAACTTTTAACCAAATGTTTACTGCCCTAGCACTAGGGCTAATACTCACCACTTCCGCTAAGCCATCTACGTGGCCGCTAACAATATGGCCGCCAAAACGATTGGTGGCTAGCATGGCTTTTTCTAGGTTCAGCTTATCGCCCTGCTTACATTTAGCCAAAGAAGTTAAACTAAGAGTCTCGGTGGAAACATCGGCGCAAAAGTAATCACTACCAAATTCAACGACTGTTAAGCAAATACCATTTACGGCGATACTGTCGCCCAGATGCACATCAGCCATGTCTAAACTGGAACAGGCGATATGTAAACGCACGTCTCCGCTGCGCTTTTCAATGCTCTTGATAATGCCAAGGGCTTCGATAATTCCAGTAAACATTATTGTGCACCCTTTGCTTGTGGGATCCAGATAGTTTTAATGTCGGGGCCTACGCGGCGGGTTTCAAGGCATTGCCAAGAATTTAACTGATTCATCTCGGTAAAACCCTCTAGGCCTATTAAGCTTTGCGCATCGGCGCCCATCAACTTACCCGCTTGATAACAAATTAGCTGGTCGACCAGCTTTGCTTTAATCAGTGCGGCCGCAAAATTTGCTCCTGCTTCCACCCACACATCGTTGATTTCAGCTTCCGCCAGCTGTTGCATCAACTCACTCAAGCTCTGGTCTGAATCACTTAATATAAATTGCTTATCAGCGGCTACTTGCGGCTGAAATTGGGTTCCCGCTAGCCACAGTGACTTGGGATGTTTGAATATGTTTAAAGATTGAGAAGCCGCAGATAAACGTTGCTGACGATCCACCACTATACGCAATGGCTGGCGTAAGTTCTGTTGCTCTAGTTGGTGGGTTAAACTACCTAACTCATGATGGCGAACATTTAAACTCGCGTTATCTCTAAGCACAGTGGTAGCGGTAGACAAAATAGCATGGCTGCGAGCGCGTTCACGTTGAACATCGCTCCGTGAATAAGAAGAAGTAATCCACTTACTTTCGCCATTCGATAAAGCGGTTTTGGCATCAATCGAGCCTGCCAGCTTTAAACGTACAAATGGGCGCTTACGTTCCACTCGGCATAAAAAGCCAGGGTTTAGCGCCCTCGCCGCTGATTCCATTAAGCCAGAGCGAACTTTAATGCCCGCCTGTTCTAACATACCAATGCCTCGGCCAGCGACTTGCGGATTAGGGTCAACCATCGCAATAATCACTTCGGCGACTTGCTCTTCAATCAACATGCTTGCGCAAGCGGGCGTTCGGCCTACGTGGCTGCAAGGCTCTAGGGTGACATAGGCAAGTGCACCCACTACGCTATAGCCAGCTTCTTTAGCCTTTGCAACGGCATTAACCTCTGCATGCCCCTCGCCAGCCTTTTGATGATAACCTTCACCAATAATCTGACCGTTTTTTACCAGTACACAACCCACATTTGGATTGGGCGCGGTAGTGTAAGTTCCTAACTCAGCAAGGCGTAGCGCTCTTGCCATGTATTGGCAATCTTGAGGGCTAAAGCTCACTTATTTTTCCAACTTTGCAATTTCGTCACTAAACTCTTTAATGTCTTCAAAGGAGTGGTATACCGAAGCAAAGCGCACATAAGCCACTTTATCGAGGCTAATCAGCTGCTCCATCACAATCTTACCAATGAACTTGGTTTCTACTTCACGCTCGCCGGTGGCGCGAAGTTGAGACTTAATTTTATTTACTGACTGCTCAACTTGGTCAACACTCACTGGACGCTTCTCTAGCGCTCGCATCATGCCTGCTCGCATTTTCTCTTCGTTAAAAGGTTCTCTTATCCCATTACCTTTAATGACGCGAGGCATGACCAATTCAGCTAACTCAAATGAAGTAAAGCGCTCATGGCACTCTGAACACTCTCGGCGTCTTCTCACCTGATGGCCATCAGCCACTAGACGTGAGTCAATAACCTTAGTTTCATGGGCGGAGCAAAATGGACAGTGCATGGGTGTTCCTTTAGTCAGATATGTAACGATTTTATCTGCTTAACAGGCCAAGGTACAGACCAGCAAAAACTTAAGCGCTGAAAACTTAAGGATTAATAGACGTGTGCTCTGCAGCTAGTAACATTTCATTAGCACTGTCTTATTAATAAATGAAAAGTGAAGCCTAGGGCTCAGTTTGCTTTAAATATCTAAAAATTATAATCCAAAATAACCAAGTATAAACTGTTGAATAAAATAGACTTTTATTCATGTCGTTGGTAGCCAAGTGAAGTGTAGTAACCAATTACTACCCTTTTCTCTCTGCTAGCCCTTATCCTGCCAATGAAATGTAAACAAATTGTTAAGGTGAAAGTAATGGCTAAAGTACTTATTATTGCGGGCGATTTTGTTGAAGATTATGAATTGATGGTGCCGTTTCAAGCACTACAAATGGTAGGGCATAATGTTGTTGCCGTTTGCCCAGAAAAGCAATCAGGTGAGCAGATAAAAACTGCAATTCACGATTTTGAAGGTCACCAAACTTACAGCGAAAAGCCAGGGCACAATTTCACCCTTAACGGCAGCTTTGATGAAATAGTTGCCGATGATTTTGACGCACTATTGTTGCCTGGCGGCCGTGCGCCTGAATACCTGCGCTTAAACCCTCAAGTGCTAGAGATCATCAAAAATTTTGCCAATAAGCAGCAACCCATAGCGGCGGTATGCCATGGTGCCCAGTTGTTAACGGCGGCAGGTATTGCCTCTGGCAGACACATTTCTGCCTACCCTGCTTGTGCGCCAGAAGTAACCGCAGCCGGCGGCGACTATGCTGATATTGCCGTAGACCAAGCAATAACAGACGGAAACTTGGTCACCGCTCCCGCATGGCCCGCCCACCCTCAATGGCTAGCTCAATTTAACGCCTTGTTAAAATAACCTAAGTGAAAGAGCAAGTTTTGACGTTTTGTACCATGATTAGACTTCGCTCTAATCATGGTGAGATTTGTTATGTGTGAGATCTATTCAGGTACTGAAGCCGAATTGTTTGAATTAAAGTCGCGTTCGGTGCGTTTAGACGGTGTGGTCACTAGTGTTCGTTTAGAAGCGATTTTCTGGCAGCTATTAGAGCAAATAGCCGATGAAGCGGAACTGAGCCTAGCAGGTTTTCTAACTCAGATTTACCATGAAGTTTTGCAGCGAGAAGGCAAAGTGGGCAATTTCACTTCATTACTAAGGGTCGCCTGTACTACCCATTTAAATCAGGGCAAGCGCTTAGTGCTGCATCAAGACTCTATTGAGCAAACAGCAGGCAAATCCTTTGCCCATAACACTGTGTAGTCATCGCTATTGAGCAATGATTAACAGCATAAAGCTTCCCCAAATTACAAACTGTAGAAAAACCATTCTTTTTGCGCTGGTCACTGGATTCATGTCCATTGTTATTCTCTCTCTTTTGAAACTACCAACAATGCTGGTAATTTGACTTATCAATTAGATCTAAAAACTCAGCAAAAACAATACCAACTGCATGTTTGTTAAGCGTAGATCTAAACTATCCCTCCTTGGTTTGTGTTCCTATTCACATTTAGCCCGTAAAAATCCTAAGTTCGACTAAAAAAAAGATACAAAAAAGGAGGCCATAAGCCTCCTTTCATTTATCTCGTCAATCCCTGACTATAGATTGCTTACTTAAGCATAGACCGGGAAACGCTGGCAAAGTTCTAACACTTGGCCTTTAACACGTTCGATAACAGCATCATCTTGTAAATTATCTAGTACATCACAGATCCAGCCCGCTAAATCTTTAGCAGCAGCTACATCTAAACCACGACGGGTAATCGCAGGCGTACCGATACGCAAACCACTGGTCACAAATGGTGAACGAGGATCGTTTGGAACCGAGTTCTTGTTAACAGTGATGTTGGCGCGGCCTAGTGCTGCGTCAGCGTCTTTACCAGTAATGTCTTTATCGATAAGGTCAACTAAGAACAAGTGGTTTTCAGTACCGTTAGATACGATTTTGTAACCACGCTCTTGTAGCACCGCCACCATCGCTTTTGCGTTATCCAATACAGCTTGTTGGTATTGCTTAAACTCAGGCTCCATAGCTTCTTTAAAGGCTACTGCTTTAGCTGCAATAACATGCATTAAAGGACCGCCTTGGCCGCCAGGGAATACTGCAGAGTTTAATTTCTTCTCGATAACTTCATTAGCACGAGCCAAAATCAAACCGCCACGTGGGCCAGCTAGGGTTTTATGCGTAGTGGTAGTCACTACGTCTGCAATAGGAACTGGGTTTGGGTATAAACCTGCAGCCACTAAACCAGCAATGTGTGCCATATCAACAAATAGGTAAGCACCTACTTCGTCAGCGATATCGCGGAAACGCTGCCAGTCAACCACACCTGAGTATGCTGAGAAACCAGCAATAATCATTTTTGGTTTGTGTTCTTTAGCTAGCTTTTCAACTTCAGCGTAATCGAGCTCGCCAGTTTCCGGGTTAATTCCGTACTGAACAGCGTTGTAGATTTTACCTGAGAAGCTTACGCTGGCACCGTGAGTTAAGTGACCACCATGGGCAAGGCTCATGCCTAGCACGGTGTCACCAGCATTTAGTAATGCCATAAAAACAGCTGAGTTAGCTTGTGAACCTGCATGAGGTTGCACGTTTGCGTAGTCTGCACCAAATAGCTGTTTAGCACGCTCAATAGCAAGTACTTCAGCTTGGTCTACATACTCACAACCACCATAGTAACGCTTGCCAGGGTAACCTTCGGCGTACTTATTAGTAAGGTAAGAACCTTGCGCTTCCATTACCCGTGGGCTGGCGTAGTTCTCAGAAGCAATCAGCTCAATGTGCTCTTCTTGGCGAACTTCTTCTTTAGTAATGGCTTGCCATAACTCGGCATCGTAATCGGCGATATTCATATCACGCTTTAACATCAGTATCTCCTGACTCTTTTGTTACATGTTGGTGGGTGATTTTTCGAAGGCGCATTCTAACCTGAGTCCTTTTCAGATCACAGCAAAATTTTAAGCTGCGGGTTTAGCGTAATCGCATAAACTTAACATAAACCCGTTATGGCTTATCGAAGTGAGATAGTGAATGTTACGTACTTTGTTTGCAATTCGTTCACCACCTGCTTTGATCTTTATGAAATAAATTCACGTTAATTTAAGCATTACTTTTAGGTTTAATAAAGGCTAAGATGATAATGATTATCATCTACATTTAGAGTATTGACCCCTATGTTATTTCGTCTTTCAAGTTTTCTGTTTATCTTGGTCAGCCTAGCGGCCTGCAGTGCTGGCCAACCAAACACTGGTCTTCAACAAGCTAGCACCGCTGCGCCGTTAGAGACTTATTATGATTACATCCTTTTTGACCCGCATGCTCAGCAAGTTCTCACCGATACTGAAACACTAGCCAGTTTGCTTGCAGATTCAAATGTGGTGTTATTTGGTGAGTACCATAGTCACCCAGGGATCCATTTAGCGCAGTTACGCTTATTCCAATCTCTGCATGCACAACACGATCAATTAAGCTTATCTATGGAACAATTTGACCGTAGCCAACAAGCTTTAGTAAACGAGTATTTAAACGATGATATCGGTGAAGAATGGTTGATTAAGCAAACTAACGCTTGGCCAAATTACCGTTCCGATTATCGGCCCTTAGTTGAATTTTCAAAGGCTAAGCACTTAAACGTTATTGCCGCCAACGCCCCTAAAGCGCATGTGACTTGTATAGGTAGCGAGGGTTTGGCCTATTTACACACACTAGACTCGGAGCAGCGCCTATTGTTGAGCCAAGAATTTACCGTAGATGACCCCGCTTACCAGCAGCGCTTATTTGGAAATGCTCATCATGGCGACAGCCAACAAAGCCAAAATCATTTTCTAGCCATGTTAGCCTGGGACGAGACCATGGCTGAGTCTATTGCCGCTCACTTAAACAATGAAGCAAACCAACAAGTCATGCATATAGTGGGTAATTTTCATATCGAACAAAAGCAAGGCACCTACTCACGGGTGCAACAACGTTTACCAAATTCAAAAATAAGCTCAGTGGTTGCAGTCAGTCAACAAGATTTTTTAGCACTCTCTATAGAAGAGCAACAAGCTAAGGGGGACTACCTTATCGTGGTGTTAAATCTACCCAAACGTTACCAAAATGCAGACAACCGCAAGGCGGAATACCAACATATTAAGCAGCGCTCTAATAAACAATGTAAAAGCATTAACTAACAGCAGGCTAGCAATAATCCTGAAATGTCCCTACTAGGCGACATCTTTTGTTGCAAAAATGTTAACAAAACAACTTAAATCCCTGTTATCACCATATTTTTCTTTTACTTTTACTATCTAGGGCTTGCAGCTTAATAATATTGAGCCATAATCATATCAGCGGCTCACTCAACGCAGTGAATGGCTTTGCTTAATACGAATTGACGATTGATATCATTCGTTAGACTTGAACATAAAGGACGGACTTACCATGAATAAGTTTTTAGTTGCAGGCGCTATTGCTTCTACCATTTTACTAGCGGGTTGTTCTTCAAACACTACCGCTTTAGAAAACAACGTACAATCTCTAAGCGACAAAGTTGATGCACTATCTAACGAAGTTGCAGCTCTTCGTGCAGAGCAAAGCTCTTTGAGTGGTGACATCAAGTCAGCTCAAATGAGTGCTGACCAAGCGAAAGCTGAAGCTATGCGCGCTAACGAGCGTATCGACAACATCGCTTCTTCTTACACTAAGTAAGTTTAAACCGATGTAAAAAAGGAGATGCTATGGCATCTCCTTTTTTTATCCCTGATTTTCACCCACCGTTAAAGCAATGCCTTGCTGGTTTTTCAGCGCTTGATTGACAACCGAAGAATCAACTCCCGCTTGAGTAATAAACTTAATATCATCCCTACTTAGCTTTAATGAAGTTGCTTGGCTTACATCTTCTTGTGAACGGTTTAGCGGCTGATGCACTTCTAACAAGTACTCACCACTTGGCTCTAAGGAATGTTTAATCGATTGATCAATAATACGTACGGGGGTTTTCACATTAACTTGAGAAAATAAATACTCAATGTCGCTCGGGAATAAGCGAATACAACCAGAGCTTACTCGTAAGCCAACCCCAAATTCTTTGTTAGTCCCATGAATCAAATACTCACCATTACCATACGCCAATCGCAGCGCATATTCGCCCAATGGGTTTTCAGGTCCAGCTTGAACCACTTGCGGTAGAATGATGCCTTTTGCAGCGTATTCGTTTCGAATATTCTGAGTTGGTGTCCAAGTTGGTTTTTCTCGTTTCTGGCTAATATAAGTACTCATTTCAGGTGTTTCACGACCAATTCGACCAATGCCAATTGGCAATACATCTACTTGATGGCTGTTTGGTCGAAAGTAGTACAAACGTAATTCAGCCAAATTAACCACTACGCCTGTATGTTCAACATCTGGTAGCAGTATTTGAGTGGGAATAAGCAACTGGCTATCCACTTCAGGTAAAAATGGGTCGACCCCCTTATTGGCTGCCATTACAGCCAAAAAGCCTACGCCATAACGCTCAGCAATTAGTGCGATAGTTTCACCTTTTTGGATCCGGTGCCACTGGTTCCCCCCTAATAAACGGCTACCGTCATTAGGTAGGTCATAAGTTAAGGCAGAGGCCGTAAACGCCAAGCTAAGGGCCATGCAAGCTAACAACAATCTTTTCATCAGTCAGTTACTTCAAATAGTGATAACAGCAACATAGCATTAATTATTGGCAAATTCGACTCGAAGCCATCACCCACTCGGTTATCAACAGTGGCCAACAGCAGATTTAGCCGCTTTTCATATAAAACAGTGACAACATCAACAACAGGCTGAATAAAGTGATTGGCAAAGCTAGCATCCAGCAAGGAAGCCAGTATCATAGCGGAAGATAAAAACAATCTGATTTGGGTGTATGCTTTAGCTGCACCAAACATTAGTTTTGACATTCTATAGGAACGGCAAATGGCCCAATTTATTTATACGATGAACCGCGTCGGTAAAATCGTCCCCCCTAAAAAGCACATTCTAAAGAACATCTCTTTAAGCTTTTTCCCTGGCGCCAAAATTGGTGTGTTAGGTCTTAACGGCTCAGGTAAGTCTACGTTATTGCGTATTATGGCTGGCATTGATACCGAAATTGAAGGGGAAGCACGCGCTAACCCAGGCACCAAAATCGGTTACTTAGCGCAAGAACCACAAATGGACTTAGATAAGACTGTTCGTGAAGTGGTAGAAGAAGCGGTAGCGGTGGTTAAGAATGCCCAAACTCGCTTAGATCAAGTTTATGCAGAATATGCTGAACCAGACGCTGATTTTGATGCACTTGCTAAAGAACAAGGCGAATTGGAAGCTATTTTAGCCACTCACGATTCTCACAGTTTAGAGAATCAGTTAGAGCGAGCAGCCGATGCCTTGCGCCTGCCGGAGTGGGATCAAAAAATTGAGAAGCTGTCAGGTGGTGAACGCCGCCGCGTAGCGCTATGTCGTTTATTGCTTGAAAAGCCAGACATGTTGTTACTAGACGAACCTACCAACCACTTGGATGCTGAATCTGTTGCTTGGTTAGAACGTTTCCTACATGACTATGAAGGCACCGTTGTAGCAGTAACTCACGATCGCTACTTCTTAGATAACGTAGCAGGTTGGATTTTAGAGCTAGACCGCGGCGAAGGTATCCCATGGGAAGGTAACTACTCGTCTTGGTTAGAACAAAAAGAAGATCGTTTAAGCCAAGAAGCGTCGCAAGAGAAAGCTCGCATGAAATCCATTCAGAAAGAATTGGAATGGGTTCGCTCTAACGCGAAAGGTCGTCAAAGCAAAAGTAAATCTCGTATGGCACGCTTTGAAGAGCTTAATACTCAAAGCTTCCAAAGCCGTAATGAAACTAACGAACTGTTCATTCCAGCCGCTCAGCGTTTAGGTGACAAGGTGATTGATGTCACTAAGCTAAGCAAATCTTACGACGGCCGAGTTCTTATTAATGACCTATCATTCAGCATCCCTAAGGGGGCGATAGTAGGCATTATTGGGCCTAACGGCGCGGGTAAATCAACCTTATTTAAGATGATAACCGGCGCTGAGCAAGCAGACTCAGGTACTGTAGAAGTGGGTGACTCGGTTCAGATCGCCAGTGTAGACCAGTTCCGTGATGCAATGGATGACAAAGCCACAGTTTGGCAAGAAGTGTCTGGTGGGTCTGACATTCTAAAAATTGGTAACGTTGAAGTACCAAGTCGTGCATATGTGGGTCGCTTTAACTTTAGAGGTGGCGATCAACAAAAACGTGTGGGTGAGTTATCTGGGGGTGAGCGTGGTCGTTTGCACCTAGCTAAGCTGCTTCAAACCGGTGGTAATGTATTGCTACTAGATGAACCAACCAATGACCTAGACGTAGAAACACTGCGCGCACTTGAAAACGCCTTATTAGAGTTTGCTGGATGTGCCATGGTTATTTCGCATGACCGCTGGTTCTTAGACCGCATCGCAACTCATATCCTTGATTACCGCGATGAAGGCCAAGTAAACTTCCATGCGGGTAACTTTACCGAGTATGAAGCTTGGCTCAAAGAAACCATTGGCGAAGAAGCTGCACAGCCTCATCGTATTAAATACAAACGAATAAGCTAGTTTGTAAAACTAAAAAGCCACCTATAGGTGGCTTTTTTATTGGGAGCGAAACCTTTAACTTAAACTGTCTAATAAGGCTTTAGCATCTTCGTACTCAGAAAACTGTTGATCTAATTCTAAGGCTTCTTGTACTTCTCGCTTAGCCTCTGCTTTTCGCCCTAACTTATCCAACGCAAAAGCAAGATGGTAACGAATCGCAGCATCCGAAGAATTCATTGTGTAGGCTTCGCGTAAAAACACTAAACCTTGGTCAAACTTTCCTCGCTGTATTTCAATCCACCCAATGGTGTCCAAAATTGCCGCATTCTTAGAGCCCTGCTCTACCGCAATAGCAATAGTACTGTAAGCCTTGTCTAAATCAGTTTTGGAGTAGATATAAGCCAAATTATTTAAGATGCCCGGCTCGTTTTCTAACTCGGGAATAGTTCGTAAGGCTTCATAGTGTGTCTGCGCCTGACTCAATTGCTTGTCTTGCAAATAGCTGTCTGCCAATAAACGGCGATGCCAAGCTGTTTTGGTGCTATCTTCCAACAAGGCTTCTAGTTGCTGATGAAATGCCTTCACTGCTACGCCTTGCTTAGACAATTGATACAAACGCACCACTGCTTCGCGATTGAAATGGTTTAAGGCCACCGCTTGGCTATATTGTTTTTGAGCGTCAAGCGGTAGACTTTTACGCAGCAAGATATCGCCCTTTAGTGCATATAACTCGCTGCTATCACTAAACAACTGCTGTAATTTAACAACCGTTTTCTCGGCGTTTTCAATCTGTTGCTGCGCCAATTCAACTTTGGCTAACAAGACTAACGTTGTCATTATTTTAGGGTCAAGTTCGTGAGATTTAAGTAAGCTCGCTTTAGCAGCAGACAGTTGCTTTGCTTGAATCTGCATTTGAGCCAAAGTAACTAAGTTTTCCGGCTGCTCTTTCCAAATACTGTCCAGTAATCCAATAGGATAAGCGGCATCGTCATAACGCTCCAAACGAATTAATACTTCAGCATAAGAGCTTAAATATTGCTCATTTAAAATGTATTCACGATTTAATTTTTCAACCTCGGCTAATGCCAAAGACCACTGTTGAGTTTGCATATATGTATCTAGCTTCAACTCCCTAGCCACTCTATTGTCTTGCTGATAAAGCAGTACTTTATCTAATTGCTCAATAGCTTGTGGGTAGTCTTGCTGCTGCAAGTAGATACGAGCGGCCAGCAAATAGCTCGCCACATGGTCATTTTGCGTTGTAAGAATTTGCTTGAGCAATACTAAAGCCTGTTCGGGCTTACCTTGGCTTTTTAGCACCAAAGCTTTATTAAAACGTGCACCCAAATTACGTGGGCTGCTCGCTAAAACATCATCAAGATAACGCAGTGCCAGATCAAACTGCTGAGTTTTAATGTAGTAAGCAGCGATTAAATTTTGCGTAGGGCTGGTTTTAATATTTCGGCCAATCAGCTCTTCTACTGCAAGTTTAGCCTGGGCATAATTATTAACTTGTAGAGCCAACTCACCTTTCAACTGCAGCCACTTTATCGGGGCGTCTACTTCGCTATAAGATAAAGTTTGCAACAAACTTAAAGCTCGCCCTGCTTCACCACTCGCTCGTGCTAGCTCAGCTTCTAATATAACCACATAATTTGAATCGCTATGATAAGCGCGAATTTGCTCAAAAGCCTGTTGCGCGGCACGTAACCGCCCTGCGTCTATATAGAGATATACCAACTGTACCGACAATCCGAGGTCGCGAATAATATAATCAAAGTTTTCTTGAAGGAGTAGCTGCAGTTTATAAGGCTCGCCCGAACGCAAATACACCTTAGCAAGCATTCTTGTTGCGCCTAAATCACTGGGTTTCTGCCGTAAATACTGGCTCAGGTACTGCTGGGCTTTTTCATCATTCTTTAAAATAAATTCTGAGGCACCTTGAATAAACAACAGCGTATTTGCATCAGTCAGTTCTTCGCCTTCTGCAGCTGATACCTTTTGAGATAATTCAGTAAGCGCTTGCTCAGCCAGCTCAGCATTATCTTCATCACTTAACAAGGTAGCACTAATTAAAATAGCGGTAGGATCGTTAGGAGTCTGTTCTTGGACTTTCTTTAAGTAGCGCTTAGCCTCTTCTAGCTGATTAGCTTTAAGGTGGGTCATCACCAAACTACGTAAAACTTTAGGGTCTTCAGGATCTAAACTATAGGCTTTCTGATAACTTTCTAGCGCGGCGCTCATCTGGCCTTGATTTGCTTCTAAGTTTCCCTTTAATAGCCACGTTCGCTCATTGTTTTCAGCAATGCTTAAAGAACGTTTAACCCACTGCTCAGCCAGAACATACTCTTTCTGCTGCAGATATAAAGTAGCCAAGGTATTCATTGCACTAGGTTTATTAGGGATTAACTTCGTCGCTTGCTCAAACTCCTTACGCGCTAAATCAGCTTGGGAGTTTAATAAGTAGATCCGTCCACGCAACAGCTTCCACTCAAACTGAGTTTGTCGCGAAAACTCGCTCGCTCGTTCTTCAAAAGCCAATACTTCGGAGGTCTTTCCTTGCAGCAATAGAACATTACCAAGCATTGGCAATACTAAATTAATATCAGCACCAAGGTTGAGTGCTTCCTCCAGTTGTTTTTCAGCTGAACCTAAATTATTAGCGTTGAAATACACCTTTGCGAGTAACAGCTTTGAAGAAAGATGTTCAGGGTTAGCCGTTAAGGCATTTTTTAAATGAATAAAAGCTTCGTTTTCTTCCCCACTATGAAAGGCTTTAACGGCCAACTCGTATTCATTTGCTTGCTCATTAGCAGAGCTAAAGCCGGCAACACACAAAAGTAAGAAAGGGAGAAAAGACTTTTTCATTGGCAAACAGGTTCCTTGTTACAGCGAGGGTCAATCAATTAACCGACAAACAGTATCTAATGAACCAGAGGCAAAAAAAAGACAAAAAAATACGAAATACAGAGTATTTCGTATTTTTCGCTAAACAGGAAAAGGAATTTTGTATTTAAGCTTGGCGCTTTCTGGTACGTAGTGCAATACCAAATAGGCCCGCTGCAAATAACAGTACTGTACCTGGTTCTGGAACAGTAGCAGCAAACTGAGGTGTTTCGGTATTTACACCAGCAAGCTTGAATCCATCGTTGTTAGCAGACCAGTTCAAGTTACCGAATATAGGGTTGTATGCACCAATCAACCAATATTTAGACACAGCATCTGAATCAATAGCTTGATAAGCGTAATCGTCGGCATTACTTACTTCGGCTTCTGTTGTCCAACCTAAACCAGCTAAATCAGCCCATCTTTGATTATTCACAGTAGCAACATCACTGCCCGAATAAGCCAATACTGAAACATCTGCGTGACTAGCTTGCCTATTAGTTCCGTGATCTTCACTGGCCCAACCTAAAGTGAAGCCCGCTAGATTTACCGCTTCATCAAAAGTTAGCAAAACCATATCAAAATCGTTGCCGTAGCTGTCGATAGAATGTTGCGGAGTATTGTTCGGCTCATCTCTGTTATCAGACATCAAGCCATATGAGTTCGAATATCTAAGTTTGGTATTTTTAATACGTCCGTCATTAGGGTTGGCGGTATCCGACCAACCAGTAACACTTAATCCAGACATATCCAGAGAGTTACCGTTTCCAGTGCCGGATAGTGAACCATCATCAAAATCCCAAACTTGCTCCGCAGAGAAAGCTGACATAGACACAGCACACGTTGCTACTAATAAAATTTGTTTAAACACAGCGCCCCCAAAATAGCATTCTGTATATTATTTAAAAACCGTCCTGACCAATACAAAGCAATAAACAAGCCAATAAAATTAAGTCTTTACTTCCAATACGTTACAGTTAAAAAATTCAGTAAAACTGTAACATTGTAAAGAAAACTGACAACAAGCGTTGCTTTTGTAACCACTAAAAACTAGGTTGATGTTCAGGAGCTAAAAATTTGATGCGAGCAGATTAACATCAATGCTCATAAAACGCACTACCAGTATCGCTCCACCGTTACTTGCCCAGGTTTACGTCGTAAATTTTTCTTCAAACCTTTTTGCTCTAAGATTACTTGCGCATCGGTGATCATTTCGGGGTTACCACACATGATCACTTGGGAATGCTCTGCGCTTAATGTAAGGCCAAGCCCTTGCTCCAACGACCCATTCGCTAAGGCTTCAGGGATTCTGCTTTTAAGCGCACCTTCGCAGTCTTCACGAGTAACCATGGCTTGAAACTGGAACTGTGTGGGGTGTTCTGCTTGGTATTTATCAATAAGATCTTTATAAGCGATATCTTTGACTTTTCTCACGCCGTAGACCAACGCAATTCTCTCAAAACGTTGCCAAGCTTGCGCCGTTTCTAACATTGAGAAATACGGTCCTATTCCAGTTCCGGTGCCAATTAACCACAAATGCTTCCCCTCGGGCACTTCATCCAACACCATAAACCCTGCGGCACTGCTAGAGACATCGATGGTATCCCCAACACTCAATTGATGAAGATTAGGTGACAGCAAGCCTTGCTCTACCTTAATCGCAAGCACTTCTAGGTAATCGGTATCAGGAGGATTAACTAATGAATAGGCACGAGCTACTCGCTTGCCCTCTCTTAACTCTGATAACTTAATGAATTGCCCAGCGACAAATGGCGTAATATCGGCCTTAATTCGTAAACTGAATAGCTCATCATTCCAATCAATACGTTCAATTACTTTACCCTCAGTCCACATACTTGTTCCTTTACTAAGACAAATTCTTATTCTTGAGAAGTAATCACTTCAGAGTGATGATCTACATAAATCAACGCATCTACATCGTAGCCTAAGTCTTTAGCCTCGTGAACCAAGTCTCTTTTCACTTGGTGAGCTAAGTCAGGCGTTCGAGCAAGCAACCATAAATATTTTCGGTTAGGGCCAGCAACCAACGCGTATTGGTAGTCTTGCTCATCCAAGGCAAACACGACATAAGCACCATAAAATGGTCTAAAAAAGGACACTTTGAGATGCCCAATGTCTGGTGAGTCAACAAACTGAGCAATACCTTCGGCTTCAAACCACTGTTGTTCCTGCTCAGAAAAGCCTTTATTTAATACCGTTACTTTGCCGTCATCACGTAAGCTATAAGTTGCGGTCACATGGCTCATGCCACGCTCGAATGAGTGATCTAAACGGGCAACTTCATACCAAGTTCCCAAGTACTTTTGTAACTGAAAATTACTCACCGGCTCTATGCCTTCTGGTTTGCCGCTACATGCACTTATCAACAATACGGCAACAAAAATAACTGTCTTTTTCATTAGTACATCCTTTCAACTAAAACCTTAAGGCGGCAATACAGCCAATCAAAGTCATAACAAACAGAAACCATTTAAGCGTATTAGTCGCCGCTTTTATAGCAAACTTTACAGCGTAATGGGCACCAATAATGTAACCCACCGCTAACACTAAACCCGGCAACCACAACACTTGCCCTCTGGCAATAAACACCACCAGAGCAATACTGGTAAAAGATAAGGTACACACTAATTTAAGCGCATTTGCTCTTACTAAATCGTAGCGCAAACTGCCGGCCAATGCTGCGATCAAAATAAACCCTACGCCGGCCTGAACAAAGCCGCCATAAAACCCTGCTAAACCCAAGCTCCACTTAGCTGAAGGCGTATCGTCCATTTTGCGAGCAAGGGTGCCCGGTTCTGGCGCAACGGCACTGGGTTTAAACAGCATTAATGCCGCCATTGCCAACATTGCCCCCAGTAACAGGTATTTGATAATCCAAGCTGGTGAATAGGAAGCAGCAACCGCTCCCACTAGTCCTCCCACTAAGGTGGGCCACAAAATGGGAACGACATCTTCAGTATCAAGCTTGTCGTGCTTCTTGAAACCCAAAACACCGGTTAAACATTGTAAAAAAATGCCCACTCTATTAGTGGCATTAGCCACTTCTGCTGGCATCCCCATTACCATTAATGCTGGCAAGGTTAAATTGGAGCCGCCGCCTGCTAAGGTGTTAATCACACCAGCGATTAGCCCTACCACCAGCAGTAACACACCATGATAAATAGTAAAGTCCATTTACAGTTCTCTATAGGGCATTGATAAGTTTGACCTTATCATTGCATTAACTGGAATTCAGCAGCAGATTGATATCTTTAGTCTAAGCTTCGGATTTTGTGCCAAAATAACTAGGCTCAACACCTTGAGTAATGAGTCAAAAGGATTATCCATTGAGTTACGACTACATCGTAATTGGCGGCGGAATTGTGGGTTTAGCCACAGCTTGGCAGCTAAAGCAAAATCACCCTTCAGCCAAAATAGTGGTTCTAGAAAAAGAGCCTTCGTTAGCTTTTCATCAAACCGGGCATAATAGCGGCGTCATTCACGCTGGGGTATACTACCCGCCGGGCAGTTTAAAAGCGCAATTTTGTAAACAAGGTTTGAAGCAAACCGTCGCGTTTTGCCAACAACACGACATTCCTTACCTTCAGTGCGGGAAATTACTGGTTGCGACGACCCCTCTCGAATTAAGCCGTATGCACGATTTAGCCGCTCGTTGCATAGAAAACGAAATAGCAATAAGCCAGTTATCAGCCCAGCAACTAACTGAACTGGAACCAAATATTTCAGGCTTAGGTGCGCTTAAGGTTAACGATACTGGTATTGTGAGTTACCCTCAAATTTGCCAAAAAATAGCTGAATTGTTTACCCAGCAAGGTGGTGAAATTAAACTTTCACATCAGGTGAACGGGCTAACAGAGAGTGGCTCTCAAATCACTGTGAATACACAACATGGCCAGTTTAGCGGCAAGTATCTCGTTAGCTGCGGTGGCCTTATGGCTGACCGTTTATGTAAAATGCTAAACATTGATATCAACTTCCAAATCATTCCCTACCGAGGCGAGTACTATCAACTGCAGCCCCGCCACAACCAGCTAATCAAACACCTCATTTACCCCATTCCTGATCCCGAATTGCCATTTTTGGGGGTGCACCTGACTAAAATGATTGATGGAACGGTAACGGTTGGGCCAAACGCAGTGCAAGGCTGGTCACGAGAGGGTTATAACAAAGCCTCTTTTAACTTAGCCGATACCAAGCAAATGCTGAGCTTCCCCGGTTTTTGGAAAGTGGCTAAACAGCATTTAGGCAGTGGCTTTAAGGAAACAAAGGACTCTTTGTTTAAATCAGGCTATTTACAACGAGTAAGGAAGTACTGTCCCAGTTTAAACATTCATGATTTACGGCCCTACCCTGCGGGAATTCGCGCGCAAGCAGTGCTTAAAGATGGCAGTTTAGTGCATGACTTTTTGTTTGCTAATAGCCCACGCAGCCTCCATGTTTGCAACGCGCCTTCACCCGCTGCCACCTCGGCCTTTCCTATTGCCAATTACATATGTGAAAAAGTACAACAAGCTGAAGAGGCTAGCAGGTAGCGCAGAAGGGGAAGTATTTTATTAATAGTAGCGAAGCTTGATACAATTTTTACTATAAGACATACCGGCGAAAACTGACAAGTAGGTCGCGTAATTATTGTCAGTTCCGCCCTAATAAAGATGAGCTTATTCGCTTGTATTACCGCATCATGAAATGGACTCAATTTACTTTGCCCACGCCCCCTTAAAGGCAACAGCCATGAGCTACCGCATCCAAGTGTAAAACACCAAGCTAATCGTCACCATGACCCTCCCAGGTAAAGCTGATTTATACCAAGAAGTCGACATGTTAGGCAGTGACCACGACGAAGGTGGTCAGTATATGTATTTCAAAGCGGCTGTGTATGTTTAGAAAAAATCCGACCAGGCAGAAGACTTTGTTCAATCTACATTTTACCGATTAAACGTGACCCACTAAGCTCAAATAAACCATTACCCTTACTCCAGCCAAGGCTAATCTTCGCATTAACTGTGTTACTGTAAATTAACGAATATTTAGATACTTAATGTAGGTAAACTGGCGTGAAAATTATTGCTGATGCCGTTCCTTGCCATTTAGTCAGTGGCTTCTTGGGCTCAGGAAAAACCACCTTAATTCAGCACTTATTGGCGAACAAACCCAAGCATGAGCGCTGGGCTGTGCTGAGCAATGAGTTTGGCGAAATAGGTTTAGATGCAGCCTTACTAGAAGCCCAACAACCGCAACAAGATGTGTTTATAAAAGAAGTTCCCGGAGGGTGTTTATGCTGCGCTGCCGGTGTACCTTTTCTAGTCGCCTTAAACCAACTACTCAAACTGGCTAAGCCGCAACGCTTAATCATAGAACCCACCGGTTTAGGGCACCCGATCAATATTAAGCAACGTTTAGAACAGCTGGCTAACCAAGGTACCATTCAATTAGGGACAAGCTTAGCCTTGGTTGATGCGCGCGTATTAGCCGATAAACGTTACACTGAACACGAAAATTTTCCGGCGCAGTTAAGCATTGCCGACGCTATTGTGGCAAGTAAAAACGACTTGTATCAAGCGCAAGACAAGCTTGCTTTAACCAATTACCTACATCGCCAAGGCCTGCAAGATAAAGCCCTTGTATATAGCCAACATGGTCAATTAGATATGAGTGTGTTATTGAGCCCATTAGCTAAGCTACCTCCCCAATTAAAGCCTTGGTCGCTCACTGCAAATTCAATCGCCACACCAAGGGTTGAAGATAACCCAGAAGTTGTTGGAGAACCGCAGCCCTTTGCCGTTAAGCAGCATCATCAAGATGGTGTTTATTCGCTGGGTTGGCAGTTTCCTGCTAACACTCGTTTTCAGCAAACTGCACTGCTCACTTGGCTCGAATCTTTAGATTTATTACGCTGTAAAGCGGTGTTACAAACGCCACAAGCCACATTACTAATTAATCAAGTTAACGGCCAAGGTAAGTTACAAACCTTAGCGCCCAGTGAAGAAAATCGCATCGAGCTGATTGCCTCGCAAGCCCTTGATCAAACTCACCTTAGCGAGCAGTTGTTAGCCTGCTGCGAACCATAATAGGCAGTAACTTGCGAGCAGCGCTTATTCGCTCTAGGCTAAAGCCGCGCTTAAAAGTTATTACGAAAAATACGATGTATCCAACAACACATGGAGAGCAACATGATTGAAGTAGGTCAAACCATTCCAGAAGCAAATCTTGCCGAGCTAAACCAAGAAGGTATGCAAAACTATTCAACTCACCAGCTATTCGCAGGGAAAAAAGTAGTGTTATTTGCGGTGCCCGGTGCTTTTACTCCCACTTGTTCAGAGTCTCACCTTCCCGGCTTTGTAGTGTTAGCCGACAACATTAAAGCTAAGGGTGTAGATATTATTGCCTGCGTATCGGTAAACGATGCCTTTGTAATGAATGCTTGGGGCGAAGCTCAAAACGCAGAGCAAATTATGATGTTGGGCGATGGCGATGCCAGCTTCACTAAAGCCCTTGGCTTGGAAATGGACACAGCAGGATTTGGTGGCGTTCGTTCACAGCGTTACGCCATCATCATCGATGATTTAACTGTTAGCACTGTTAATGTTGAGCAGGCTAAGAGCTTTGAAGTAAGCAGTGCTGAGACTATTCTAAGCTTATTATAAACTTGTTGAGAAGGCGCCTTAGCGCCTTCTTATTTTCAAGGATGTTATGTGAACCGCTTAACCTTACTCTTCATTATTACCCTTATTAGCTTACCTAGCCATGCCTTTGGAGTGCTTGGACATCAGCTCATTGCCTATATCGCTCAGCAACAACTAACCCCACACGCAAACCATCAGATTGAGCTGCTACTTGATGGGCAGTCATTGGTTAACGCTTCAACCTGGGCAGACCAAGCACGCAGAACCGCTTTATGGAAGCATAGTGGACCTTGGCATTACATAAACATTCCTGAAGAACAAAGCCTTCAGCAAGCTAAACGCAGCAGTAAGGGCGATGTATTAAGTCAACTTAAGTACTTTGAAAACACTTTGCTAGATCAAACTTTAAACAATGAAGAGCGCCAACAAGCCTTAAAGTTTTACATTCATTTTGTTGGCGATTTACACCAGCCCTTGCACGTGGCCTACGCCAAAGATCGTGGAGGGAACAGTACAAGAGTAAAATGGTACGGGAAAACCTCTAATTTACACCGAGTATGGGATACCCAACTGCTTGATACCAAACACGGTTCAGTAGAGCAATATGCGCAATATTTAGCACGAAACTATCCGCGAACAAACACTCAAGGTAGTTATGAAGACTGGCTACAAGAAACTCGTGCCTTAGTGCCCGCAGCTTACCAGTTCTCCAGCATCAAGCTGGCTGATGAATATGCCGAGCAACACCGCTCAAGCCTCGAGAAACAACTAATGCGCGCCGGAACTAGACTCGCCAGCAAGCTTAACCAGCTACTTGCTACACCAAACTAAAAAATAATTTCACTCATAGTGATCGCAAAACACTGAGCCACGTAATACTTAGTAATACTCTCAGGGGATGCCATTATGAACCGATTCTCAAGCGACAAAATTTCAGTAGGAATTAGCAGCTGCTTACTTGGCCAAGAAGTACGTTACGACGGCGGCCACAAACAATCTCGCTTTTGCAGAACCGAGTTAGCCAACTACTTTGATTTTGAACCTACCTGTCCAGAAATGGCCATTGGTATGGGCACTCCTCGTAAAACTATTCGCTTAGTTCAACATGAAGACGTGATTAGCCTTCAAGCTAGCGATGGCAGCTTTGATGTTAGCGAAAAGATGAACAACTACGCCGACCGCCGCCTACCTCAGCTTGGTCATTTAAGTGGTTATGTGGTGGCAGCTAAGTCACCTAGCTGCGGCATGGAGCGGGTAAGTGTATATTCTCCTGCAAAAAACAACGCCAGCAAAGAGGGCGTAGGTTTGTTCACTGCCAAATTAATGGAGGCTTATCCACTGCTTCCAATAGAAGAAGATGGCCGCTTAAACGACCCAGTGCTACGCGAAAACTTCGTAAACCGAGTATTTGCCTTCCATGAGTGGAAAACCATGGAGCATGAGGGTTTAACGGTCGCTAAAGTACAAGCCTTTCACGCTAAGTTTAAGTACTTGTTAATGGCACATCACCCTGCCAAATACCGTGAACTAGGCCCCTTGGTGGCCAGTTTAAGCAATAAAAACCAGCATGGTTTTGCTGCTTACATTGAAGGCTTTATGGGCATACTCAAACATAACTGCAGCCGCAAAAATCACTGTAATGTATTGCAACATTTGCAAGGTTACTTCAAGCGCGACCTAAGTTCACAACAGCGTGAAGAACTGTCTGAGCGGATTCATCAATATCGTGAAGGTTTAATGCCACTACTGGTGCCAATTAGCCTTATTCAACACTATTTGCGTGAGCACCCAAAACACTATGTGGCAAAACAAGCCTATTTAGCCCCTCACCCTAGCGAGTTAAAGCTTCGTTATAGTCTGTAATTCTTAACTGCAATTGTTCGCCCAAACTACATCGTTTGGGCTTTTTTTTATCCCCACTAGCAGCTCTTTAACATACAAAATTAGTTAGTATTTACTGTGTTAAAATAGCGAGAATCGCCAACAAAACTATACTTAAAGGCGAGATAACAAAAACTAACTAGACCACGCATATTCAGGTTTAAACGCTAGATAGAGAATTCCCGATGAAAAATACTTTCAAGGTATCGCTTATTGCGTCGTTAACGCTTAGTTTAATTGCCTGCGGAGGCGATGGTGGCTCAGATATTACTCCACCAAGCACTGCAAAGGTGTCGTTTTCAATAGCAGATGCACCGGTGGATAGCGCTGCAGAAGTAAATGTGAGTTATACATCAATCACCCTACAGCGCACAGGGGAAGACGATATAGAACTGCCAATCGTTGATGACAATGGCGACCCTATCACGATTAATTTGCTCGACTACCAAAACGGGGAAAGTCTACTTGTACTAAGTGATACAGAGCTGCCAGTGGGTGATTATAGAGAATTAATCATCAATACTTTTCAATGTCCTCAAAATCAAAATGGGAGTACTGAGTTTTGTAACGTAGTGGAAGACTCCAACGCCACTTTGCCACTTAAGACACCTAGCAACAAACTGCGTCTTGGCGGTTTTACAGTGACGACCGAAGGCACTCAAGCCTATACCATTGACTTCAACTTAAGAAAATCTTTAGTCAGCACCGCCAATGGACAAAGCTATAACCTCAAACCACATGGTGTCACTATTGTTGACAATACCACTGTCGGCGAGATTTCTGGCAACATTGACCCAAACCTGCTTTCAACGGGAGATTGCCAAGCCGATACTGGCAACGTTGTTTATTTATATAATCAACCGATTGATGGGTTTTCTGTGTTGGGTGATGAGTATGACCCAGAAGTTGATACCGAGGTACCCGCAGATGTCGTTGCGCCTTATTCATCAAAAATGGTTCAGCAAGACAGTGAAACCAGCTTATATAGCTATAGCTTTGCTCACCTTCCCGCTGGCGACTATACGCTGGCCTTTAGCTGTAGCGCAGTAGATGATGACCCAGAACTTTATGATGCTATTGCCATTGCAGACCCACAAGACCAAGACGTTGAACTAACGGTGATTGCTGGTGAAGTGACTGAGCATAACTTTGAAGAAGCTTTTTAGGGTTTAGCCTTACAAAAAAGCCCGCATAAGCGGGCTATTAAACTCAATCTCTGCCGAAATTAGTCTTTCTCGTTAAGCACAATACCGGTTTTACTAATGGTAATTAAGCCGTCTTTATATAACTTGCCAATAGCCTTTTTAAAGGTGCCTTTACTCACGCCAAAAATCGCAGAGATTGCTTGAGGTGAGCTTTTATCGCTAAGCGCTAAATAGCCCTGCTCTTCATGTAATTTGGCAATAATGCTATCGCCAATATCAATCGCTTTTTGAATACCAATCGGCTCTAAACTGAGATCAAGCTTTTGGTCTTCACGTACTTTTTGAATATAACCGGTACACGCGTAGCCAGCTCGAATACGTTTAAAGACTTGGTCATAATACAACACGCCCCAATGCAGGTTGTTCACTACAACTTTGTAACCTAGCTCGGTACGCCCAGCGACTAATAAGTTAACTTTTTCGCCGCGCGTATATTTGTGGTCAGATTTATCAATGAAGCGATCCAACTTATTACTGGCAGCGATGCGTTGTTCATTGTCTAAATAAACGTATACAACATAATGGCGATCCACTTCCATTGGCTGCTGTTGTTCACTAAACGGCAGGAACAAATCTTTATCTAAGCCCCAATCAAGGAAAATGCCTACATCGTTAATTTCTTTAACTTGTAGGTTGGCGCACTCACCCACCTGAACCAGTGGCTTTTTCAAGGTCGCTAACAAATTTCGTTCACCATCTCGATAAACAAATACTTCTAGCTCATCACCTATACCCAGCTCAGGACTAAGCTCTCTAGTGGGCAACAGTATGTCACCAAATTCGCCACCGTCTAGGTAGGCACCTAAGTCAGCCATTTCAATCACGGCTAATTGATTAAGGCGTCCAATTTCTAGCATTTTCACTCTCTTTTCGCATGCAATAGGCCCCAACTGAGCCAATGTTGCAGTATAACATGCCAAGGGCAATAAGCCCTTAGCTTTATTGTTTACGCGGGTTTAAGGGTGTTCACAATGGTGGTGACTTGCAGGCTTACATCTGATTCAATTTTAGTGGCGAGCTTGTAGGCCGATTCTACCTGCGTTTTTACGGTATTCATCTTCGAGGTAAAACTGCCGACATGCTCACTTTGCTCTCGAATGTATTCGCTGGCTTGGTGAGCAACATTGGCTGAAGTTTGGGCCTGTTCACGTACTTGATGCGTGGTTTCCATCAGCTTGGAGGAAATCAACTGTTGATGCTCACTGGCTTCTTCTATGCCACCAATATTGTTTTCTAAGCTATTAGATGACTGTTTAAGTTGATTTAAGATACCGGTAATTTCTTCTAAAGAGCTTTGAGTACGCATCGATAAGGTACGTACTTCATCGGCGACTACTGCAAAGCCGCGGCCATGCTCGCCCGCTCGCGCCGATTCAATCGCAGCATTCAGTGCCAACAAATTGGTTTGCTCGGCAATGCCGCGAATCACATCTAAAATGGCACTTACGTCTGTAACGGCGGTAACCAGAGTAGCCAGTGATTCACGCCCTTCTACCACCGAGGCAGTTGTACGTTTACTGGCGCTAATAACTTGTTCAACGTCTTGCTGCGATTCGTTCATGGCGTTTTTGGTAGCGTTGGCGTTGTCTTCAACATCACTTGATACTTGGTTTAACTGCTCTGTTAGCGCGCGTAACTGTTCCATCAATTGTTGTGATTCAGCTACCTGCAGATCCGTTTGCTCTGAGGTTAAATAAACTTGGCGAACTTGTTCCGACACAGAATCTAAGGAGCTAGAAACAACCGACAATTGTTGATTTTTAAGCTCTTCAAGATCGCCTTGTTTAGCTAAAAGTTGATTGAAAAAAGTGGCAATTTCGCCAATTTCGGTATTCTTTCGGCGTACTTGTAAGCGTTGAATACTGCCGTTTTCAACCAACAAGGCAAAACCATTGCGCAGCTCGCGAAGTGGTTTAAGCACCGCTGTTTGCATGACTAGCTGCATAACAAAGGCCAGTAATAAAATGAGTCCAGCCACGCTATACAGGGTTATCTCTACGCTTGCCATCACCATGTTTCTTTGTTCAATAACGCCTTGTTCGGCCTGAGAAATTTGCTGCGTTAATTGTTCTATGTCGGCACTTAAGGCGCTGCGTAAAACCAGCCGTTGCTCGATCAGCGCGTTGGTTGATTGCAATTCTCTTGGATAACGCTGGCTCAAACTCAGTAGTTCGCCTCTTAACTCTTCAGCTAAATCACTGGCCTCTTCAGGGTCACCTAAAGCAAATTCATCCACTTCAACTTCGCTCATCACACCCAGCAAAGGTAGGCGGTTAATCGCCTCTGCGTATTCACTCACTTGACTAAACGCATCATCGTAAGCCAATTTGCTCACATCGCTAGGATGAGAGAAATAGCGATTGCGCTGCATGGCTAGGCTCACTAAGGCATTCATTAATTCACTGCCATTCTGAATATAAGCAGTAGCTTCGCTTCCCGTCGCTTTTAGGCCGTAATCCACTGTGCTATCGGCCCAGCCCAACATTTCTCGCTCGGCATTAATCAATAGACCCTGTTCATTTCCGCTCAATTTCCCTAAGGCAAGATAACGCTTCTGAAGAGCTGCGAGTAACTCCTCAAGCATTACCGATAAACCACTAAGTTGCTGCTGTTTTGACCGCTCAACTAGATCCTCGAGTAAGTTTTCAGCTTCGCTTAGTTGCAAGGCATTCCCGGTGTTGAGGTAGTTATTTACCTTAGCCACTAGTTGGCTGTTAAATTGAGACTTAAGAGATTGATAGTTTTGTAATTGCTGATTTGAGACAGACAATTCAACTAATGAAAAGTACAACGCAACAATGAGCGCTGCACTAACAGCCAATAACGCAAAGGCCGACAACCGAGAGAATCGAGATACGCGCATAAAAACTCCAATAGCAGTTCATTAAATGAAATCTGCATTCTTCCCTGAGAGGAGCCTTATTAGGCTCCAAATTGGGCGAAGATTTTATGACCGTGATGTGACATAAATATGACAATAACAATTATGTTAAAAAAGAATGGTAAACAACAAAAACGATAACAACAAAAAGCAAAACCTTTTAACTACAAAGAGATAGGAACACAAAGTTGTAAATCAAATAATTCATCCTTATCAATAAATTGACAACGTTGGTAGCGCACAAACGCCGGAATATCACCTAGCCTATAACCACTATCTGGCAGCCACTCAACATAAAACTTATGCAACATCGGTAGCAGTTCACCGTATTGTCCAGACAGATTTAAAGTGGCATGCATTCCACCTGGTATGGTTAAACAACTCACAGGCCCTCTTCGCAAAACAGGCACGTCTACCGCTAAACACGCAACATAATGACACAATGGGGCAGGTACAATATCGGGATTAGAATGGTACAAACCTAAGAGTCTATTCTGGTGCCATTCAAGGCCTTGGTTATCAGCCCACATCTGCAGCTTTTCATAAGCTTGACGAATACTGCGGCCGTAACCTTGATGCCTAACATAAGCCACAGTTTGTGGTGCTAAGCGCTGAATAGTGACCATAGGCAATGATAGGTGCTTGGCATGTTGCATTCGCTGTTGCAACTCTTCGCCCCAGCTTTGCTGGTAATTTTTACGACTGTAATCGTCGTAACCACCATCTCGCCATTGCTTAGGCGAACGGCCAAAGTGCTTTTTAAATGCTTTAGAAAAAGAGGCCGGAGATTGGAAGCCACATTGAAGTGCCGCATCCTGCACAGTAAGCCCAGGAGAAAAGATCAATAGATTAGCGCAACGCTCTAAGCGAGTACGGCGAATATAGTCGTTAACATTTTCGCCTGTGAGTTGCTTAAAACAACGGTGAAAATGGAACCTTGAATAAGCAGCAATTTTCGCCAATTCAGTCGCACTTTGCGGCTCAGAAATAGTTTGATGGATATGATACAACACATCATTTATTCGACTTTGTCTATTTAGCTCTGTATTCAGCGACACCCTTCTTCCTAGCACTTGTGTATCTTGGCAATTCTCAAAAATTAGCACAAATGGACAAGTATTTGCACATAAATACTAAGACCTGCATTTTGCAATCTCGCTATTGTGTCAACTCAAATACACAGCATGCCTAATGCAACTGAGCACATATGATAGAGCCAAGCAATCGAGTAAATCACACTAAAGAGTCTTACATTCGCAATATATTAAAAGTCATCCAACAACCCGGTATGTTGTCGTTGGCAGGTGGCCTGCCCGATGCTCATCGATTTCCACAATCTATACTGGCTCAAGCTGCGGCGGAATTAGCCGACCAGCCAAGCATCTACCAATATGGCGCTACCGAAGGATTAACAGAATTGCGTGAGTTTATTCTCGCCAGTAAACCCTTCGCCGAAGAGGTCATAATTACCAGCGGTTCTCAACAAGCCTTAGATTTAATTGCTCGCTGTTATCTAAACCCCGGCGACCAAGTATTGTGTGAAACGCCAAGCTATTTGGGAGCGCTGCAGATTTTTGACTTAGCGGAAGCAGAAACATTAACTGTTGATAGCGAAAAAGATGGGCCGAATTTAGCCCACCTCGAACAAGTACTTGCAGCCAACAACGTTAAATTCTTTTACGCAGTGCCTGATTTTCAGAATCCCAGCAGTCGTTGTTGGAGCCTAGGTAAACGACAAGCTGTGGCGGATTTACTGGCAAAATACAAGGTCGCGTTTGTGGAAGACGCGCCCTATCGTGAACTGCGTTACGAAGGAGAACCCTTAGCTACAGTGACCGAATTGTGTAAAGGCGATGCTTTTTACTTAGGCTCATTTTCAAAAATAGCGACCCCAGGTATGCGTGTTGGTTACGCTATGGCATCTAAACCTCTGCTGGCTCCACTCATAAAAGTAAAACAGGCCAGTGACCTTCACTCGGCACTGCCCATGCAAAAAATGTTGCTATCAACCATTAGTCACCCAGACTTTGGCCTGCACCTTGAACAACTTAAATCCCATTACTGCAGCCGCCGCGATGCGCTAGTAAGCACCTTACAAAAACACTTAAGCGACTATGTAGATTTTGCAGTACCGCAAGGAGGCATGTTTGTTTGGTGTCGTTTAAAGCAACACCAAGCCCATCACATTGCAACGGCGGCTCTAAAAGCTAAGGTGGCTATAGTCCCTGGTGATGAGTTTTGGCCGGCTCGCTCAACAGTAAACGACCAAGCCATTCGTTTGAACTTTACTGCTTTAGACAGTAAGGACTTAGAACAAGCGGTCATTCGTTTAGCCACGGTAATGCAACAAAGCCAAACTAGCGGCTAAACAAACTAAACGTCTTTAGTTCTTTCAAAAAGAGGTAAAGACGTTTAGCCATCTAGATTGACAGAGCTCTGTAATTCATTACACTAAACACTCTTACTATTTCAGAGTGTTGTTCTAATGTTACCTTCAAATTCCCAAGAAGCCCCTACTTCAGCGCGCGCCTTACTGCCAATTATGTTGTTCTTATGCCTATTTATTGGTGTAGGCAGCTATTTGCATTGGCAAGGGGTTGAGTTTGCTTTTTATCAACTGCCCGCGCCTATTGCGATTATTCCAGCCATTGTATTGGCGATAATACTTAGCAAGCACAATATCAACCAAGCCATAGAACAGTTTGTGGGGGGCATGTCTAACCACAATATTATCACCATGTGTTTGATTTACTTATTAGCGGGCGCATTCAGTGCGGTAGCAAAAGCCAGTGGTGGCGCAGAAGCAGTGGTAAACCTTGCTTTAAATGGCGTACCTAGTTGGTTTTTACTACCAGGTATATTCGTTGTAGCTGGGCTTATTGCCACTGCCATGGGCACCTCTATGGGCACCATAGCAGCAGTTGCCCCTATCGCCTTAGGCATTGCCCAAACCGCTGGAATTGACCCAGTTTACATGGCCGGTGCCGTATTAGGCGGCGCTATGTTTGGTGACAATTTATCGATTATCTCTGACACCACTATTGCTGCTACTCGCACCCAAGGTTGTGCGATGAAGGATAAATTTAGGCAAAACCTAGGGATAGCTTTACCTGCAGCCTTGCTAACCATCGTTCTATTGTTTGTGTTAAATGACAGTGCAAAATTAGAAAGCCTGCCAATAAACAACCCTTTAAGTGCTTTGCCTTATCTCGTGATCTTGCTAATGGCAGTTTTTGGGGTGAACGTATTTGTGGTCTTGTTCAGTGGTATTGTGCTAGCTGGCGGTACAGCCATGCTGTCGGGTGATTACCCACTATTAACCTTTGGTAAAGACATTTATGCGGGCTTTAGTGGCATGCAGGAAATCTTTTTACTGTCATTGTTCATTGGCGGTTTAAGTGCGCTAATGCGCGAACAGGGTGGCTTACGCTTCATTCAACAATGGGTTGGGAAACGAGTAAACAAAGCCAAGTCGCGTTCTTTTGCCGCACAAAACGGCATTGCTTTGATTACTGCGCTCACCAACTTAGCAGTAGCTAACAACACTGTAGCCATATTAGTGGCCGGCGATTTGACTAAACAATTAGCCAAAGAAAACGAGATTGAAGCGGCGCGAAGCGCCAGCCTAATGGATATTTTTGCTTGTGTCATTCAAGGCTTAATTCCCTATGGCGCGCAAGCACTGTTAATAGGTTCGTTATTCTCGTTAAGCCCAATAGTGGTGGTAAGTGCGGCTTGGTACCCAATGATCTTGGCCGCGGTAGCTGTTTTGGTGATGCTTCGCCGTAAATAACGCTCACTATAGTTGATTCATAAAGGCGGCTTAATGCCGCCTTCTTTCTAGGCGTCTTCTAAGTGGGCATCAATATAACGGGCTTTTTTCTTTTCTTTAAGTTGGTGTAAATCTACCAATACCAAGCCATCAATACACTGATTGAAATCGGGGTCTACGTTAAAATCAATAAACTGAACGCCGCCACGTTGGCATAGTTCCGTATATTGTTTATACAAGGTAGGTACGGCTGTGCCCATGCTGGCTAACGCGCTTTTAAGCTGGGCAAAATCTGCTTTGTAGTCGTCACCACTAAACGACATGTTAATACTGTTTTTGATTTGCTTAGCCAATTGGTAAGGCTGGCGAGACCTAGCGTAATTGTTAGTTGCGGGGAAGTAGGTCTGATAAAAATGAATCAGTAAATCTCGTCCTGCTTCTGGCATCGCGGCACTAATGCTTACCGGGCCAAATAGATAACGGTACTGCGGATTCCGTGCGAGAAACGCACCAATACCTAGCCACAAATAGTCTAAGCTGCGCTTTCCCCAATACTTAGGTTGAACAAAGCTGCGGCCTAGCTCTATTCCTGATTCAAGAAAGTGACTAGCGTCTACATCATATTCAAACAAGGAATGGCTATAAAGAGCATTAATGCCTTGTTCTTCAATTAAACGCTTGGTATCTGCAAAGCGATAAGCACCAGCTATCTCGAGTTGTTCAGCATCCCACAAAATCAGATGTAAATAGTTAGCGTCGTATTTGTCGGTGTCGGTGCGTCGCCCAGTTCCTTCGCCAACCGCTCTAAAAGCTAACTCACGCAAGCGCCCTAGTTCTGACAAAATCAACGGTTGGGAATTTCCATAACAAATACAAATTTGTTTCCCGTCTGGCGTTTCGCCAATCTTCTCTAGCTGCTTTATGGCTTTTTTTAACGCTAAGCGTTGCTCAGGATGAGCAATAGCGGCTTCAGTTTGAAACAGGCCTTTTTTGTTATTACCAATGCGATACAAATGCTTTTTGATTAACTGCGCCTGAGTGGAGCGATCGAGACCACTTAAGCCAAAGCTTTTAACCGGTATTTGCTCGCCAACCACCATTGAGAACACTTTGTTGCGGTGAAAAAATAGTTCTTTCACCAACAACAGAGTCGACAAAGGACGGTAGATAAAAGAACTCAAATAAAACAGGTGACTATTTTTGGCCTTTACACAAATGGGCAGTAAAGGCGTATTGGTTTTTTTAGCGATGCTGACAAAACCTTTGGTCCATTTGCCGTCTTGAACCTTAACACCCTTTAAACGAGACACTTCACCAGCCGGGAAAATAATTACCGCGCCTTCTTCATCTAATAAGTCTTTAATCGCATTAAGCTGCTTACGTTGGCTATTGCGACGCATATTATCTACTGGCAGTAATAAGTCATCTAAGGGTTTAATTGCGGAAAGGATTTCATTAGCAACAATTTTTACATCTTTACGCACTTGGCTAACTAGGTGCAGCAATGCGAGGCCATCAATGGAACCAATAGGGTGATTAGCCACTATCACTACGCGCCCTTCACTTGGGATCCGCTCACGCTCATTTTGGCTTACTCGATAGCTTATATTGAGCTCGGTAAACACCTGGTCGATAAAAGCAACCCCTTTGAGGTGTGGATGTTTTTCCCCAAATGATTGAAACTCATCTTCAAATAACACTTTTGAAAAAAACCACTTGGCAAGTGAATAACGTCGCGGATGCTGTGACAAACTGGGGTAATGTTGATTAAGTACCTGCTGCGCTGAAATCATTGCTCTCTCCCTCTATTCGCCGTTAGGCTAGAAGTAGAACGTGACAAAGAAGCAACAATTTTATGGCAGTTGTATGACAGGGAATCAGCGTAAAGCTAGAGACAAATATGCTAAAAGCTAAACACTAAAAAGGAATTTACGTGATGATAGGCAGTGAACGCCCCAAGGCCGTTTTATATTTGAATTGTCAGCCCCCTCAGCTGCCGCTTAACTATCAACAATTAGCGCCATCTCAACTAAGCCTAGAGATTTTGCAAAACAATAATAATAATTGGCGAAAAATACTCACCATTTACGCAAAATTAACGGCGCCAAATGAAGATTGGCGAAACCATTTACACACTAAGTTATTGAGCGAAAACCAGATTCACTTTGATGCTAATTTGGTTAAAGAAGCATCAACACACATCATTGCAGGCAAAAATAACTGGTGTAGGTTTGATCATTTGAACGCTAACAAAGGTGAATTAAGTCAAAAAACATGGCTTTTTTTACCGCCCAATATTTATCTCACTCCCTACCCTGATTACCGTCAATTCCCTAATATTTTAATCGAAGAATGTAGAACTGCACTTCACCAAAATGGTGAGGTGCTACGCTAGCTAATTGAATTCCAATAAGTTTAATTTTTTAACGGAATGAGAAATAAAACGAGGTCGCTTCAATTGATAAATTCAACAAAAACAAAGCCATAGCTGAATTTAAAGCGCTTAGCTAGCTGTTAGGTTTGACAGTTTAAAATGTGAGCAAGCTGGATTGTACTCATAGCATCATCACCAAGGGAGAGATGCTAATGGACTTTGTTAACGGCGTTGCAGAACAACTTACACCCTCAACATTCCAACACCTAAATCACTACCGTCATCAAGTATTTGTAGAAATGCTCGGCTGGGAACTTGATACCCCAGAAGGCATAGAACAAGATCAATTTGACCGTGAAGACACGGTATATGTCATCGCTCAAAACGACCAACAGCATATTAGTGGCTGTGCAAGATTATTACCCACCACTCAACCTTACTTGCTTGAGGAAGTGTTTCCAGAATTGCTTAATGGCCTTGCATGCCCCAAAGATAATGACACTTGGGAGCTGTCTCGTTTTGCGGCTGTCGATTTTGACAATCACAGCCAAGCACCCACTCAACTCATGTCGAGCGACGCTTTAGCGTTACTCACCGCATCAATTGAATGCGCTAAGAAACACGGAGCAAAACGCTTAATTTCGGTTTCGCCTTTAGGTATTGAGCGAATGCTGCGCAATGCAGGATTTCGCTATCACCGAGCAGGACCACCAAAAATAATAAACGGTTACGCGCTATTTGCCTGCTACATCGATATCACTTAATAGTTGTTCATAGGTGACTCGCGGTAGCGATTTCTGATCGCTGCTGCAGTTGTTGCCTGCCATGAAAACTGTTCAATCGCCTGCTTTAATAATTGATCATTACGCCTTGGGCTAACGTCAAAGCCGCTTTCTTGAAGCTGTAAATTACTGCGCGGAAGATCTTTTAAGCAGCATTTCATTGCGCCATTCTTCCACACCCAATGCCAGTCCCAACCGATGGTAATAGCGCTAACGCTTTCGAATAACCATTCGGTATAGCCGGTAAACTTTGCATGTTCACTATTAAAATCATCAGCGCTAATGTTATCTAAGCCAGAGATGATATGGCTAAAATTTAGTACGCTGAGTTGTTCAATCGTAATTCTGACTAATCCGTCGTCAGAAGGAACAACCTGATATCTTTCAGAATCGATTACATTCTGTACACTTGCCTGTGTTTTCATAATATTTTTTGTTTATTTGTTTGAACTCTCCCTCATCAAAGCATTCTGACGGCAAGGCTTCAATTGTCAACATTAACAGTTGCGCTATACTGGTTACTCTACAACAAAATGATTATGCTCAATATATGCATAACTAGGAGATGATAGCCCGCTCATGGAAGCTTGGTTAGAAGAACAATTCTGCTTGTTAGAGACTCAAGGTTCTAGCGATGCCTTTTTTAAAGAGTTATCAAAAATTACCAATGCTTTAGGTTTTGATTTTTGTGCGTACGGCTTGCGAGTTCCTTATCCCCTATCTGCCCCTCGTACAGAAATGCTCAATAACTACCCCACCGTCTGGCAGCAGACCTACCAGGCCAAAAATTATTTAACGGTAGATCCTACGGTTCATCATGGCATGAGCTCACAGTTGCCGATTGTATGGAGCGACCAAGTGTTTTCTCAAGCGCCTGAATTAATGGAAGATGCTCGCGCTTTTGGATTGGAGTATGGTTGGGCTCAGTCCTCTCGCCAAGCCAACGGAACCGTTGGAATGCTCACATTAGCTCGCTCCGCAGACATGCTTACCCCCGCAGAACTAGAACGTTACCGCTATCAGTTATTATGGTTAACTCAGGTTGCCCACCATGGTCTTTCTTCACGAATTACCACTGAGAAAATAGACATGCCTGATTTAAGCATGCGCGAGTTGGAAATGCTGAAATGGACTGCCGACGGTAAAACCGCCGAAGAAATTGCCACCATTCTTAATATCACGGCTCGCACTGTTAATTTTCATATTAGTCAGGCTATGCGAAAGCTCGATGTAGTAAATAAAACCGCTGCAACAGTAAAAGCCGCCTTAATGGGCATGATTTAAGAGAATGGCTAAACCTAGAGAGTCATCAGCTCTAATCTAATATGCTCAAAACAGCTAAGCTTCAATTGTTAAAAATCAAAGCCTAGTTGGCATTAGCTCACTATACTTTAGCGGTTTTTAACTGGCTTACGATTTCATAATGACTTTAGATTTTCACTCCACACTGTATCAATTTGGCTTAATTGCGGTTTTTGTATTTGCTTTAACGGGGGCTTTAGCCGCTGCCAAGCGCGAGCTAGATATATTAGCCTTTGTATTTGTTGGTATCGTCACCGGCATTGGTGGCGGCACGATTCGTGACTTACTGCTGCGTACAGACCACATTTTTTGGATAGCCGATCCAAGCTACTTAACCGTTTGCATTGTTGCCTCGGTAATGACTTACTTCTTTGCTCATTGGGTAATCAAAATTGACCGCATCTTGCTGTGGATGGACGGTGCAGGCATTGCTTTGTTCGCGGTGTTGGGCACCAGTAAAGCCTTAAGTTATGAGGTTGCGCCTTTGGTAGCGATATTGATGGGAGTGATTAGCTCAACCCTAGGCTCGGCCATTCGAGACTTAATGCTACAGACCAAGCTAGTGATATTTGAACCGGAAATTTATGTAACAGCCTGCCTGTTAGGCAGTGTTAGTTATGTTGTGCTGGGGTATTTTGAAGTACCAGAGTTAACCAATATATTGCTATCGAGTGGAGCAGCCTTTTTGTTGCGCATTCTAGCTATTGAACTGGACTTAAGGTTTCCCAGTTTTACACTATCGAAGCTGCAAAACCGAGAAATTCGTAAACAACAGCACAAGCCTTAAGCGTGCTCTCCAATCGCATTCACATGGAATACATGCTCTACGCCGGCAATGGCGTCTAACAAGCTTTGGGTGGCAGGCGTGGCAATATCCATCAAGGTATAAGCAATATCGTTGCGGCTTTTGTTCAACATATCGATAACGTTAATATCCATGTCTGAGAGCAAAGCTAATACATTGCTGAGTACTTTGGGTACATTATCGTTAGCAAAAGCGATACGGAAGCCCTCAGTGCGGCTGAGCTTGATATTAGGAAAGTTTACAGAGTTGTGAATGTTGCCATTCTCTAGGAAATCAATAAGCTGCCTAGCCGCCATCACCGCGCAGTTTTGTTCTGCTTCGTTGGTACTAGCACCTAAGTGCGGCAGCATAAGTACTTGCGGATGATTCAACAAAGCAAGGCTTGGGAAGTCCGTTACATACTGCGCTAACTGCTGTTGCGACAAAGCGGTTAATAAGGCGTCTTCATCCACAATGCTACCGCGAGCAAAATTAAGTAACACTGCGCCACGCTTTAGCGACGCTAAGTTATCACTATTAATTAGCCCTGTTGTATTTTTGTTTGCAGGTACATGAATAGTGACGTAATCGCTCAGCGCTAATAAATCTTTTAATTCATCAGCACACTCAACATCTGATGACAAACGCCAAGCAGCTTGAACACTAAGTGCCGGATCAAAGCCAACGACCTTCATCCCTAAAGCTAAAGCAGCATGCGCAACTTCAGCGCCAATAGCCCCTAGGCCAATGACACCGAGGGTTTTCCCGGTTAGCTCAGAGCCCACAAAACGCTTCTTTTCACCTTCAACAGTCAGTTGCAAGGCACTGGCATCTAATTCGCTATCAAGGCTATTGATAAAACTAAGGCCCGATGCAATATTTCTAGCACTTAATAACATGCCACCCAACACCAACTCTTTAACAGCGTTAGCATTAGCACCAGGGGTATTAAAAACAACGATGCCCTGTTCGGAGCAACGCTGAATAGGAATATTGTTAACGCCCGCGCCACAGCGCGCTAAGGCTTTAACTTCTGTTGGAAAGTCATAGTCATGTAAATTAGCGCTGCGCAGCATAATAGCGTCTGGCGCAGCTTGGCCCTCGGCCACTTGGTAGCGCTCAGTAAAACACGCCAACCCTTGTTGGTGAATATTATTAATGGTCCGAATATTCGGCATACAGTTTCTCCCTAAACAACAAATCTTGTGTTTTCCGTGACAAACTGCAGCACGAAAATGTATTAATGTTTTACATTACGCTTATAAGCACACCTGCCGATAAGCCCACGCTAGCCATGGCATAAAGCGACTTAAATCTTCTTGCTCTACCGTAGCGCCACACCAAATACGCAAGCCCGCTGGCGCATCGCGATATGCCCCTATATCAAACGCCACCTGCTCTTGGTCGAGTAAAGCAATAATGCTTTTCACTTGGTCGCTACTCGCCTCCAAGGTTAGACATACACTGGTATTAGATAAGATTTCGGGTTGTTGAGCTAAAAAGCTAATCCAGTCATTTTCGGCTACAAACTGCTTTATGACTTCGAGGTTTTGTTGGGATTTTTTGATGCTGGCACTGACTCCGCCGAGCGATTCCACCCACTGGAGGGCATCGACATAGTCCGCCACACATAACATCGACGGCGTGTTAATCGTTTCGCCTTTGAATATACCTTCAATGAGTTTCCCTCCCTGGGTTAATCGAAATACTTTTGGCATTGGCCAAGTAGGTTGATAACTTTCTAAACGCTCAACCGCCCTAGGGCTGAGAATAATCACTCCGTGAGCCCCCTCTCCGCCTAAGGCTTTTTGCCAGCTATAAGTGACTACATCTAACTTTTCCCATGGCAATGGCATAGCAAATACCGCTGAAGTAGCATCACAAATGGTTAAGCCACTACGCTGCGAACTGATCCAATCGCCATTAGGCACAGCCACACCCGAGGTGGTGCCATTCCATGTAAAAATGCAATCATTGTCAGGATTCGCTTGGCTCATATCTGGTAACTGACCATAATCACTGCTGTAGTGATTAACCTGATCCAATTTAAGTTGCTTGGTCACGTCGGTAAACCAACCTTTGCCAAACGATTCCCAGGAAAACAAATCTACCGCTTTCTCGCCCAACAGTGACCACATCACCATTTCCATTGCGCCAGTATCAGAACCGGGTACGATGCCTACACGGTAACCTTCTGGAAGGTCTAATAATTGATGAGTTAACTCAATGGCTTGAGCCAATTGAGCCTTACCAATCTTACTGCGGTGTGAACGCCCCAAAGCATCGATGTTTAATTGATCGAGCTGGTAGCCGGGTCGTTTAGCACAAGGCCCAGATGAAAAATTTGGGCAATTGGGTTTTAACTGCGGTTTCATTGACTATCCTTGTAGGTGAATGCCAGTGGCAATAATGAAAATAAGCTAAAGGCAGTATATGCCAGAGTTCACGGCTAGAAAATGACCTAGCACCAGTTTTCCTGTCCGTCAAAAACTTCAATACAATCAATGGAAAACCAAGCGAAAATCAGAAAGTTAAACGGTGAAAACCTTCATCTCATAAACCTTCTCACTGTTTTAAACGTAAAATTCACCAGATAAAACTTATCAAATAGACAGGGCTTTTCATCGCTAATAAAGCTCGCTACTATCAATCAAATTGTCTTAGAAAGTGAGTATTCACCTGCCTACTCCTCGTTTTTGCCCTCAGTGTGGCCAAACTAGCTTAAAACAGCGAGATGCTAAACAGTGGGCTTGTCAGCAGTGTCAATTTAGCTATTTTCATAATATGGCTTCCACCGCGGGAGCATTGATCATTGTTGAGCAAGAGCTATTACTGGTAGAACGGGCGATTAATCCTAAAAAGGGATGTTGGGATTTACCGGGCGGTTTTGTTGAATACCATGAAAGCCTAGAGCAAGGTCTACAAAGAGAGCTAGAAGAAGAGCTAGATTTACTCATTACAAGCCAACAACTGCAGTACTTTGGCTCTTATGCCAATCAATATCGCTATAACGAGGTGCTGTATCATACCTGCGATGCTTTCTTTATTTGCCAGTTAAGCCACAAACCTAATCTACACGCCAAAGACGATGTGGCCAGTTTGCAATGGCACCCTCTTAAAAAGCTGCCTTTTAACAACATTGCTTTTAGTTCTGTTAATCAAGGACTTAATGATTTAGTTAAAAATCGTCCGTAACAGTTTACAAATAATTCACATTAAATTGATTTAGATCGCCCTCCTTTATCCATATATCTACTAAGGTTAATTTGCTTAAAAAGCAAACAACAAGAACTTCTAGCAGGAAGCCACAGAGGGTACAAATATGGACAACCATCCCCGTAGTTCTAGTTTTATCACTGCCATTCTTACTTTGGCAGCAGCCTTGTGCTTGGTAATGTCATTTGCCACTAGCGCAGAACCTAAAGCCTTAGTGCTTAAACCATTTAAACAACTCAGTACGGAAAGCGCCGAATGTGCCGCTTGCCATAAAGAGAAAAATCCTTCCATTTACGCCCAGTGGGGGCGGTCTAAACACTATGGTGCTAATGTTGGCTGTTATGAATGCCACCAAGCGAGCCCTGAAGATAAAGACGCCATTACCCACGAAGGCCAAACTATTGCTGTTATTGTCTCACCTAAAGATTGCTCTACTTGCCACAATCAAGAAGTGGATGAATTTGCCAAAAGTCATCACGCTAAGGCAGCTCAAATTATCGGCTCTTTAGATAACTTCCTCGCAGAAGTGGTAGAAGGCGCACTCACCTTTAACGGCCAATCACCTGCTGCAGTAAATGGCTGCTGGCAGTGTCATGGTTCAGAAGTAAAAGTATTAGAAAACGGCGACTTAGACCCTACTACTTGGCCAAATACAGGGATTGGTCGAATTAACCCAGATGGCTCTTTAGGGGCTTGTACGGCATGTCACCAACGCCACGAATTTTCCATGGAGCAAGCTCGCCGACCAGAAGCCTGTGGTAAATGTCACTTAGGCCCAGATCATCCACAAAAAGAAATCTATGAAGAATCGAAACACGGTATTAACTTCTACGCCAATGTAAATCGAATGAACTTAGATTCAGCCAAATGGATAGTGGGTGAAGACTACGACGCAGCGCCAACCTGTGCCACTTGTCATATGTCGGCAACCCGTGAGCTTCCAGTAACTCACGATGTAGGAGATAGAATATCTTGGACACTACGCCCAGCCATTTCTGAGAAGATTGACGCCAAAGCGAAAGCTCAAGGCAAGGAAGTTAAATCTTGGGAAGCTCGTCGTGGCGACATGATGAATGTATGTGAATCTTGCCATACCAAGTCGATGGTTGATAATTTCTACCAGCAGTTCGACTCATTAGTTAACTTATATAACGACAAATTCGCTCGCCCCGGTAAAGAGTTGATGGACATACTGAAGAGCGAAAAAATGCTTACCGAAACAGCCTTTGATGAAGAGATAGAGTGGACGTGGTTCTACCTATGGCACCACGAAGGTCGCCGCGCTCGCCACGGCGCAGCGATGCAAGCACCCGACTACGTTCAATGGCACGGTATGTTTGAAGTCGCAGAGCGTTTCTATATTGAACTGGTTCCTCAGTTCCTAGAAACAGTAGAAAAAGCAGAGCACGCAGGCAACACCGAAGGTGCAGAAAAAGCCCGTGCAATACTGGCAGAAATTCTCGACCGACCAGAGCACGCTTGGTTTAGCGGCAATGAGCCCGAAGAGGTGAAAAAAGCGCGTAAAGAAGCGCAAGCATCCTTTAAAGCTCGCTACTTGAGTGAAAGCAAATAGCCACTAGGGGGAGCAGCAATGCTCCCGCCTTATTAAAGAGGATGCTGATATGACAAATAAACAGCAGGCAACTCGGTGGCAACGGCTTTGGGCTTGGCTCAAAAAACCACTCATTATAGGCATACCCATTGGTGTATTTGTGTTGGTGCTGGGCTTGGCTTCAGTGCAAGGCAGCTTGGTATTATCTAGCACTAATGAGTTTTGTTTTAGCTGCCATTTAAAAATGGATACGATAGTGCAGGAGTACAAAGCATCAAGTCATTATGGAGACGGCAGCAATATCGCCGCTACTTGTGCAGATTGCCATGTACCCCACCCTTATTTTGAGATGCTCAAAGTTAAAATTGCCGCCACCGCCGACATTTACCACATGATGGTAGGCACCATTACCAAGGAAAACTTTGAGGAGCATAGACCGGCACTTGCTGAGACAGTATGGCGAGATTTTCAAGCTAATGACTCAGCCAACTGCAGACATTGCCACCAAGGGGATAATTTTGATCTATCTACTCAGCCACAACGTGCTCGCTTAAACCACCAGCAAATTGCGGCACGTGGAGAAACCTGCGTAGACTGCCATCAAGGCTTAACCCATAAGCGTATCGTTATAGAATAACGCTATAACTAGCTCATTATACTTAAGTCTTCCGAGCATCAGCTTGGAAGACTTTTCTTTCTCCCCTTTACTCATCCGACCTCGTGTGTTAAAAATTTGTAAAAAGTAAACTAAGTATCCAATGAATCACTATTTTCGCTTGTTAAGCATGTTTATCCGCCATTGGCTTGGCAGCAAAACCCATCAAGATCCTACCGACGACTTTGTTATTTCGCTACGTGCATTGCCCTTAGACTGTGATGCAAATATGCACCTCACTAACTCTCGCTACTTTAGTTTTGGGGACTTAGGTCGCATCGACATGATGCTCAAAACCAAATTGGGATCAGTCGCCCTACAAAAACGTTGGCTAGGCGTGGTCAACGCGCAATCGGTCACCTATATTCGCCCAATTAAACCCATGAGCAAAATTGAACTTCATAGCAAATTATTAGGTTGGGATGAGAAATATTGGTATTTTGAACATCGCTTTATTGCCAATAAAACCTTATATGCCAGCATACTGGTGCGCGGAGTATTTTTAAAAGGTAAAAAGCCAGTGCCAATGAGTGAATTACTCGGCTTGGTTGACTATACCGAGGCATCTCCAGAGCTGCCTTTGCGCGTGATTCACTGGAAGCAGCTGCTCTCGACTAAAAAACAAGAGTCACCCGCTTTAGCCTAAGAGGTTCTGCGACACACAGAGTCAAATGAAAAAACCATCCTTTCTGCCATACTTGAGAAGGGATCGTTTTTTGGATTTGCTATGTTGCCACTCAATATCATTCTCACCTTAGCGTTCATTCTCAGCAGCGGCCTACTGAGTGGCACTTTACAAGCTAAAACGATTACTCTCGCCACTAGCAAGTCGATCCCACCTTACATCATTAAAAATAGCCAATCAGGCATTCAGCTAGACATCATCAAGCAGGCTTTTGAGTTAGTCGGACATCAGGTCGATCAGGTTATTTTCACCTCAAATATTCGCGCCGAAAAGATGCTTAAACAACAAGCGGTTGATGCCATTGTTAATGCCCCCAATACTGTTCAACATAGTTTTCTCTCCGACCCCGTCATCTTTTATCACAACGTAGCAATTAGCCTGAGTAAGCAAGATGTAGATTTACAACAGATTAGTCAGCTCACTAAGTACAAACTACTGGCTTTTCAAAATGCGAAAAAGTACTTAGGTGAGCAATATGCTAACGCTGTTTCCCACGCTAAGTCCTATACAGAAGTAGCTAATCAACATGCTCAACTAGAACGTTTATATCGCGGTCAAGTTGATGTAATCATTATGGATAAACGCATATTCTCTTACTTAAACAAGCAACGATTAAAGCAAAAAAAACCCGTTAAAAAGGTTAGCTTTCATACTATTTTTGAACCCTCGCCTCGCTTATTAGGTTTTCATCAAGCTGCGTTACGCGACCAGTTTAATCTTGGTTTAAAGCGACTCAATGATCAGCGAGTTAAAGACTCCGAGTGAGCGATAGCAATAGCTAAACTGGCTAAACCAGTGAAAATATCGCTTTGGTATTACAATTAAAAAAAAGCGCTTATTTTTTACAGTTTACTTGCTAATTTTCAGCCTTATTGCGCATAACAAAAAATTAACAGTTTATTAATCACACAAGCTTAAACTAGCAACACCGTCTGTGTTATTAAGGCTTAAAGACATGTATCAGATCACTTTATAGAAATATCATCTTTAATTTAGTTAACTAATAAAAGAAAAGGGTCAAAACTGTCATAAATGACAGTTACATTCAGCATGAAAACGCTATCATAGTAATTCAATCACGCCCATGAGGAAATTTTCGATATGTCCGAAAACCGCTATTCCCATACTTCTAGTAACCGCTTAGTTCGACGTTCTGTTGCTTTGGTTCTTGCTGGAGGTAAAGGCACTCGTTTAAAAGAACTCACCAACAAAGTTGCCAAGCCAGCTGTATCTTTTGGCGGCAAGTACCGCATTATTGATTTCACCTTATCTAACTGCATCAACTCGGGAGTACGAAATATTGGAGTACTCACTCAATATATGGCTCACGACTTGATCATGCATCTTCAATCTGGTTGGCAAATTCTCAATCCTGCACTTAATGAGCGCGTATCCATTATTCCTGCTCAGCAGCGTACCGGCGAAAACTGGTATCGCGGCACCGCCGATGCGGTATATCAAAACCTCGACATTATTGACCATGAGCACTATGACCGAGTATTGATTCTAGGTGGCGACCATATCTACAAAATGGACTACTCACGCATGATTAACTTTCATGCTGAAAACGGCGCAGATGTAACGGTAGCCTGTATTCGCAAGCCACTTTCTCAAGCTTCTTCATTTGGCGTAATGGGTTTAGATAGCGAAGGACAAATTGTTGATTTTGAGGAAAAGCCTGAAAATCCCAAATCAGACCCTCACAATCCTGAACTGGCGCTAGTGTCTATGGGCGTTTATATCTTCAACATGGACGTATTAGACGATGAACTGCGTCAGGGCTTGCTAACCCCTGGCTACTCTCATGATTTTGGTCACAACGTTATTCCAAACATGATTAAGAACCGTAAAGTTTATGGTTATGTATTTGCAGATAAAGGCCACCCAGGCCGCACCGCTTACTGGCGTGATGTAGGTGATATCGACGAATACTTTGCTGCAAATATGGATTTAGTCGACCCTGATCCAGAGCTTGATTTATACGACCGCGACTGGCCAATCATCACCGATCAAAAACAGCGTCCGGGTGCAAAGTTTGTATTTAACGAAGACGACCGTCGTGGCTACGCTACAGATTCGCTATTATCGGCGGGTACCATTGTTTCTGGAGCTAAGGTAAATCGTTCATTGCTCTCGCTAGACGTGCGAGTGGAAGAACATACCGAACTTGACCAAGTGATCGCACTCAATGGTTGTAGCATTGGTAAAAACTGCAAAATTCGCAAAGCAATTATTGCTGAAGACTGCGAAGTGCCAGACGGCACTGTGATTGGTTACAACGAAGAAGAAGACCGCCGCCGTTTCACCGTATCTAAGGGCGGGGTAATACTCGTTGCTTGTGAAATGCTAAAATAGATTATTCAGCACTAGCAAACCATTCGGTTTGCTAGTGCTGTTTATTCAACAAATAAAGTGTCGTCTTCGACCTTACAGTCCACCAACAGCACCACGTCATTACTTAAGTAAGTGCTAAAGGTTTTACACATTATATGGCTGCTTGAGTCTCGGTAAATCTTCGACAATATTAACTGCTGAGGTTTTACCGCATCCAACGCCACCAAAGCATGAAAGTAAGGCCTGAAGCTCCAATTAAAACCCACAAATTGCTCATCTTCAGTAATGCCTTGCTGATTGACATCGAAGTTAGGCGAAATTTGGGTGCCGTCGGTTTTACAAAGAAAGTATCTAAGGATGCCTGCTTGCATCAATTGTGCAGCTAAGCTTACCGTAGATTGCAATTGTTGCAGGGAGTGTTTCAAGGCTAGCACACTGGTTTTTACTTCGGCATTGTGCCTAACGGTTTCCAGCGTTTTCAGACTCTTTCGGTCTAAATAACTCCCGAGTAAGTCTTTTACTTTGTCTTGGCTAAGATCCGGGGCTAGAAAATTAAGATCAGCTTTGTGGAACAACCAACCTTGCATGTATTTAGCGCCACACTCTACGCCAAAGTGAAACTCTTGCTCAGTTTCTACGCCTTCACAAATTAGCTCACATCCAGCGCGCTGCGCCAAATCAGAAACCGACAATACCACGTCGGCAGGCAAGCCTCCTCGAGTGGCATTTTTAAACAAACGCATGTCTAATTTAATAATGTCTGGTTCTAAAGCAATAATACGATCTAACTGTGACGCACCGGCACCAAAGTCATCAATGGCCACTTTCAAGCCCGCTTGATGATAAGCCTTCACTACTCGCTTTAAATTATCCACGTTACCGCTAGCTTCAGTAATTTCTATCACTACGCGAGCAGGGTCAATACCTATTTCATCTATCATTGAAATGGTGGGGGTGCACAGTTTGCTACTCAGCATATCAACCCAGTCGGGCACAATGTTAATGGTGAGGAAACCATCCTGCACCGAGTTAGCAAATTGCTCTAAGGCATTTTTTCGAATGGAGCGGTCAAGATCTCGGCGATTACTCAAGGAATACTGGCTGTTAATAAAAATCTCACCGGCACTCACTACCTTGCCATTTTTATTATGTGTTCTGGCTAGCGCTTCGTAGCCGGCAATTTTACCGGTAGGCAAAAACACAATCGGCTGAAAATGCGGATAGTAATGGTGCGGATTTAACAGCGGACGGTCTTCGGCTTTTATCGCCGATTTGATACTCACAACCTTGTGACTAATATTGTCCAATACCCTCATCCTTGAAGTGTTGAGAAAAAGCTATCGCAAAAAATAAGCGCAAACCGTAGCGACAATTTGCGCTTATTTATGAATAGCTTAGTCGCTACTCCACGGTAACTGTTTTTATCATACGTTTGATTTCTGGGACACATGATCCACAATTAGTACCCGCCTTGCAATGGCTACCCACCTGGTCGGCGCTCTCGCAAGCATGTTCGGTAATCACATTGGCAATAGTTTGCTCACGCACTTGATGACAAGAACAAACTATTTTACCCAAATCAGGAGCTGGGCTAGTGCCCGCTAATACGCCTCGGCGAATATTGTCCGACATAGGTTGTTGTAGTAATGATTCTAACCAAGAACTGGCATTTAGCTGGCCTTTGGCAGTAACACTAAAACTTGAGAACAGCTCACCTTCAATCACTAAGGCTGAACGGTAACGTTGTTGCTCGGTATCAGCAAAGTCGAGGCTTTGCAGCTTGCTATTGATGAGCAAAAACTGCTTCAATTTACTGGCTAACTCCACCGCTTGGCTAGTATCGGCAATACGGTATAAATACCCATCGCCCAAGCCTTGTTTTACCCAATAGTCTACGGGTAAATCTTGGCATTGCTGCTTTGTTAATGGAGTTGCCGTTAGTAATACCGCTTCACTGACATAGTCCCACGAGCTTAATTTTACGGGCGTATGTTTCGACTCGGGCTGACCAGAAATGGGGTCAACTGAGCTATCAACCACTTGGCTAACTAAGCCATCACTGGAGTATTGTGCGTTCCAATGAATAGGCATGAATAAGTGCCTAGGTTTTTGCCCTTCACTAATACTTAAACGTACTTTAAGCGCCCCTACTTGGCTGGTTAGGCTCACTACGTCACCATCACATAAACCTTGGTTAGCAGCATCTTGTGGGTGAACCTCTAACAACGGTTCTGAAGCGTGACTGCTTAACTGCGGCGCCAAACCTGTGCGTGTCATGGTATGCCATTGGTCGCGCACACGACCGGTATTGAGTACCAGCGGGAACGCTTGGCTCAATGGCTGCTGAGTAGTTTGGTTAGTTACCGCAATAAGTTGCGCTTTGCCAGAAGCGGTCGAGAAGCGGCCGTCGCTAAATAAACTAAGATTAGCGGCTTTTTTGTCAGCGGTAATAGGCCAACGTTGTGGCTCTATTTCATCAAAGGCCTGTTGATCTTTACCACTCAAACCACTGATATTGAATTTTCGTTTACTGTCATCGGCTAATACCCCCGATAAGGCTGCATGCTCACTAAAAATGTCAGCAGAACTTTGGAAATCAAAGGCTTGAGCAAAGCCCATTTTTTTAGCCACTTGGCTCAGCAAATACCAATCGGGCTTAGTATCACCCTCAGCTTTAACAAACGCACGCTGGCGAGAAATCATTCGCTCAGAATTGGTTACCGTGCCATCACGCTCCCCCCAACCTGCTGCAGGTAAAAGAACATCGGCGTAACGGGTGGTATCTGTTTCAGCAATACAATCTGACACGACAACTAAGGGACAATTGAGTAAGGCTTCTCTCACCTTTGTCGATTCAGGCAAGCTTACTGCTGGGTTAGTCCCCATAATCCATATTGCTTTAATCTCACCACTGCCCACTTTTTCAAAGAGGTCTATCGCTTTATGACCTGGCTTTTGGCTAAGAGTATCGGTTTTCCAAAACTGCGATAACGCCGCCAAATGCTCTGGCACATAATCTAAATGCCCTGCTAATAAATTAGATAGCGCTCCAACTTCGCGCCCTCCCATGGCATTAGGCTGGCCCGTAATAGAGAATGCACTAGCACCCAACTTGCCTATTTTTCCGGTTGCTAAGTGGTTGTTAATAATCGCGTTAACTTTATCTACGCCTTGGCTACTTTGATTCACCCCTTGGCTAAATACCGTTACACAGCGTTGGTTGTCGGCAAACAACTGGAAAAAACGCAGCAGAGCTTCGGGCTCAACACCGCACGTTTTGGCTAGCGCGGGTAAATCACCTGCATCTTCTACGGCACTCGCCACTGCGCTTTCAAAACCCTCGGTAAACTGGCCAATGTATTCGGCGTCCAGTTTTCCGTGCTCACTCAAATATGCGAGCAAACCATTAAACAAAGCGACATCGGTGCCGCCATTTAAGGGAAGATGTAAATCGGCAATGTCACAACTGTCGGTACGACGCGGATCGATCACCACCACCTTTAAGTTGGGATTTGCTTGCTTAGCGCGCTTTAAACGCTGATAAACGATGGGATGACACCAAGCAAGGTTAGACCCCACTAAGGTCACTAGTTCAGCATGTTCTAAGTCTTCATAACTTCCAGGAACAATGTCTTCACCAAAAGCACGTTTGTGGCCAGCCACCGCTGAAGACATACATAAACGCGAGTTAGAATCGATATTTGAGCTACCGATAAAGCCTTTAATTAGCTTATTGGCAACATAGTAGTCTTCGGTTAACAATTGACCGGATACATAAAAGGCCACAGATTCAGGACCATGTTCGGCAAGAGTTTGGCTTAGGCGAGAGGCCACATAACTTAGCGCCTTATCTAGGGACTCTTTATGACCTTTAATGTAAGCGCTTTGCAAGCGCCCTTCTTTAATCACTGTTTCGCCTAAAGCCGAGCCTTTTGAACAAAGCAAACCACTGTTTGCAGGGTGGGCTTGGTCGCCTCTCACTTCAACCGTTCCGTTACTCGCTACTTTCGCTTCTACGCCACACCCGGTACCACAATATGGGCAGGTGGTTTTAATCCATTGTTGAGATTGCTGTTGAGACACGCTGTATACTCCTCACCGTATTCATTCGCGAGTCGATGCTCTTCGCCCGCGTTTTATAAGGAATACATAGCAAGAGATGAACCAACAAAAAGCGCTAAAAAACCTATTACTTAAGGAGTAGAAAAAGCAGATATTGGTGCTAAAACCCCCTCAAAAAAACAGTCTGAGATAAACCCTGCACTCGATTGGTGCGAAACATCCCGAATTTGAGCCTTCTTGAATGTGTTAGCAAACCTGCTTTACCAACTAAAGCTCTGCAATATAGGCCTACATTTACGTTGCTCGGCTTTCTTGCACACCACAGCCATACTCTTGCTGCTTGCCCCTTAGTGACTTCTATTCACCTTTTTGACAATTTTATTGCGACATCTGCTTGCAAATAAACAAATGTTAAATAAGATCACCAACTAAGTTAACAGTGGTATTTCAGCAAGTACTGAATTTGCTACATCTCAGGGATGAGCCAACATAAAACGCACAAATATTAAACATTGGGTACTATCAGCCTGGTTATGCAGTTGGCTGTTGATTACCCTTATGCCAGTGATTAACGCCCACAGCTCTAGTGCTGGCGTTTGGCAGTCTATTTGTACTTTAGGTGGCTTTAAACTGGTTCAAGTAGAAGGTGCCAGCGACAACTCACCGCATTCCTCAAAAGGCAATCATTGTTCTTTAAGTCAGTTCAGCACTGTTGGTCATTCGACGTTTACCCATTCGCTGTATCAACTGCTTGCTTTAGTGGCCATTACCCCAAGCTATTGGCTGGAAACCAGTAATACACGTTACCTAGTGCAAAGCCCACGCTCACCTCCCACAACATTCTTTACTGATACTTTTTTCTAAACCAATTTAGTCACTAATAAGTAATCTGAATAGTGTGTATTTGCGCCTTTGTTTATAACAAATCGAAGGTGTAAGCAGGCTATTTAGCTGCTATGTAAAGGATAAATGTCATGTTAAGCAAACCTGCTATACAGACTGAAACACCGCTAAAAACAACAACTAAAAACCCAAAGTTATTTTATTTTGTGGCCTGGCGCTGGCATTTTTACGCCGGCCTATTTGTGGTGCCATTTCTAATTATGCTATCGCTAACTGGGTTAGTCATGCTTTACGACGATGCCATTGAACAAGCTGAATACTCGCAAATTATAAATATAGAACCTCAAACAACACCGCTGGCCCCTTCGGTACAATTGGCTGCAGTAACAGCGCAATATCCCAATGCAGAAGTAAAACAATACCTCACTCCACCGGCCGCAGATAAAGCCAGCCGTTTTGCCATTTCCAACCAAAGTGATGCGGCTTTATTTATCACCGTTAATCCCTATACCGCAGAGGTATTAGGCGAAATAAATCGAGATGAAAGCTGGTACAGCCTAGCTAACGATATTCATGGCACTTTACTCATTGGTGATACAGGAGACAGGCTAATTGAAATAGCTGCCAGCCTAAGCATTGTATTGCTAATCACCGGTTTATATCTTTGGTGGCCAAGAGACAAAGCCAGTAAAGCGGGCTTTCTAATAATTCGTTTCAATAGCGGGAAAAGGCTATTGTGGCGTGATTTACATGCCAACATCGGTGTTATTACAGGTTTATTTTTGCTGCTATTTTTGGTGTCTGGCTTATCTTGGGCCGGTATTTGGGGCGGCAAATTCGTACAACCGTGGAACAGTTTTCCTGCAGAAAAGTGGGACAATGTACCGCTATCTGAAGTAGACCACAGCAGCATGAACCACAGCCAAAGCAAAGAGGTAGCTTGGAACTTAGAGCAAACCCCAATGCCCAACTCGAAGGCGCAGCTCAATACGCTACATGCAGCTAAATCATTGAATATCGATCAGGTGGTAAACTTTGCTTTAGCCAATGGGTTTAGCCGATTCAGAGTTAACTTTCCTAGCTCTGAGACAGGTGTTTTTACCGTTTCGGCCAATACCATGAGTGGTGATATTAGCGACGCCACCCAAGATAGAACCACCCATATAGACCAATACAGCGGTGAAGTTCTGGCTGAAGCCGCCTGGCCAGACTACAGCCTAATGGCTAAATTTATGGCTGCAGGCATTGCGCTTCACCAAGGTGATATGGGACTAGCAAATGTTATTGCCAACACTTTACTATGTGTAGCCTTTATTTTTATTGCGGTATCGGGGGTGGTGATGTGGTGGTTACGTAGGCCCAAAGGAGCACTGAATCTTGCTGCGCCACCGCTGCCACAAAACCTGCCATTGTGGAAATCTGCCAGCCTAGTAATGATTGCTGTATCGCTCATGTTCCCTCTAGCAGGCCTCAGTTTGCTTAGCGTACTACTGTTAGATTTTATCTTACTTTCTCGTGTACCAGTGCTGAAACGGTTAACAGATTAGGTAAATTAAAGACATAAAAAAGCCAGAGTGAACCGTTGTTCGCTCTGGCCTTTAAGCTCTCATGTATCACTCACTCATTAGCAGGAGTGAAGTAAGTTTTTATCCATTCATAAAAAACCGCTTCAGACAAATCTGCGTTAGCCAAACTTAAAAACTCACCAGCAGGGTCTTGGTCTTTATACGAGAACTGATAAGACACTTGCTCGGGATCTTGGTCATGCAAGACCACAATAATTCGCTTGCCTGATTTTAAGCAATCAATGGTCATAATATCTGCTGGCACGCCACTTTTTCGCATGTTACGGCTTATGCCAATCACCGGGTCAATATCTTTAAAATCTTGCTGAATACGAAAATGCGCCAAGTTAGCCACATCAGAAAGACTGACTAAACGTTGCTCGCTGAGCGATTTTGCTTGCGTGTTTTCCATTACATCACCCCGCGCGCAAAGCTAAAATAGCTTTTAAATCAATTGGCTGAGGGTAAGCACAAAACTGCGGGTCTTTCTCGGCGATAGCATGAATTGACATACGGTCGGCCAACTCATTCCCTTCAACCCCCACGTGACCATTAACATGTAACACCTGAATCTTGTCTTTTAGCTCTTGGTGGCGTTCAAACATTTCTTGAATAAGTGCTAAGTTCTTAATTTCACCAGAAGCTTTTATCCACCCCTTCTTCTTCCAGCCTGCCGCCCATTGGGTGACGCACTGAATCGAATATTTAGAATCACATAAAATAGCCACTCGGTTACCATTGGCCAATTCTTGTTTGGCCATAATTAACGCTTGGTTTAAGGCATTTAGCTCAGCAGTATTATTGGTACCCATAGGGTTGTATAAACCGTACCACAGCTCAGCCACTTTATTGTTTCGATACAAAGCAATGCCCGATCCCGCTTTACCCGGGTTAGGCTCACAGCCGCCATCAGTAAATATTTTCACTTCTGCCGCCAGTTTATCTATCTCGGCAGCGGTATAAGTTTTAACAGTTTGCCCGGCTCTACGTTTTCTTGCTGGCGCAGCAGCTCCAGAGCTACCACTAGTACTGGCTTTGCCGCCAAACGCCGCTTCTGCTTCAGCTTGTGTAGGAAAGGATTTATATCTCGCGCCTGCAAACTTATCGATTTGTCGTTTACAGGTAGGCCAATCGGTAAATATGCCGGTTTCGCGACCCTGCCACACTACGTAATACTTTTTAGCCATGACGAACTCTTTTGATTATTTGCTGGCTAATATACCGAGCAAACGCAGCGCAGGAAATGATTAAGTGACAATACACCGCTCTGCATTGCGCTATTTAGCTCACTATGCTGCTAATTTGAGCAACAAAGTGATCTGCTTAGAGTTAAACATCACAAACTCAATATTTACTTAAGCTCGTTTAGAAACAAGCAGTTTCCTTAGGCTAAAGTATAAACATCTTAAGCAACCCATAGAGCAACATGCAGTGTTTGTAGGCTTACAAAAGAAAGCTAATTTAGTCTTTATTTTATCGTCTATTTTATTTTTTAGCGCAGCCATTGCGGGCACCCAATTCGCCACTCAATATTTTGTGGCTCATGAAGCTGAAAAAGTAGAGGCGGTGCTCAGCAAAAACTTAGCGCTTGTTCGTTCAAAGTTTGAAGCCAACATCTTTCAAGATACCTATTTAGCCGACAGCCTTGCCACTGTAGTTACCATAGACCCTAACCTAGCCACCAATCACTGGAAAACCATTGCCCAAAAGTTACTCAGCAAAGCCAACTTTGTAAGAAATGTAGGCATTGCTCCTAACAATATTATCTCTATGGTTTACCCACTTGAAGGCAACGAAGGCGCCATTGGGCTTGATTTTAGAACCAAGCCAGAACAACTAAAAAGCGTATTAAAAGCCAAACAAATGAAGCAGGTTTATATCGCAGGTCCCCTGCCCTTAGTACAGGGAGGAATTGGCTTAATTGCGCGCTATCCTATTTTTTCGGATTACCCAGTAAACAAACAATACTGGGGAGGCGTGAGTGTAGTGATGGATTACCAAAAAATGATCAGTGATACCGGCTTAGACACCTTTGACGGCGCCAGTATTTCACTGAGAAAACACACCATCGACGGCGCAGCAGGCGAGGTTTTTTATGGTGAAGAGTCAACCTTCTCACAAGCAGATGTAGAGCACATCATTCGCTTACCCTCGGGCAGTTGGTTAATGGCCGCCAAATTCAATATTGATGAGCTTAAACACATTCAAGAAACCAAAGATTTATCCAACGCTATTGGCGGCATTGCCACACTGCTGGTTTACTTAATGCTGGTGTTGCACTTTTTGCATTATAAACAAGTTCATAAAGCCTCTTTGGTAGACGAACTCACCCAACTGCCGAATCGGCGTTACGTGCTCAACTTACTGGACGAGCTCACTACAAAAAGCATGGTGCGCAACAACTTTGCCCTACTCAACATAGATCTAAATGGGTTTAAGCGAGTAAACGACAGTATTGGCCACGAAGCGGGTGACGAACTGTTAAAGCATGTATCTGCACAACTTATTGCAAACGTTCGCGGCTCGGATACCGTTGCACGATTTGGCGGAGATGAGTTTGTAGTTGTACTACGTGGCATAACCAATGACTCCAGCGCGAAGAAGATCATCAGCAAAATTCAACAAGCAGTAGAAGCCAGTGACTTGCTTTGGTACGAACAGCGTATTTCACCGTCTTTAAGCGTTGGCTTTACCTTGTATCAAGGCCAAGAAACCAATGTAAAACAACTGCTATCAGACGCTGACAAAAGCATGTATCAACAAAAAAGAGGGTTGAAAGAATAAACCTAGGTGGGAATGTTTATCACAGCAAATAGGCCAAGGACCGACAGTATTTTAGGCATAACCATCTATCAAGTTATTAAAGATACCATCGACCCAATGTTAGCTACTCAGGCACTTTTCAAGCGTTGGTAGAGCGCATCTTTTAATACTGACCGGTCATGTTTTAGCTTATGCATCGCTTCATCATCAATCGGCCCACCTTGCAGCTCAAGCACTCTAATTTCTTTATCTAAAGTATTGTAATGCTTAGTATCTTTAGCAAAACCAGCGTCACTTTTTACCAAAGCAGTAATGGTATCTAAAAACTCAGGGAACTCGTTCACTAAGGAATGATCTTCACCTAACATAAAAACTCCTTTCAAATTAAAGCCACAGAAACTAAAAGCTTAGCTTAAAGCGTAAGAATCGAACAACTAGCGAAGATATAAGTTGTTAAGCCTTACACCAGCTTGGCAATTTGCGCTTCAATGGCCGCCAATACGGCCTCAGATTTTTGCTCGTTTAAGGCATCTGCATGAGGTGAGGCGAACTGGCCTAGGTCATTATCAAAATACTGGCCATGAGCATGGTTAAACTCTTCGCTTAAAGCGGCGCGGCAAAGAATATCTGCACCAATGCTTAAACTGCCACCCGCGATACCGTAAGCATCTTTCACCATTTTGCTGCCTAATAGTGATTTAGGGTTAACCGATACCACCATTGGGCCCCGCGATTTTTGCGCCAGTCCCATCAAGCGAGACCACATAGTGAGCGCCAGCTTACTTTGCGCATAAGCTTCACCATCAGACAACTTACCCTCACCCGCTAAAGCATTAAGGTTTACCGTGGCTTGTGCCGCCGACGATAAGTTAACCACTCGCCCACTCGCATTCATTAAGGGCAACAACAATGTTGTGAGCAAATATGGCGCAAAAGTATTCACCACAAAACGCAGATCTAAACCCTCTTTGGTAATGGCATTGGGAACATTAAATACACCCGCATTATTAATTAACACATCCAACTTGGGGTGATCATGACTAATCGCTTCAGCCAGTTGCTTAACAGCCGGTAAGTTAGACAAATCGGCAACGTAACCTTGTACCTTGGCACCCTCTACCGAAGCGGCCAAATTTTGCTCCACTTGCTGCAATTTAGTGGCATTGCGCCCATGTAATAAAACTTGATGCCCCTGAGCCAATAACATTTTTGCAGTTTCAAAACCAATGCCGTCGGTAGAGCCAGTAATCAATATCGTTTTTTGCATGGATACATTCCTAAAATAAGGCTGGGAGCAATATTGCTTCAATGCGCTAAAGATTAGCAGCAGTATGAGAAATTGATAATCAGGCGATTACATTAAACAGTTTATAGAAATACTTAATAATGTCTTTCTCCACCGCTCAAGCCTTTTGGTAAAACGCTGATAATGTTGGCTTAAGCCTTGCCCCGAGTTTGAGGCGACATGTGGAACAGAAGCCATGGTTAAACCTACACAGAAAAACAAAGCAATATGTTGGATATGACAAAGTGTACATGATGAAAAAAGCCAGCAGACGCTGGCTTATCAAAGATGATGCAAGATTAGCAGCGTTTAGTTAACAGCCACCTCCACATAGCTTGCTTCAATGCCATAAATTGGTTTGGCTGAATAAGACACGGTATAGAAGTTAATACTGTCTAAATCGATTTTACGAATCGTAGGGTTATCGTAGGTGCGGAAGTAGTACGCTTTATCTTCGATATCAACCACGTTACCGTAAGCAATTAATTGTGGCTTAGGTGAGATGAATTCCCAGTACATAGAACCAGAAACTAGCTCCATATTGTTTAGTAGTGAGAATGCGCGGTTAAGACCTAAGTCACGAGCATCATTGGCAGGTTTGTTGGCTTTATATGCGGCATTAAGTGCCGCGATACGTGAGAAACGATCTTCTGAGCTGGTGCTAAACCCTGGGAATACAGCCATATCGTCATCAACACGGCCATTCACTTTTGCGATAGCTTCTTTCGCCATTGCTTCTTGCTCTGGGTAGCTTGGGTCGTTAGTCATTACACCTAAAGTGTTTTCGTAAACAACAGCTTCACCCGCAACGTGCTCGATGACAACAGAATGCTTACCATCAGTAATAGCGTAGTGGAATGCAACGGTTACGCCGTCAAACTGCTTCATGCCTTCGTATACGATTGGGGTATTTTTAGCGAGATCAATCGCTTCTTCAGTGGTTTTCGCGTTGCCAAGCAGCGTTGACATGATAGATAGAGACGTTGATTTTGCAGCTTTCTCATCTTCAGTGTATTCAGCACCCCAGTAACCTAGTGCTTCAATGCTTACACCGTGTTCGTTTAGGCCAGATGAAATCATTTCAGTGTCACCGTGACGCATACCAACGAAACCGTACTGTGATGTTGAATCACGGAATTCATGGCCTCGTGGAACAATGATTAAGTTTTCTTCTGTTTCCATTGGCAGTTCGTTAGTACGACTAACGAAAAGGCTGCCAGTAGAGTCAGTGATGGTTGAGTATGAACATGCTTCTGCAGTAGTTGATAAACCGACAACTGACGTTGCAGCAAGTGCTAAAGCGATAATTGATTTTTTCATGGATGACTCCTGGACTAAATAATTTGGATTTTAGAATTCAGTGTTGCTTTGTTAAGTACATAATGAACTCTAAAAAACAATCTATAAAACGCCATTAAACAACTAAAAGTGGTTTATACTTTGAAGAAAAACCGAGGGACTCTTCGATGGACTTCTCCTTAGCGCAATTACAGGCCTTTGTACTTACCTACGAAACAGGCAGCTTTAAATCCGCTGCAATTAAAGCGGGTAAGCGCAGCCAAGCCATTGCCAAGCTTGTTGCCACCCTAGAAGAAAGCTGTGATGTATTGTTGTTCGAGAGACACGTTCGGCGCTTAGAGGTTACCGACGAGGCCAAAAAGCTTTATAAGTTATCTAAAAGGGTGTTGCTCGATTCCGACCAAATCTCCACCATGTTGAGTAGTTTTGATGAAGATTTACCCTCGAGCTTAACGCTAGCCATCGACAGTTTACTGATTAGTGACGTGGTGACTAAAAGCTATAAAGCAGTGTTGGACGAGATCCCCACGCTAGATTTAGCCTTATTAACTGGCAATACCGACCAAGTTGCTCAATGGGTAAAAGACGGAACCGCTGACATGGGGCTACGTGCATCGCCATTTAATAGTGAAGATGAGTTAACGGTAGTGAGCGCGTTCAATTTCAAAACCCTATCCGTTGCTAGCCCAAATGTGCTGTCTTCTGGTTCGGTGATGAATAAGTCCGACTTATCAAGACTAATACAGATTGTGCCTAAGTTTGTTTATGAATATGGTCTGGCAGACGGGCACGTGATCAGTGATAAAGTGATCACCTCTAACAATTTGCAAAACACCTTAGCCATGGTTGAGGCAGGAATGGGCTGGGCGGTAGTGCCTGAATTTAATATTCATACACAATTAGCGAATCAATCTTTAGTTGAATTCTCCATCGAAGGCTCTGTTCCTGTGGTGTGGACTGCCGAAATTATTTATTCAAACGACGACAATCTAAGCTTAGCGGGCGATATTTTTATACAGCAAATTCAACAGATTGAACCGTTCTAAGCGGTGCTACATTTGAATTTCTTGCACTTGCTGGATGAATGAATCGCCAGCAAAACTCAAGTCGTCCTCACTAAGATAAATCAACTCTGCAGCCCAAAATATCGGTGAAGAGCCTTCAATCATCAAGCTAGAAAAGCTGCCATCCTCTAGCTGCTTTTGCACCATAAACTTGGGCACAACTGTCCAGCCCATGCCAGCTTCAATCATAGAGATAGTCTGCTGCAAATTATTAGATTGGATGGTTTTATCACTGAAAACATGCTGCTTTTGGTGATGATAGTGGTAAACAAATTTAGGGACGATTTGTGTCATATGCGCCAGTTCATCTTCTGATAGCACCGCACCGTCATTAATCAATTTCGCAGAAGCAACATTGACCATCTCAAAGTTAAACGCCATCACTTTAATGACTTCGGCTTCATCAAAGAAAGGATAAAAGCGTAATGCTAACTCCACTTTCTTTTCAGCTAACCAATCAAATACTTCAGTCGTACTGCCAGTATGAATATCAAGTTCCAGTTCAGGGAACTCATCTAATAAGCCTTGGAAACAGTCAATCAATTCTGGGCAAATTAGCATGCTATCAATACCCAAACTCAGTTTCTTAGCAGGTTTTAACTCAAAGCGCCGAATGGTACTGCGTATCTTGCCACTATCCACTAGTGCTCTATTTACAAAAGGGAATAGCTTATGGGCGGCATCGGTGGGTTGTAAGTGGCGTGTTTTACGTTCGAACAGCTCGACATCACAGCTTTCTTCCATGGCACAAACCAGTTTAGTGATCACTTGGCGTCGCTTGTTTATTCGTTCAGCAGCCACTTTAAAGCTGCCGCATTCATAGGTAGCAGCAAAAGCCTCTAATTGTGCGAGCGAAAAATTCATTATGGCTACCTTATAAACAGCATCACCGAATACTCATCACATCATGCCATAGACAACCAAAAGGTGCACTATGCAAGTTTAGTCATTAAAAAAATGCATACATAATAGCACCATCTAAAACGAACCAACGGTAGTAAAACGCGTTGGTTGTTGACTATCTAAGGGTATCATTATGAAAAAGACACTATTAGCTCTAACCATGGCAGCCGCAACGTTTGGTACAATTCAAGTAGCCAACGCGTGTTCTTACGCAACATTCGAAGTAGACGGTAAAGCATTCGTTTCTCGTTCAATGGAAGCTCCTGACTTCATGCAAGAACGCTTCACAGTGTTCCCACAAAACCACGTAATCAACGGCAAGTCTGGTGACTACGGTTTCGTTGGTATGCAACACGGTGATACAGAGTGGATTTCTTCTGGTCTTAACGAACACGGCTTGAACGTTGAAGCACTTGCTCTTGGTGAATCTACGCTTCTTCCAGAAGGCGAAGGCGATGTGAACTACCTTGAAGTGGTAAGCCACGTACTTGCTAACGCTAAGACAGTTGATGAAGCTGTTAAACTTCTTGAAGGTACTCTAGTTTCACACACTACAATCGCTGTAGCGCACGACATGGATATCCCGATGCACTTTGCACTTCGTGATACTGACCGTGCTGTAGTGGTTGAATACACAACTGGCGATGGCAAACCAACTTTCTACGAGAACGAGCTAGGTGTTATGACAAATGACCCAAGCTACCCTGTTCAACTAGAAGCTGCTAACAAAGCTATCAAAGATGCAGGCACTCGCCTTGCTGTAGACCTTGAAACTTTCGACAAGCTTGATTCAAGCCCTACTGGTCGCTTCTCTCGTATCGCTGTACTTAACAGTGAGTTCAGGCGTAACCCTAAAGCTGGCGATTCACGCGAAGACGGTCTAGCTCGTGCATTCTCTATCCTGAATGACATGGAAATCGTAACTGGCTCTATGTACTGGGAATTCGTTAGCCCTGACCCACAAATGGTTGGTTACGGCAACGTTGTTGACCTAGAGAACAACGACTACTACTACCGCACAATCGATAACCCAACAATCCGTAAAGTTGACGTTGACTCGATTGACTTCAGCAAAGTTAAGTATTCTCAGACTGACATCTACTCTGAGCCTGCTCAATACACTGAGATAACAGTATCTTTATCTGAGTAAGCTTTTCTAGCTAACTTAGTTTGATTCGAAAGCGACCTTAGGGTCGCTTTTTTGTTTTCGAAAACAAAGCACATCCCATGACTCCACTGGCATTCTTAGCTTGGTGTTCTGTTTGTTCTCTGTTCCCAGGGTTCAATCACTACCTCAATTCTATCGCTAACCGCTACATTCAATTTCTATATTCAATCGCGACATTCAATCAGCCGCTAAAAGTGACTTATTTCATAAACAACAAAAGGGTGCATTATGTGAGCTTGTTGGTAATAAATTTAAATTCATAATGGAACCATCTAAAGCGAACCAACAGAAATACACGCGTTGGTTATTGACTATCTAAGGGTATTATTATGAAAAAGACACTATTAGCACTAACCATGGCAGCCGCAACGTTTGGTACAATTCAAGTAGCCAACGCATGTTCATACGCAACTTTCGAAATGGACGGTAACGCTTACGTTGCACGTTCAATGGAAGCGCCAGATTTCATGGGTGAGCACCTAGTTACAGTTCCACAGTAAGTTTGTTTTTAGCAACGAACAAGGCAACCGAAAGGGCGCCTTTTTTTGTGTCTAAGCAACTGAATTTAGAGGTGTAGGAATTTAGATATGAAAATAGAAATAGACCATTAAACAGAAGATAAACCTAAGGCCAAAAAACAAAATATAAACAAAGCAAGTGTAAACATTCACTTGTGCGAAGCTGCTTCGAACTCGCTCTAGCGGTATGAGAATGTATGGGTTAACCCTTAGCTACAACAGCCAATGAGTAAACCCAGCAAATAATGTATCTGCTTTGCATATGCTCACTTACTCAGATGTTTACTATGTAAGGCCTTCCAGCTACTCGCTTCGGTAAAGCCAGGTAAACGCTCTATTTTTTTCTTGGTATAGAGAAAAAGTTCTTCGTCTGATAAAGCAAAATCAACGTCAAATCTACAGGGTTGATTTACGTGCCATGGCGTATCAGTGAATAACTCAAACCTGTTGTTTTCAGGGTCCTGAAAATAAATCGACCACGTAGTACCGTGAGAAACCGTTTGAAACCTTGCCGAATAGTCTTTCAGCACCTCATGAAACAGCCTTAAATGGGTCATCGAAGCAACCCGAAAAGCAATATGATCCATGGGACTATTGATTTGGGACTGTGACTTTCGAGGGTTTAAAACCAGTTGATGGTGCTCTTGAGGGCTATTACTTAAAAACACCATGCCGTCTTGCCCTTCACCTTTGTCAGTAACCACCAAGCCAAGGCATTGAGTAAAAAAATCTTGCATCAGTGAGAGATTGTTTACGTAAATCTCAAAATGACTCAAGGCAATATTTGCAAGTGTTGGTGCTTTTTTCATGGTTCAACTAAGCCTTTAACTGTTTTTACTCACTAGATCATACATGCTCGGCCTAAGATTCATCGCCTAAGCCTTTATAAGATCAATAAGCTAGATTAGTAGGCTCCCACAACTTTATCAATGGAGGGCAGGAATGAGTTAGGCCACGGTCGCTAACACGCTATTGGACAGAAACGCGTTAGATCTAATGCTCTAGAACGTTTCTGTTGAATTAGGAAGATTAATTGATAAATATAAAATGCTTCGATCCATGTCATCAAGGCAAAAATTGGTATTAAGTTTACCTGAAGTTATATTTCTATAATCTCAGTTGCTGGGTAGGTTTTTCCATTGTTCTTACTCCTACCATACTTAATCGCAAGTTTGTCACCTAGTTCGTAGCTAGCCCATTCCAACCAAGAGCCTCCGACTAGACATTTAGCATTAAGGTAGTATGTTATCCCGCTATTATCCTTAGCAAAAATATAGGGAGAGACGCCTTCTACATTGTCGGGAATATTGGTCACTTTAACAATCGTATATCCTTGTTTTTCATATGATTGTATAGTTGAACTATCTTGAGTTCCTTCTTTCCGTTTAAACCACGACATTGAATGGATAGGATTACTATCAATAGTGACTAAGTCTAAGTCTTGAATCACTTTCACTTGTTCTTTCTCTGGCACTTTTGCTCGTTCACATACGTCAAAGAAATGGTCGGCAATAAACTGCAACGAGCCCCTAATGAAGCCTTTGCTGTACGAATTTGGTCTTGCAACTATATATCTAATTTCTTTGAAAATTCTATACGCTTCTACACTACTCGTATATGAGTAGTGCTCAAGGTTAAACAATTTCTTAAGTGTCTGTATTGCTTCATGAAGTGCCGTTTCAGTACTTTCCGCATCTTGATTAACTTTGTGCTCAACTGAACGCTTAAATGCAGAAGCTCTCATGGATCCAAAAAGGTCTCTATAATGTTTATGAGATTCCCAATCTTTTGTGATTTCAATTACTTCATCTGATTGTTGGCTGTAGAGTAAGGATGCTAAACAATTGCGATTTATACGGTAGGCAAATTTAGGATTAGACTGATTATTGTCTCCGTAGCCTTCAGTAAACAACTCACGGTATAGTTTTGCCGCAGTCTCGTAGTCGCTGTCACTAAAATAAACCCAAGCTAATTGCATACGACATCTTGCAGATTTTGAATGTATGCATGATTTAGCCCTATCCACATCTCCGAGTTGGTGAAGGATTCGAGAATAGTTAAAGCAAAATGCCTCGTTTGTACTGAATTGGTTAGAGAGGTCGGTGTACCTGTCTTTTAACATTCTTAGATTAGTACTGTTAACACCATTCTTAAGCTCTTTATTGGTATCATTCACCAATATCGTAAGAATATCAGCAGTTTTAGGAGCGATATAATCATCTGAAAACTCATCAATTTCTAGCTGTCTCTGTCTGTTACTTAGCTCTCGAATTACAATCTTACGTTTTCTAATTTCCTCAGATACTTTTTTCCGTATGTCTATGTTACGGGGGTTAGAAATCAATAACTCTCGAATAGAATCAGCTAATTTGTAGCTATCAAAATCTTCTGAAGTTGGTTCCCGAGTGATCAGAGTTGTTTTAGTTAGTTCATTAACAGCTTCAACGACTGATTCATAACTTAGTTCAAGAAGCTCCGATAATTCATGCCTATTAGAAACTTGCTGGGCAAAAATCGCTTCCAAGATAGATACAGCAGTTTCATCTAGTGCATCGATTAGGTTCTTATATGAGAAAGATGCAATATCTTTTTGAGATTTTTGAATAGACTCGGGTATATCATTGCCTTTCAAATATAGATCTACTGTTAATCGAATAGCTAACGGATTATGGTTTGCTGCTTTAGCTATGTGTTGTAAAGTTTTTTGTTGAATGTTCATAACTCCGCGCTTTCTAAAATAGTTTCGTGCTAGAGCGACGGAGTGTTTTTCTTTGAGAGCTTCCAATGGAACTGATGTACCAGCTCCCAATGAAACACGACTAGTTACGAGTACTTTCCATCTAACAGGTAACTCTTGGTTAAACTGTTGAAATTCGCTTTGGGACTCGATAAGTAACGTTTCTAAGTTATCAATACAAAGAAGAATTTTTTCATCCTGAAGCTCAGTACATACGTCTTCAAACGAAGAGAGTGAGCGTTCAGGATATAACTCAGCTAACTCACTGAGTATATGATTTTTTATTGAATCTATATCTCTTACAGCATCAATTCTTCTGAGTCCATCCGCCGTTAACTCCTCATTCTTTAACGAACAAAATATAATGAGATCAACATGCTTGGAGAATGAAGGAGTTAAACTAAGATCTTTTAATAATTGAAGTGCGAGAGCGGTTTTGCCTATACCTCCTGGGGCGACGATTGTAATGAGGTTTTCACGCGGTAGCAGCAAAAGCCTGTTAAGCTCCTTAAACTCTTTGTCTCTACCTAGTAATCCCGTTATTTCATGAGGGAACGTTTTAGGGAGGTTATTCGGAATTGCCCACTTTACATCTGAGAACCAGTTTTGAGGTGGTTCATTTAATTGCCCCGCCACCGCAGACGCTAATGCTTCGGTCACATTTTGCAGACCTAGCTTCTCGATAAGGGGATCGCTAACTATCGTCGCTGCACGATACCAATAGCAGTCAGGGAAAGGATTATTAGGGTGACAAACTGCATTCCGAATATCAAAAATATTTAGTTGGTTTGCTAAGGTCTTGAGCGATACTAGATACTCCTCACATATGGTTCCCTTGGCGACACTCAAAGCAAAGTCAAACACTTCACCCAGGTAACTTGCCTGTAAGATCAAAGCTACCTGGTCTTTTTCAACTAACGAACCTTTTTTCTCTGAACGCTCAATAATACTATCAACAGTTCCAGCCGAGAGCTGATCACCTAAGTGCTCCTTGTCGAGAACAAAATTACCTAACGCTTTTTCAAGTGCAAAGACAAGCATAGATGTCTTGATTCTGGTTATATCATCTTCTTGCATATATATATTGACCCAACTAACTGATTTTTAACTATGATATGCTCACTCGTTAGTTTTTCAAGCAGTGAATCGTTACCAAGGGATAAGTGTAGTGTTTTACACTCGAAGTATTAGATAATCTAAGTCAATGAAGAATTTGTGGGAATGTTGCGAGTATTTGCTCCAACACTCAAAGGGGCAGAAACGAGTTACCAAAAAAAAGCGATCACAATATAAACTGCGCTCGCTTCATCTGATTTCAAGTAGAGTCCTTTTTGCCTAGTTAGTGACTTTTTGGGCGGACAGACCTAATCAAAGTCAGGGTTGTATTTATTTCAGCGTCGACATCTTCGACTGCTTTTTGGACATCAGAAAAGTTGACCATTTTTATATTGGGTGTCTTAGTTTGTCCAGATGCGCCATCTAAACCAGCCTTGCCAGATGCACCATCAATACCATCTGCGCCATCTGCCTTGCCATCTTGGGAGCCCCCTAAGTCTGTACATCCAGAACCGCCACTCCCACCGGGCCCTCCTCGTCCTGCCGCACCGGGGCGGCCTCCATTTCCGCCTTTACCTCCCAGAGAAATAGGCCGAATTGTCGGTTCATATGAAGTGAGAATTAAAATATTACCGGCATCCCCGCCTCTTTCACCATTCTTGCCATCTTCACCATTTCTTCCATTTCCACCCGCTTGACCAGCATGGGCAGCCCTCCATCCACCAAAGCCTGTACATTTACCGTTACGACCATTAGCCCCGTAAGCTCCATTTGTACCGTCTTCACCGTCAATACCATTGCGCCCTGAAGCACCGTTCGCTTCAATCGCAGTACCATTAATCATAGCTACTGCAACAACCAAGTCTCCACCATGCATCCCTTCTCGTACTCTATTACTTGTTATGCGCCCCCCTTCGATTTGCGTAGCAATTAAAAAAATTGAATCGCCGGAAATCTCAGCTCCGTTAACAAGTGATATTTTGTTTGCTATTACCATTTGTCCTGGCGGAAGTGTCAATTTGATTCCTGTTACAGTGAAAACATTAGCTCTTAGTGGATTTTTTAAGTTGACTATATCTGACTGGTTACTGATGTCGATACTCGCAAAGCTATCGGGAACAACTTTCAATTCGTTATCTGGTGTTGGCTTATAAGCATAGGACCAGATACCAATTAGAGACGAAACTAAGCCAATAATACCAATTCCGTAGCCAATTATTTTTTTTGCTCTAGCTTTCATTAAGTAGTCTCCAATTATTTATTGCCGTATGATTGATACTACTAATAACTTATTATATTACAGCTCGATAATGTGTGAGTTTATATCAATTAACATCCTCGACGGATGCTCTCAAAGCTGCCTGTGGCCATACTCATTCGTGTTGTTTTAAACTTCTAGCTTCTTTTTATTTCAACCCTACATGTTTGCTCTGTGGGGTAAAGCGCTGTATATCTCCTAAATGTAACCAAGTAACTCCCTGAATTTGGTAAGGCCTGAGAACACCCGACACTTTTTATGGCAAAAATGTAACTAACCTTAATCTAAACACGTTTTGGGGCAAAACTGAGTTACGGGTGACCCGTATTTTGAGAGTCTAAAAGTATCTGGGATTCTCAGACCTTACCATTACGAGTAATTCGAGCTAAATTCGACTATAGATAACTCACAAAATATACTTAAATCAAATAGGGAGTCGGTATTCCTATTTTCTCAACAGCCTGTTAGACATCAATGAGAGAGAGCATGAAGTTTTTAGCCATATCGGAAGCCCCATTTTATGAAATAAAATATAGGTCGTCAGGGCGAGGAGGAGAAGTTCGTAATGTTGTACTTCCCTTCTATAAAGCGATAGTTGATGAGTTACCACAAGGAATTTCGTCTTTTGTTTTAACTTCTGACCTCCAAGGCCGTGAACAAAATCAAAAAACAAATCGACTTGTTGGAGAGCTAGTAGCGGAAGAGTTAAGTTTGTTATCAGATATGGGTGAAATACCTTCCATTAGCTTTGTCGCGTTAGCGGGCGATTTTTATGATCATCCGCAACTCCACAAAGTTGGCGGCACTGGCGACGTTGCAGGTGTTTGGAATGCATTTGCTAAAGAGTTTCCAATTGTGGTTGGGGTGCTTGGAAACCACGATATCGTAGCGGAGTCGCACCTTGCATCGAATGCGATAGTACTGGACGGTAATAGTAAAAATTGTTTGGGAATTCGCATCGGCGGTGTTTCAGGCATTATCGGAAGCAGTAACAGAAATCAAAGAAAATCACAGCCGGAATTTATGAATGCTTTAGCAAAGGTTACAAGTGTTAAGAACGATCTCATACTTCTACATCAAGGCCCTGAAGATACTGCAAATTGTCAGGAAGGCGACCCCAAAATCACAAACCACTTATTGTCAAAAGACATAGGAATCGTTGTTTTCGGCCATCGCCATTGGCGCAAACCGTTTATCGAGCTTGGTAAAAACCAAGTGCTCAATGTCGACAAAAGATTGTATCTAGTTACCTCAGCTAATGCCTAACAAGCAAACCTTACGCTTTGCAGCACTAATTCGTAAAGAGGTAAGGCCTTAGCTTTCTAGACACTTAACTGTTTCTCACTATATTGCTTTTCGAACTGCACGGAAGACACACTTCTGTGTTATGACCTTTGGAACATTCTGACTCTTCGGATTACTTCTAGTACTGAAGCCGTATGGCCACCCAAAACGTTCCTGGTTAAATTTCCTTATCAACTACAGGTTAGGAAACCGGACTCCGTATCCTAATGCACCCTGTTTTTTGACCCACTTAATTGCCTATGTCACTGGACTCAACTAACTTTATTCATGTCCATGGTTAGGTCGAAACACAGGGGAGTGCATAACGATGAGTAAGTTCTATGTAGACTATTGGTCTCGTGAGTGGATCGATGAGAATCATTTTCCAGAGGCTGAATTGGAAAGCTTTCAGCAACACTATGCCCGTAGAGATTTGGGTGTCGCTTTTTCCGGTGGAGGTACTCGCTCAGCGGCATGTACCTTGGGACAACTTAAGGCATTAGATGAATTAGGTTTATTGCCGAGGGTCAAATATATCTCGGCAGTATCTGGGGGGGGGTGGGCAGCGACGCCATTTACCTATACCAAAGAAACTGAGCTGTACTTTGGTGAGATTAGAGATCCTGAAAATATCACCTTTTCCAACAGCAAGTTTGTACATCCTAAATCATTGCAAAGTGCCATTTCAGACTCTCCGCTCGTTAGCAACCTTATCGCTGGTGGACTAAAGTTAAAAGGAGATGAGAGCTTTGCTTACTCGCTTGGTGAGGTGTTTTTAAAACCCTATGGGCTACATGACCCGAGTCGTTATTTTACTTTCGATCAAGAGAGCGAAGTCTTAACTCGCCAAGGCTTTCCTTCTAGTACTAAGTTGGATTTTTATCATGTACGCAAAGGGGCGCCCTATCTAATCCTTGGGGCTACTCTTCTTAACGAAGATGGCTTAGCTTCAGACAAAAAATACCACGTGGAATACACTCCCTATTATTCAGGAGTGAGGGTTGGTCATGTAGATAAAGACTTCTGGAGTAGCAATGACTATTTTGGAGGTGGCTATATTACGAGCTGCGGTTACGACTGTATGGGTCCCTACAGCAAGCGAGACTTGGATGGACGCGAACAGCTCCTGGTGAAGCAGGCTCCCGTACTTAGCTTCGATATTACAAATGAAAAAGCCTTTTCTCTAACTGACATCATTGCCAGTACTGGTGCAGCACCTCAAGAAATAACAAGCAATTTAGGATTAGGAGCACTTGGTTTCCCTGAGTTTAATCACATGCCATTGAATCCAGAAGAAGAGGATAATTCAGTATCTGAGGAATATCCGCACTCCGATGGTGGCCATCTAGAGAACCTTGGTATCATACCATTGCTGGCGCGCAAAATGACCAAGATTGTGGTTTTTGTGAATACCAAAAAGCCGTTCTCTCCAAATATGGAAAAACCTTTGGATAGTGGGTTTAACAAATCGGTGCGAGCCTTGTTCGTGCCAATCGATAACCTATTTAAAAAAGAAGACTTTTCCACTAATGTGGTATTTAACAATGGTGAGGAAGAGCTGATAAAGCTTATAGAGCAGTTCAGTCAACTGGTGAAAAAGGAATCCAGTAGTGAAGAATATATTGCCAAAACTGCCTTGTTTGCAAAAACCAAGCTAGTAACCACGAACAATGAGCACTATGGATTAAAAGCCGGCCATGAGGTCGAAATCACCTGGGTATATAACTGCCGAAGCTCTGCTTGGGAGCGAAAACTAAAAGACAAAGACCTTGCTAAGTTGATATCGAAGAAGAAGCGCTTGATTGGCAATCAGAAAGGGCTAGAAGATTTCCCTCACTACGGCACATTCTTTGAAAACATTAGGGGAGTGGTAGAGCTCACTAAGGTGCAGACAAATCTTTTGACTAACCTTTCTTATTGGGTGGCAAAGAAAGCCCTAGATGAGGTTTAACAAAGAAAAATGAGGCATCTATCTCCTTGCTTTTTAATAACTTTCCTCTGGAATAAGCGCAATCAGAATATCAGTAGATGAATGGCCGTCAAGGTGGTTTTTTGGTGCGTAAATCAACGTCATTACCTACCCAATCGACAAAACTCAAGACGGGGCATACACGTGTGAGTGATATTCGCGCAAACACGTCTTTGGACAATTTCAAGTTACCGGCAAATCGTATTTTGAGAGCCTAGGAAGTGTTTAGGATTATCAGGCCTTACCAATTGGAATGAAAGTCCGCCGCAATTCTTACCGATAACAAATAGCTTCTACCAACTAATTTAATGAAATTAATTAACCATATCGCTAAAAACACAACAGCAAGCTGTTGAGCGGATATCCTTTCCACCAACAACACCTAATGATAATGATTTTCATTTGCTTTTGATCTTTGAATCATTTAGATTTTAACCACATGATTATTTTGGTTGATGAAAATGGAACTTAATTCGTTATTGGATGACATCACTAAACCTAACATTTTGACTCTACTGCCTACGTATAAATGCACAGCTCGATGCAAGGAATGCTGTTTCTGCTCATCTCCGGAGTTGAAAGATAGGATTCCAAAGGAAGTCATACTGGAAACGATCCGCTCAACAAAAGCTTCTTTTCCCTCGTTACAACTTGTTGTTTTTAGCGGCGGCGAATGTTTTCTGTTAAAGGATGATCTCTTTGAGTGTATAGCTCTTGCGTCGGACTTAGGTTTATCTACACGATGCGTTACAAATGCTTATTGGGGGAAAAATGAAGCGAAGGCAAAACAGGTCGCATCAAAGCTGAAACATGCAGGCATAAGTGAAATCAACATTAGCACTGGAGTAGAACATTCAGAATGGATAAGCATTGATACTGTTTTGAATGCTTCTATGGCTCTAGTGGAAGAAAATATTTTTGTCGTTGTTACGATAGAAAAAGACGTTAAAGGTTCAAACTTCACCAAAGCATTTAGGCGTAACCCTAAATACATAGATATTGAATTTAATCCAAACTTTGAAGCCAAATCAAATTCTTGGATGGCTTTCACTGATAGTCCGTTAGATAGAGGCAGCCTGGAAAACAAAGACAACATAAAGCAAAAATGCGATCAGCTGTACAAAAATATTGTTGTGACCCCTCATAGGCTTGTTTCCTCATGTTGTGGATTAACTTTTGAATACCAGCCAGAGATGATTATAGGAAACTTAGACACCGAAAAAATTAAAGATATATATAGAAGTCAAAGCACCGACTTACTAAAAATGGCCATAAGTTCGATAGGACCTTATGAATTATCGAAAATGGTATATGGCGACAACAAAGAATTCATTAAAAAATTAAGTAACAGTAATCACCTATGCGAAGTTTGCCTTTTATTCAGTAGAGAAGAAAAAAGCAAAGGGAGGTTTCTAGAAAAAATTAAAAATGCAAACTTCAAAAACATGATAATAAATTCATTTGTTATAAATCAAAAAACGAAATCATCCGGAATACTCAATGAAAAAAGTAATTAAATCATTAGTAATACCTGTTGCCGTGATAAGTTGCAGTGATGTTGAAGCTTCATCAGAGTTAGGTCTTGAACTAGTCTACGGTAAACCCAGCAGTATACTAGGAGGAAACTACTCTAGGGAAGAATATACAAAAAGGAAAACCAATGGAAACCCCTATTCATTTGAAAATCTAGACATTTTAGACATAGACACAAAAAATATTGAAGAATTAAATGATATTTGGATTACTTTAGAGAACAACAAAGAAAAAAGAATTTCATTTATAAACAACCCGCAAGGATTCTTTAAAAAATACAACATAGATATCAACAAAATATTCTCAGAAAATCAAATAACATTATTGGGGATTTATTATTCAGAAAACACCAGAGAATTAGTTAAGGGTTCTCGATATGATTTATTAATAGAAAAACTTATCAAAAATGGTTTGTTGAACAAACTACAGACTAGAGATTATAAAACTGAAATAGGAAATCTTCTTAAAAGGAATTCACATATAGTTAAGAGACTTATTGACGAGGCTATTGATCTTGAACTTGGCGCGCTCTTGTCTCAGAATCTGAGCGAAGATTTTATCCGAGGTAGTTTTGCAGATGAATTGTATATAGCAGCAGATCCAGCTGCATTGGTTATGGTGGACATTGTAGCTATAGCAAATGTGGCTGTTGCTGTTAGCGTTGGAGTTTTAGGACATGGCGGCGGCGGCGGCGGTTCATGTTCATCATGCCATATTAACTCGCTCTTTTTTGACTTAAATTACTCGTCTGATATAGCCTTGGCCCTAAATGACAAAAAATTCCGAGAAAACGTTGAACTAGAGTATGAAGAAGCTCAAAAAGCTATCAATTCCATAGCAACCACGTATATGGATTATTTCATTGATAAATCTAAACTTAAACTAGATGCTAACAAGAAAGAAGCTATGGAAAAAGTATTAAAGAGAATAGCTATGATTGGAATTTCTTAAAAAACCACCAATAAATGGAATAAAAAATGAAAATTACACTACTATCAATATTTTTAATAATGCAAATTTTTTTCTTTTCACATGCTGAAGAACTCACAGAAAATGAAAAAATTTCAACCGCATCAGAGATATTAAATAAAATAGATCAAGGTGTTACAAGTAACAATGACTTTTATGACATATATATAAATTCATCAGATAGAATAACCACAACAATCAGTGAAGATAAGTTCAGCTACTCAATACATAAATCTCGGGGAATACTAGGTGAAAAGCTAAAAAGAAAATACTTAAGTCACAACATAGTTTCTAGCGACAACTCTTACCAAGAGTTAATTTCAGTTAACTTTTTCACAAGTTTCAAAAATGATAAAAGCGGATATAAAGAAACATTAACCCTTGAAAGAAACTCAGGCTCTAACGATAAGTGGATAATGGCTGGGTATTATATAACCAAGCAATCGATTGGGAAATTGCACATTAAAGATCAATAACCACCCCATATAAGTAGTACGGAGAAGCGATGTTAAAATACTTATCCCTTACAGTTTACATTAATGATAAAAAACACTCTTCATCGTGGGTTTCCTTAGTGAAGGAGCTTAGCAATAAATTATACTCGTATGAGGTTTGGAGTCAGTATTTTACCTCTAATGGAGAAAGTAGAGTATTTGGAAAAATCCAGATGGATAACAACTTCCGATTAACCAAGGGTGAATTCTTCACTTCTGATGGAGTAACAAAAATTTCTGTAGATGATTGTAAGTACTCACTACTGCTCCCTTCTGGAGGATCGTATAAAGGGGAAACTTCATCGGATTTCATCATTAGTTCTTCAGTTTTCTCATTATATTTAGCCGCCATTTCCTTCAAAAGAAAAGAAAAAATTTCTGTCCTTGACATAAATTCACTAAAAGAGACATCCATGTCACTTACTCGAAATGGACATAAGTTAATTATGTCAAGTGGAGATATTATTGAACTTGATTCAAACGATTCGCCAATTGGCTATACTAGCCCAAGTAATAATCTAATAGCAAAACCTGAAAGCTCTCCTCCCCCTTCTTGGAGAGAAGATGTTTTTACCCCAGTAGTCCAGTCAGGTTCCAACCTAAATCAAACTGAGTCCCATGTATCTATTTTACTTACAGGTACGAATTGTTCAATATTGGGCGTGTTAACCCCACCTAAAATATGCAAACGCCCGATAGCTTCGGTTTTGTTAGTAGGAGGCTCCGGGGACTACAATGTTGATGGGGTGAACGGGCAAAGTGACCTCGGTTATAAAAAGCTTTGTGAGCATTTAGCCCAAGAAGGGATGTTGACTCTCCGTCTTGAGAGTTTATTACCTCTGTTAAGTCGACAAATTGAAAATGGACAGGTAGCTCGTTCTAACATTCAAAACGCAATTCACTCAATAGTGGTATTTCTAAAGCAACAGGTACAAGGTCCGATTGTTCTTATAGGGCACTCTCTAGGAGGCTCTTTGATTCTAGACTCTAAAGTCACACTTGGTCTAATTGACGGTGTTGTTTTGGTTAACGTCCCAGGGAGAACCTTAGATGAGGTAGTAGTAGACCAAAAAAGAGAGGCACTATCCAAACTGGGGTACTCAACAGAAGATATAGAAGCTCAATTAAACAAAGATAAGTCGTCTTTTGAGCGTATTAGAGAGTATCCAAATACCGTTGAAAAAGAATTTGGAAAAGGTCTCGCGTGGCTGCCGGCTGTACTTGAAATAGATCCCAAACGGAGTTTGAATAACTTCACAAAAAAAGTACTGATTGTTCGAGGAGAAAAGGACAAGCAGTTATTTGATAGAGACTGGGAAGAACTGGCTAATCCTCAAAATATTCCTAAATCATGTGAACGTGAACTTGTATCAGTTCCAAGTTTGTCACATATATTTTTAATGCCATCATCAAAGCAGAAATCTATAAATCATCCACTTTTAGACTCTGTTATAAATTATGTCAAATCGATTACTCCCTAAATAGAGAGTCGAAGGGCAAGAAAGAACAATATTATTTAGGCAACGACGCTGTATAAATGAGTTATCACGAATGGTCGCTGTTTTACCAAAGTCGCATGCACTAAGCTTGTAACGGTCCAATAGTTGTAAGCTGACCTTAGCTATCTTAAGTCATGAAGAGACATTAAATACTGTCTCTTCACTATTCCTACGGCCTACTTACTAGCGTCGCCATATAAACCATGTAGTGGCATTGTGAATATGGCCTCCTGCTTAGAGGTTTTTTCCTAGCTCTGATACGTCGATGAAGCTCATAATAAGGCAAGAATGCAACAGGCAGCCTAGCAGCTAATCATTTGCAGCAAATACGCGGAATGTGATGCCAATCCGTCGTGTATTGAGGTGTAAGCATATCCCTTCGCATATGCCACTTGGGGCAGATACCTTGAGAGCCTAAAAACAATGTGTCACTGCCGTAGCGTTTATTTAGTGCGTCAACCGCCTTCATCAATTCTGGTCGGCCCGGCTTTGCCGTAAACATATCCAGTTGCTGATGTTGTTCGTCAGTTAAGTCCATAAGGCCTACGCCGACTTTGTAGTATTTGATACCTGGAATAAATAGTTGGGGAATTGCTTGTGACACCAGCTGACTCATCACAATGCTATCGTTAGTTGCACAAGCGGGCCGTAATACCTGTTTAAAACCACGACTGATACCATCATCAAACGGCGAATTATGTGCAAAGATTAGAATCGCACCAGCTACGCTACCTTGCTCTCTTGCTTTTAAACATGCACTACTTACATGTAGAGAGAATGCTTGCATCAACGAGTGTAGCTCCAGTATTCGTTGGCCAGTACTTCTCGTTGAAAAAATCTGCTGCTTGTTCGCTCGCACTTCATCCCATGATTTTGTGGATACCCCGTTAAGTTCGAGAATTGTTCTCTCCATTTCCACACTGAAATACTGCTTGGCAAGTTTCGGTGGCATCTTTGCAAGTTTGAGCGCAGTTGTTATTCCCATGTCTTTGAGGCGTACACTTAGCTTTCGTCCAACCCCCCAAACATCGGACACACACATTTTAGATAAAATCCGGTCTCTTTGTTCATTGCTCTCAATCACACACACTCCATCGAATCCTGGTAGACGTTTAGCGGCATGATTAGCGACCTTACACAGCGTCAGCGTTTTTCCAAATCCCACACAAACGGGTAAACGCACTTCTTTCCAGACAGCTCGTCGTATTTGCTTTCCGAGAATATCAAACGGGGGAAGTGCCTCACGGGAATTTGATACATCTATAAAGGTTTCATCAATACTGTATACATGTTGCTTTGGAGCAAATGCGCCAATGATTTGCATCATATGCATCGATAAGTCTGCATACAATTCATAGTTTGACGAGCACACAATGACACGATGCTTTTCACACAATGATTTAATCTGGAAAAACGGCTTAAAGCGCTCAATACCAATAGCTTTGGCCAAACGATTTACAGCGACCACACAACCATCGTTGTTGCTCAATACTATGATTGGTTTGTTGCGCCAATCAGGGCGAAACACCGCTTCTGCTGAACAATAAAAGCTATTGGCATCAACAAGCGCAAACATTAAAGCAGTTTCAATAAACGAGAGGGACGATGACAGCGTATAGAGCGGATAACGACGCCCTCTACAGTGAACCTATCACAGCTACTAACTGCCACAGGACTATAGTGTTCGTTGGCTGATAGCAGCATTCGTCTTGATTTATCGATAATCTTACACACAAACTCACCATTGATATTCGCGACAATTACATCGCCACTCTCAACATGGACGTGACGGTCAACAATCAATACATCTCCATCGTGTATACCGCTACCCAACATTGAGTCTCCGGACGCTAGACCGATAAATGTGGCAGATGGATGCTCAATAAGCAGGTCATCTAAACTCAGTGGGAGTTGTGAATATTCTGTCGCGGGGGACTCAAAACCGGTGAGACCAGCACTCGCGGAAATAGGGATTACTTTCATTCAAACCAACAACTGTATATACATACAGTCATTATAGATACGTTATACAAAAAGAGAAACTAGTAATTGCTGTAATAAGGAGTCACTTGAGCCAGTCCCCGCATAGACTTCAAATGATTCGCGGATGTCTGTTCGTGTTTTTACAAAGCCTACCTGTCAGGCATGCAATTACGCTCAAGTGAGTAATTATCAACTTACAACCATATTGATAGTTATGTTAGATTTGGACTACACCCTATCTAAAGGATTTATAATGAAAGCATGGATAGCAATTCCGCTATTAGTCTCGGGGTACGTGAACGCTTCTGAATTTCGCACACCAAACTGCCCAATTGGCTGCCCAAGTCTTGATATTGAGGGAAATATAGTCATCTTTGAACGGCTATACACACTCTCCCAAAGTAAGAAAACGCAGTTTGCCGATTGGGTGGCTTATGAAGTTGATGTACTAAACTTTGGCACAACAACCAACAGAACGTGGAAAAACAATCCTTTACTCGATGAAAATGAGCGACTGGAAAAAGATGACTATAGTGGAGCGTCAAGTAAGCTCGATATTGACCGTGGACACCAAGCTCCACTAGCAAGTTTTGTGGGAAGTCGCTACTGGCCTACCCTTAACTATTTATCCAATATTACGCCTCAAGCTAAAGGTTTAAACCAGGGTCCATGGAAAAACCTAGAAGAAGCGGTTAGAGATGCTGTTGGGTTTCGTGAAAATCTATATGTTATTACAGGCCCGCTCTACCGTAACGAAATGGAAGGCTTACCAAAAGCCGATGAAGCCCATGCAATACCATCTGATTACTACAAGATTATATATGATGATAAAGGCAACTCTGCCGCGTTTCTCATGAGCCAACAAACAACCAGGAATACAGACTACTGCACGACAAAGAAAACAATCTCTGAATTAAGGGCTATCGTGCCATATGCCATTCCCGGAGGCTTAGCTGACAGTAATGAAATTTTTGCACGACTAGGGTGCTGAATGTAATCCAAATATTTAGGGGGTAGCTTGCTCAACCAACCTCTGGATAAGACGCTCTAGCTCGTCTTTGGACAAAAACTTGTTAGAGCATTCACTTATTCGAAGGAATTTCGGATTAGTACAAATATGGAAGAATCAAATTAACGGCTAATGAGACGAAGCGCGTTAGCGCTTCCAGCCCAAAGGGCGATGCTGCCTTTGCTTATGTAAATGTATCACCATCGGCTGTTCCTATGTAAATTAGGAGTAAAGCCTTCAAGTAGTTGCTGATTGGTTTCCAAATATTCTTTGGCCCATGGTTGAATGTTATATGCCCACCCATCGACCATATCACCCATATTGCTAGCCCTATACAATATACCCTTTGTCTCTAAGCTCCCCTTAATACCGTCTTCCTTGAGGAAGTACTGTGTAGTTTTCTGGCCCAAAACATATGGTGCAAGGTATGCCTTTTCATCAGGTGTTAGCTTTGCTAACTCTTTCTGTTTAGCTTTGATTAATAACTTTCTATCTTTTTCATTTTTCCATTTTTGAAATGCATATTTCATTAAACCAAATATGCCGGCAACGGCCTGTGAAAAAACAATAGATAAAGATAGAACGAAACAGCCACCAATGTAGGGTTTGTTGGCTTCTCTAAATTCGGTGAGACCAATTGTCGTGATAAGTTCACCACTACCGAATAAGATAACTCCGCTGGCAATTGCCAAGCCTGTAAAAATTACTGGGCTTGTTTGTTTTATCGAGCCTAAAAGCCCGCTGAATGCTTCGATCATAATTTCTACTTAACAGTATATTAAGATCCAGATTATCACCTTTTCAATGATGCATCAGCCACCTATCCAGAAAGCGACAAAGATATCACCACAGGAGCCAGTTAGGGAGGTCACTTATGTAAGTATATTTCGGATTGGCCTATGTAAGGCATAAGTTGTTTCCCATTGAATACTACGACAAATGGAACAATCGAAACCATCAAGGCCACGCAAAATGAGAATGCTCGAGATTATCAATTTCCACATCTTTTTTGTCCAAGAAACGATTAGTATAAATGCGGGCAAGTCATTGATGGTTTTTTAGTCAACCCGAAAGTGTACCTTACTTTGAGGCACAAACGAGTCAGTACGTCCCAACCCACCTCTGGACATTTATGAGTTACGGATGAACCGTATTATAAGGACCTAGAAGGTGTCCAGGATTCTCAGGTCTTACCAATTGTATCTCCCACAAAAAAATAGCACACTCTCTATACGCATATTTTGATGTAAGAAAAATAGAATGAGTGAGTTTATCTACCAAGGTGCTACTAAGATTTCTGAGGATGACTTTAAAAGTCACTTAGGCTCTTTATGCCAGTTAGAAAACATAGGTGTCCTTCTTGGTGCTGGTGCATCTGTAGGGTGTGGTGGTATGACAATGAAAGATGTGTGGCTTGATGCAATCACCACTGATCCAAACATAATTATTGAATTACTCGACTTTAAACTCATTACTCAAGAAAACATCATGAACAACGATGTAAATGTGGAGCAACTTTTAGATCAAGTAACTCAATATTTATCGGTTTTCAAAAACACCTCGCCCTTAAATGATGACTCAGATCTAGAGACTCACCCAGTTACGCGGCTTCAAAAAACTCTTCTATGCTTATATCAATCTGTAACTAAGGCTGCGCTGCTGGTAGAGCAAAATAATTTTGGAAATGAAAACTTAGGATCTCAAGAACAATTCAAATATCACCGAGAGTTGCTTGAAAAATTAATTTCAAATCGCCAGCCAGGTCAGGCTGCACCAATGCTATTTACCACCAACTATGATCTCTCATTAGAGTGGGCTGCTGAAGAAATAGGCATTCAACTTGTTAATGGCTTCTCAGGGCTACACACAAGAACTTTCCAGCCTCAAAATTTTGACTTGAGCTTTAGAAACGTCAATGCAAAAGGTGAAGCCAGATTTGGGCATTATCATGCCTATTTGCATAAACTACATGGCTCTCTTTCTTGGATTCAGGAACAAGAAAGTGATATCAAGGAAATCCCTTCAGCTTTAGCGAAAAGTCGTTATATTGATCCATTGCTAGAGGGTGAAGCAATATATGATAAGCAATTCTTAATTTATCCTGGTGCCAACAAGTATCACCATACAATCGGTTTTGTATACGGAGAGATGTTTCGTCGGTTTAGTGAGTTTTTATCAAAACCTCAAACAGCCATTTTTGTAAATGGATATGGCTTTGGTGACTATCACATCAATCGAATAATTCTTGGGGCTCTGCTCAATCCTTCACTACATATTGTTATTTTCTATCCTGAACTCGATACAATATTGTCAGATACAGCTAATTTGAACGAAGCACAAAAATGCATCAAAAAACTTAGATCTCTGTCATTAAACCAAATTACAATTGTTGGCGGATATGACAAGGCTTACTTCAATTCATTCGTTAAATACCTCCCAAAGCCCGTGTTATTCCCTAGAGATACTTCCACACAAGATCTTGTAGCCGCTATTAATGATTTAGTTCAAAGTGAAAATCAGATATGAGCATAGAAACTGTCGATTCTATTGGATATGTTGTTGCTTTAGAAGGAACGAAAATTCGGGTTAACTTGCTTGAAGGACATAAAGGACAGCTAGCCTCTCATAGACGAGGAATCAGTTCAGTCTCTCAGCCTGGAGATTTAATTGGATTAGATGCTGGTACTAGCCTCGTTATTGCAAGAGTCACTGACATGGCATTTGTTGATCCAGACAAAGCTCACTCTTCCAATGTCGGTACTATGAATGTAACAGACACCCCTCTAAGGCAACTCATTGCATATTCTGTTGGCTTTGTATTTCAAGATGATGAAACTCAAAAGTTTATTTCCGAGAGTTGGAAATTACCAACATTAGGAGCAAAAGCAATTCCTCTATCGAGCGACTATTTAGAAACCATTTATGGTGTAAATGAAAATGAAAAAGACTCAACAATTGAACTAGGAAGAGACTCTAGAACTAAAACGACGAGGATCAACGCCGGCCTCAATTCTCTACTTTCAAGACATTTGGCTGTTCTTGGAAGTACAGGTTATGGGAAATCAAATTTCAATGCCTTATTATCACAAAGAATACGTGAAAAATTTACAAACTCTAGGATCGTAATTTTTGATATAAATGGTGAATATGCTGATGCATTTATTGGTCAAAAACGCGTTAAAGAAACCATTTTGGGTAGCCCGCCCCCTTCCTCAATTAAACCAATAGTATTCGAGCCTGTAACGCCCCCTATTATTTTTAATGGTAAATACCCTACATACCATCAAATACCTTATCAAGCATTTGGCTACGCCGGATTAATCAAGTTATTAAGACCAAGCGACAAAACACAATTGCCAGCATTACGTAACGCTTTGAAGTCACTTCATATGGTTTATTCAGATGTGAATGGAAATATATCGACTTCTGAAACAATACCACCTTCGACTACACCTACAAGTTGGTTCGAATTTGTTGATGATTGTCGACAAGATGGACAAGAAAATTTAGGTCAATGGTTAAAAAAATTGAGAAACAATTCACTGGGATACTTCCCAATCTGGCCTCCTTTTAAAGCATTGGCTAATCTTGTCGCAGAGTTCGGTTGCCAAGCATTCGCACCTAATGGAAACAGTAAGAGAGATGCTTTCAGTTATGGGAACGTATTGCCATTAGTCAAAATAATTCAACAACTCGTAGATGATCCACGCTTCAGAAATGTAGTTAACTTATCTGGAGGGCAAGCAATTAATAACCCGATGACTATGTGGAATGAAGAAGTTGAAAGTGAGGTTGATTATATTTTTGGTAAACAATCTGGGGAACCACAAGATTGGGATGTTCATATCATTAATTTAAAAAATATAGCTGACGATCATACCCCAATGATTTTAGGTTCACTTTTAGAGATGTACTCTGATGTGTTATTTAAAAGAGGCCAAGATAAAAATTTTCCAACCATGCTTCTTTTAGAGGAAGCACATCACTACCTTAGAGATCCTTTCGCAGAAGAAGGAACTCAGCTTAAGGCATACGAAAGGCTTGCAAAAGAAGGGCGTAAATTTAATTGCTCTTTACTTGTGAGTACTCAACGTCCATCAGAGCTATCGTCGACGGTTCTAGCCATGTGTTCGAATTGGATCTCATTGCGCTTAACTAATGAACGAGACATCAATGCATTAAGACATGCGATAGAAAATGGTAATGAACATACACTCAGCGAAATATCTGGTTTACCTAGAGGTGACGCTATCGGTTTCGGCTCGGCATTCAATATTCCTGTTAGATTTACGATTGATAAAGCGGAGCCTAGCCCTCAGTCTTCAGATGCTGCATTTGCTTCAATATGGTCATAATGAAGTATCTTAATTGGGCAGTTATCGAACCCAAAAAACAAATTTAGCTTTAAAAAAAGTGAAAAATCAATTAGCTTTTGTATGGCAATTTGAAGCTAAGAACGGCTGAGCAGTGATATTGCTCTAAAACGTTTTGGGGCAGAAATGATTTAGGAAATATAACCAGGGTGTCCGAATTCAGTTGACCAGGCCAAGTCCTTACCAGTCACAAACATTCAAACATGTGCGGAGAATGCCCAGAAAGGGCTTAAAATACGCGATTTACTTAAATTTTTTGGCTAACTCAGCTAATTTATTTTCGGATACTGCTTTTTTTTCAGGTTTAGTATATTCACTCTTAGCTTTCTCAAGAGCTAAGAAGTCACATGAGTTCTTGGCGAAGTTACCGCGATTATTAATAACTAAGTTGTAGAGCTTCTTAGCTTTCTTCTGGATAGATTCTGAGTTTTTACGGATAAATTGAACTTGCTTATTTAGAAGCCCTTTGTAGAACTCATCTGTGATTGAGTCAATATCTAGCTCCGTAATCTCAGATTCAACCACAGGAATCATGTAAAGAACCTGAATCGCTCCAAGCTTATCAGTTTCATCATCATCGGCATGCAGTTTAAAGATTGTTGGTCTATTAGCAGGGATAGCATCAATAGATGGCTTCTGAGATGTCAATGGCGCTAAATATTTGCAGTTATTAACTTCTAGAAGAACACCAATATATGGCTTATCGTTCTTGTAGTCATTACTAGGTACTTTAGAATCGACGCTTCTCAAGTGATCCAAGTAGGAGTCGCTTATTGTGTATATTTTCATTATTATAACAGTCCATATATCGAAAAACCCCGCCGAAGCGAGGTTTAGATTTTAGTTTCACACTTAACGGTAGTGACTCTCCGAGATTTTAGTTTCACACTTAACGGTAGTGACTCTCCGAGATATCAAAATCACGAACAAGCCGCTCAATTGATGTGGTTATTATGAACCTTGTTTGACGTAGCTGTCAACTACTTTACCCTCAATAAACGCCAACCCCCTCATTTAGACTGCCACTAGAAGAGGGAGGATTACAATGCAACGGATAACTTATGGTAAGGCAAACTGGCATTAACAGAATACGAATAAGTAATTACTCTAAGCAGGAATGGGGCAGAAACGTGGTATAGCATTCAACTATGCAATGGTTTCCGAATTGGCTTAAGTAATAGAGATTTTGATTTAACGCCTTCTAAGCAGTCAAAAAAATATTAGCTATCGTTATAGAGCCTAGCGGAACGTAGCTAATTACTTTGTTATTCTTCACCGGGAAAAAATAAACACCGTCCAATTTCAAGCTTTTTATACTCAAACCCTACTGCCGTTTTAGGTCTCAATTGTGGCGGTATTTCCTATTGTTTTGAAAGAATTTACCGAACAATATATTTTTATTCGCTACAAAAATAACTGTAATTATACCTTGATTTTCGTGTAGTGGTTTGGCTTTCAGCCGCTTATGGTTAGGGCTCACCAACTGGTTATTAATTTGAAGAGTTATTCACATATTGTTCAATTTATTGTGCCTTGAAATCTACAAAGAACCTCACTATCTTGTGGGTGTAGTTTCAAAAAAGCACTACATCTAGTGCTTAACTACAATTGGAGGATTATTATGACTCGTAAAACAACGCACGTAACACCACATGCAAATGGGTGGCAAGTAAAAAAAGGGGGAGGACAGAGAGCATCTGTTGTGACTTCGACAAAAGCAGAGGCAGAATCTCTTGGACGAGAGATCAGCCGAAAATCAAACAGTGAATTTATTATTCATGGGCAAAACGGGAAGATACAACGCGCTGATAGTCATGGCGGCGATCCATTCCCACCAAGAGACAAAAAGTAAAAAACAGCGAACTAAGTTCACTGCTTTATGTTAAGTAATTTGAGGCAAGGGTTGCAGCCCTTGTCTTTTTCCTCGAGTCGAACAGTACCATTTTCAGAAATCACTTGTCACTATGAATGTAGCGAGAATTTATATTAGTTATAGAAACAAAAATGGTTATAGAAGTACTATTTTAATTGATTTAGCTGTGACGATTGGATAGGGAGCGGCGATTATTGGTGTGGCTACATATGTACTCACAACAAAGCCTAGAAAGTTAAAGTACTATACAAGCATTAGTAATATCTGTTCGATTAACAGAGTTCAGAAGTGTTTAGAAAAACAAATCTAAATCTAAATTGATGTATGGGATCCACTCCCTCCTTTGCCAATCTAGACTTAGGAGAACGAGAAAATACGAGGATTCCAATATGCTGACCATTAATGTTATCGCTATCGACCTAGCCAAAAATGTTCTTCAAGCTTGCCATATTAGTACTCATGGCGAACTGCTTTCAAACAAGCCTTTAAGCCGACAAAAGATGAAAGAGTTTCTAGCAAAGGCCAAGCCATCCATTGTCGCCATGGAAGGTTGCTGTGGTTGTCATTATTGGGGCCAATTAGCCGAAAAGTTTGGCCACGAAGTAAGGATCATTAACCCTAAGAAAGTAAAAGGGTATTTAGAGGGCCATAAAACTGACCATAATGACGCTCTTGCCATCGCTAATGCGGCAATTCAAATTGGAATTAAATACAGTCGGCCAAAATCACTAGAGCAACAATCTATGTATTCTTTAGAAAGTAGTCGCCGATTTCTTTCACGCAGTGTGGTCTCTCTAGGACAGCATATTCGAGGGACAATTTTAGGCTATGGTATTGCAAACCCCAAAGGTGAAAAAGGCCTAAAAGCCTCAGTTCAAACGGTGCTGGATGGGGAAACATCAATGCCTGAAAATGTTGTTTCCGTAATGTCTATGCTGTGGGAACAATACAAACAGCTCAAAGCGAAGTTAATTGCATTCGAAAAAGAAAAGAACGCCTTAACTCGTCAAATTGAACCATGCCAACGATTAATGGAAATCGAAGGTGTTGGAGAAACAACGGCTGCGATGCTCTATACAACTCTTGGTGACGGTAAGCAGTTTAAAAATGGTAGGCAAGCTTCAGCTTTCATTGGTCTCACACCTAAACAGCATAGCTCTGGAGGTAAAGTCTTTATGATTGGAATAGATAAGTGCGGTGGAGTGAAAGAGCTGCGTTCCCTTCTTTATCTTGGTGCAATGTCTTATGTAGGCCGACTGCCCGAAAAACCAAAAACACAAAAAGATGCTTGGTTACACCAAATAATAGAGAGGATTGGTTTTAAGAAAGCCTGTATTGCTCTGGCAAACAAAGTTGTTCGGACTGCATGGGCCATGCTTAGGTATGAAACAGAATACAAATCCATTTTACTGACGGCTTGAAACAAAAATAATTCCTAGTTTTACAAAATGATGAAGCATAAAAGGTAAGACCAACCTACTGAAAACCTGGCCATTCTGTAATGCTTTTAAAGCTGTTAACTCGATGAGGACGGTAGGTGCGCAAACATCAAAGGCTAGAAGGTAGCGCCTTCAACAAGAAGCCGAATATACGTACGCATCTTAACTTTTATTGAAATTGTCACTTTGTAAAAACGTGGATCCCATATACGAATTGGGGCAAAGATGAGTTAGGTTGCGCACTTTGTATGCACACCAACTTCAAAGTAATAAAACTAGTTATAAAATCCCACCATTATGGCGACAAGCCATCGTAAATAGATAAACTCTTGATCTATAAGAATTACATCCGATTGTAAAAAATTACACTGTAAGTAAAACCTACAAACTATTCAATTAAGTGAGCAAAACGTCTTGCCATGACAACACATACGAAATATCATATATATGTTTTTTCATATATTTGGTCTTATTCATGTTGTCTGTATTGTTTTTGTGTACTGCAAATGCTGCTCGCTCTCAGTTAGCAGAAGCTATTGTGAATCAGCGTTACGCTGAGCATTTTATGGCTTACAGCGCCGGTACACACCCCAAAGGGATTGACCCTCGCACCCTTAAACAGCTATCGCAACAAGGCTTGAGCAGCGAAGCCTTAAACAGTAAAACCATTCAACAGCTTGAACAACAACTGCAGCAGCAACAAGGCCAACCAGCGCTGTTTAACTTCATTATCACGTTGTGTGATAGCGCCAAACAAGAATGCGCCCTACTGCCTAATGGTGCGGCTATTTTGCACTGGAATTTACCTGATCCTGCCGCAGAAAATGGCGATGCCTTATTTGAGCAAGTCTTTGCTGAGTTAGAGTTGCGCCTTGCCGAGTTTGTGCGTTTTAACCACAACCCAGCAGCTGCCTTACAAATAGCCCCTATCGATGTATTTAAGCAGTTTAGTGACAATACTCGGCTACAAATTTTAATGCTGATTGAAGATGAACAACGCCTTAGCGTTAATCAGCTATGTGTGGCTCTAGAAGAAAGCCAACCTAAGATTTCACGCCATTTGGCGCTGCTAAGAGACTGCAAATTGCTGTCTACCACTCGCCAAGGCCAACAGGTTTTTTACCATTTAAATCCACTGCTACCAGAGTGGGTAGCACAAACGTTGTCTACCACTCGCGTGGCAAACCCCAGTTATATCAACCAGCCAATTACTCGAATTAGAGAGTTGGCTAATCCCAATTTAACCACCCCATTTGTTAATCAAGATTAAGGTACGTTTATGTCTTCACATCCTGTTTTTGCCGTTGATGTTAGCGATAGCGCTCAATTATTGTTAACCCCTTGCCCGGGTACTAAAGGTGTAGATTTGTCTACTTCACTACAGCAACTTTGCTATAAAAATAGCCCTGCACTTATCACGATGATGACCAAGCAAGAGCTGGCAGATAACAACTTAGATGATTTACCAAAGCATGCCGTTACTTACGATATGCAGTGGTTTCATTTACCACTGGCCGACGACACCGTTCCCGATGCAGCCTGGGAAGAGCAGCTTCAAACCTTGCTGCCGCGCTTTGTACAACTGCTAAACAATGGCATGAACCTTACCATTCATTGTAAAGGCGGCAGCGGCCGCACTGGCATGTTAGCCGCGCGCATTATGTTAGCCATGGGTTTCGAACTAGACGACGCCATTGCAAAAATTAAGGCGCAACGCCCTAACGCCTTCACGGTGCCTGCACAACTTAGCTACATTCAGCAATTCGCCAAATAGGACCACCTAAAATGACGATTAAAGTAGGAATTAACGGCTTTGGCCGCATTGGTCGCTTAGCGCTACGCGCCGCATACGACTGGCCAGAACTTGAGTTTGTAATGATTAACGATGTTGCGGGCAATGCCGAAACGCTAGGCCATTTACTCGAGTTTGATTCAGTGCAAGGCCGCTGGAACCACGCAGTTGAACACAACGCCGAAGGCATTGTGATTAACAACAAAACCATTAAGTGCTTCCAAGAAAAAGACCTAAGCAAGGTTGATTGGTCGGGTTGTGACGTTGTATTAGAGTCTACTGGCGTTCACCGTTCAAAAGCATTATTAGCGCCCTACCTTGCTCAAGGTGTTAAGCGCGTTGTGGTATCAGCGCCTGTTAAAGAAGACGGCGTAGCCAATATTGTTGTTGGTGTGAACGACGAGATTTTTGATGCCAGCCAGCACCAAATTGTTACGGCTGCTTCTTGTACCACTAACTGTTTAGCACCGGTGATTAAGGTGATTCAAGAGCATTTAGGCATTGAGTCAGGCTGCATGACTACCATTCACGATCTTACCAATACCCAAACCATACTAGACGCGCCGCACAAAGATTTACGCCGTGCCCGCGCCTGTGGCATGTCGCTAATTCCTACCACTACTGGCAGCGCTAAAGCAATTTGCGATATTTTCCCAGAGCTAGACGGAAAATTAAACGGCCACGCGGTGCGTGTACCATTAGCCAACGCGTCGCTTACCGATATGGTATTTACTCTTGAGCGCGATACCACCGCCGAAGAAGTAAACAGCTTATTTAAACAAGCTGCCGAAGGTGAACTAAAAGGCATTCTTGGTTACGAAGAAAAGCCGCTAGTGTCTATTGATTACAAAGGCGACCAACGCTCAAGCATTGTAGACGCTAAATCAACCATGATGGTTGGCAAACGTATGCTTAAAGTGTACGCCTGGTACGACAACGAAATGGGCTACGCCACTCGCACCAGCGAGTTAGTGCGCACCGTTGGTTTAGCAGATAAAGGCTAAACAAGCATGATAAAAGCACTGCCCCAACAGCTTAAACAATACTTGCTAGTTACCTTTAACTACTGGAATTTCACCATTACCGACGGCGCATTGCGTATGTTGGTGGTGCTGTATTTCTATCAGCTTGGTTACTCGGCCATTGCCATTGCCATGCTGTTTTTGTTTTACGAGTTTTTTGGGGTAGTGACTAACTTGATTGGTGGCTGGTTAGGCGCACGCATTGGCCTAAACCACACCATGAATATTGGTTTGGCCATGCAAATTGTGGCCTTGCTAGCGCTGGGTTTGCCCTCTGAGTATTTGTCGATTCCCTTGGTAATGGCAGCGCAAGCGTTGTCGGGTATTGCTAAAGACTTAAATAAAATGAGCGCCAAAAGCTCGATTAAAGGTTTAGTAAGTGGCGACCAACAACATAGCCTGTACAAGTGGGTAGCGATTCTTACTGGCTCAAAAAACGCCTTAAAAGGCTTTGGTTTTTTCTTGGGTGGTGCCCTGCTTAGTGCAATTGGCTTTCAGCTCTCAATGCTAGCCATGGCTGCGGTGTTATTTATAGTGCTGCTATTAAGCCTAAAACTGCTCGAAAAAGACTTAGGCAAGGCTAAAAACAAACCTAAGTTTTCGCAAATATTTTCTAAAAGCCCACAAATAAACATACTAGCTGCAGCACGTTTGTTTTTATTTGCTGCGCGCGACGTATGGTTTGTAATTGCCCTACCGGTATTTTTAAGCACAAGCTTAGGTTGGTCTCACCTACAAACAGGCAGTTTTATGGCTTGCTGGGTAGTGGCCTATGGCGTGGTACAAGGTTTTTCGCCACGAATTACAGGCAGTAAATCAGGTAAAGTGCCAGGTCGCTCTTCGGCTCTTAGTTGGGCGCTAATACTCAGTGCAGTCACAGGTGTACTCGCTTACCTCATTCAACTAGGCTGGCAGCCACAAATAACGATTATTGTTGGTTTGTTAATCTTTGGTTTAGTGTTCGCGATTAACTCATCACTGCACTCCTACCTAGTGGTCAGTTATGCCAGCGAAGACGGCGTATCTATGGATGTAGGTTTTTACTACATGGCTAATGCGATGGGCCGTTTACTTGGCACAATTTTGTCTGGCGTAGTGTTTCAAATGGCCGGTTTAGCTGCCTGTTTATGGGTGAGCTTTGGCATGCTGGTAATAACTAGCGTGATTAGTTTAGCCTTACCAAAAAGCCATAATGAGCAAGCAACATAACCTGCCCCGTTTACTTAGCTATACAAACACTCATCGCAAGGAGCACCAATGGATCATCAGCAATTTAATCAGTTTTGTAGAGCTTTGGTCGCCACCACCTACGTGGTGCAATGGGGAGGTGCGCATGTATGGAAAGTGGGCGGCAAAGTGTTCGCTATTGGCTTTACTTTAAAAGGAGATAAGCCAGCGTTTACCTTTAAAACGTCTGACCTTAACTTCGACTATCTATCAGAATCAGAAGGCCACCGCCCTGCCCCCTACTTTGCCAGCAGGGGCATGAAATGGATCCAACAAACCGATACGTCCAGTGAGTTAGACGAAGAGCTTGAATACTACTTATCGGAGTCTTATCGGATTGTTGCCTCAGGCTTAACTAAGAAGAAACGCGCTGAGTTGGGTATTGAGAAAAAGTAGACGACCAGATTTGATGACTATGGCTTTGATTTAAACATCGACAACAACTAATCCTTAGTAGCTATTGATGCCATAGTCTCTTGTTTTGTTGTTTAACTACTTTTCTGCTGAATAAGGATCTTCAGCTAAAAGATACGCTCTCAAATCTGCTTTATGATCTTGAGACTTTAACCAAGAACGCATTTCTTTCAGCTTAGCGTATGTTTCATTACCAAATTTAGCTTCATAAATATCAGAGAAGTTTTGTTTTGCACTGTCTTTACGAATATTGCGCTGCCAGTTTTGTGTAACTACGGCATTTAAGCAACCAGCTAATCCCTCACTCTTTAATAACTCCCATTCACCTTTATCTAACCACAACCCACCAACAACAGAACTGTAATCAATTTTATGTTCATTTTCCGAAGATACTCTGAATTTTTGCATTATTGTTCCTGAAGACGGACACAGAATTGCTTTTTTGGTATCTGTAATTTCTGATTCTTCAATCGAGATGTTTTCAGAAAAATTGTAGTCTTCGTTCCTTTCTTTCCAAGAAACATAATCTTCAATTAAAACCCAGTTTCCACCACAATTTGAACACGTATGGGCTCGAAACTGGCCATCAATAAAACTAGGAAACAAAGCTCCATTATTACAACTTGTACAATTCATAACTTTCCTTAAACCTTAATATCTAATCGGAATTTTGATAACTACATAACTGTTTATTAAGAGGAAATGAGATTATCATTTTTTCCTCACATCATCAGCTACCTACGCCTATAAATGACAATAAACTCAAGAAGAAAGCAGGTGTTTGTGGAAAGAAAATTGAGAAGTGCTATATCAATGCTCCAGTGAGTTAGACGAATAGCTTTAGTACGGCTTATCGGAGTCTTATCGGATTGTTGCATCGAGACTGTTCAAGAAGAAACGCGTGGAGTTGGGTATTGAATAGAAATCAGCGATTCAGTCACGAATTAAACTCTAGAACTCACTAGAGTTAGTGGATAGTAGTGGTTTTAAGGTCAGCGGTAATTAGACAGGTTTCAAGCTCGATCTGCTGGATGATTAACACCATCATAAGTTGGAATGTCATCTAACTCTAAAGGATTTACACCGTCTAAACAGGCAATATTAAAGCCATATTGATTGGGGTTTGAACGTCTTTGATGATGAGTGTAAATACCACATTTAGAACAAAAGTAATGTTTAGCCGTCTTCGTATTGAATTGATATAGGCTCAGAAAGTTGGAGCCCTTAGTGATTTTTATACCATCAAGAGGAACTGACGCAACAATAGCTCCACGCCTTCGACACATAGAACAATCACATCTCCGAGGATCAACTAAGCCGTTTGGTAGAGACAATTCAAACTGTACTGAACCACAATGACATGAAGCTTTGTGGGTTGACTGAATATCCATCTCGAAAGCTCCAATAAGTACCTAAAATTATGACCTTTTGATGGGAACATTTGGCCATCAAAAACACACTAATTATCAGTTTTAACTAAGAGTACTAACAATCAATAGCCACCCGATAAGCTGAATGCCAGAAATTCACTTTCGATTAAACCCTTTCAGCATAGTATCAAAGTCAATCACGGAAGTTCCCTCTGACGTTCGAGAGAGGTTCATAGACTTGGCTGATTCATCCACCACCCAATCAGCCGCTCCTCTAGGCAGTTGATTTGAATAAAATTTATATAGCTTTCGATGTCCGTACTTTACTTCCAGCTCAGATATAACAGTCGTTATATGATTGTAAACAATCTTTCCAAAACCCAATGCTTCATCTACATCTGGAATATAGCCTTTGTGTATTACTTTATTTCGAAATCCCCGGTCTTTAGTACTTAGTTCAGGTGGAATTTTATCTAGTGAACATATGTACAGATAAGTAAAAGCACCAAGTTGCCTCTCAGATTGATTTGAAACAATTTTCCACGCTTGCTCAGCCAACGTTGGGGATATACCGTTATTGTCTATCTGGAATTTAATGAAAAATTCGTAGAAACGCTCTAATGAACTAGCAAAAGATGAAACAGATTCTCGAGTGTAGCCATCTCCTAAGGCATTCATACCCACGTCAAATAATATTTCATACTTTGCAGCGCTTAATACAACTGAATAGTCGTGACCCCTAGGGCACGTTATCTCATGTACTCCACTATCATGGATCATGTGAGGCGTGAGTCTAAAGCTGAGAGTCTGCATACCACTGTTATCAAATGCTTCTTGCATGCAATACGGACAAATATGATTAATCCTCATCAAGAACCTCCAAAATTAAAACTTGTTTATAAGGTTATCACTTATAACTCGTACCATCAGAGACCTAAACCAAGAAGTAACAATAAACTCAACATGAAAGAGTTCATGTCAATTCAGGTATAAAAAAGCAGTAAAAGTGCTATATCCTAAAGCTAGATAAGAGCCCCGCTAAAAAAATAAAAAGAATTGGTCAGGCTATAGTTCGCATGCTCTATAGCTCATTTAGAGGATGAACTAAAGTAGGCTCTACCTTCGCTTATTACCCTTTTTATTCGATGACTTACCACTTCGGCCACCGCGCCCTTTGCCCTTGCCTTGCGGCTCTGGGTCGGGTTCAAAGTTGCCATATTCGTCATCTGCTGAATGTGCGATGGCTTTAGGCTTAGGGGCAAAACCTTTAACAATTTCGCCTGCTAGCTTACGGCCAATCAAGGTTTCAATGGCGTGTAAACGCTTCGCCTCTTCTTCACTAAACAGTGAAATGGCCAATCCCGAGTTGCCAGCACGACCGGTGCGACCAATGCGGTGTATGTAGTCTTCTGCCTCGTAAGGGAGATCGAAATTCACCACACAAGGCAGTTGGTTTACATCAATACCGCGAGACGCGATATCGGTAGCCACCAGCACTTTTATACTGCCGCTTTTAAACCCCTCCAATACTTGGGTTCGAGCATGTTGAGTCCGGTTTGCGTGAATAGAGGCAGCGCTTATCCGCGCTTTTTCTAGCTGAGTAACCAATACATCGGCACCCACTTTGGTGCGGCTAAAAACCAAGATTTGTCGCCACTTATTCTTTCTAATCAGGTGGATTAACAACTCACTTTTACGGGCTTTATCTACCGGGTGCAGTGTTTGTTTAATGTTATCAATGGTGCTTTGTTCATTAGCTACTTCTATCAACTGCGGATTACTTAACATGCCTTTGCCGAGTGACTTAATCGGTTTAGAAAAGGTGGCAGAGAATAGTAAGGTTTGGCGTTTGCTAGGTAGCAATGTTTGAATGTGGCTCATTTCATCGCTAAAGCCTAGAGCTAACATTCGGTCGGCTTCGTCTAGCACCAATATTTCTAACTGGTCAAAGCTCACGGCTTGTTGATTATAAAGGTCGATTAAGCGCCCAGGTGTGGCAACCAGTACGTCGGCCCCTTCTTGTAATTGGGCTTTTTGCGGCTCTATTCTCACACCGCCAAATACGGCAGCGGCGCTAAGATTCATGTATTGGCTGTAGTTTTTCACACTTTCAGCGACTTGAGCTGCTAGCTCGCGCGTCGGCGTTAGTATTAAGGCGCGTACATGCTTAGGCTGCGGTTGAACACCGCCTGCCAACAGCTGTACTACTGGCAATGTAAAACCCGCCGTTTTACCGGTGCCTGTCGACGCTATTGCCATAATATCTTGTTGCTTAAGCGCCGCAGGAATGGCTGCGGTTTGAATCGGTGATGGTTGGCTATAACCGAGCTTGGCCACCGCTTTTAATAGTTCATCACACAAACCCAAAGCGCCAAATGACATAAATACACATTCCAATAATTACAAATACGCCGCTATGATACCCGCTATCGGCTCACTTGGATTTATTCTTTTATTGGCAGCTTGATATAGTGGCCAATTAGAGTGAGAAAATGCAAACCAGCAAAGTAGCCTTCGCCACTTTGCATAGTGATAGTTATGGCCCTATAGATTGCTAATACAACCTAGGCAGCAATAGCCCTGTGCGTTTTTTCCATTTGGCAAACTCTGGATAGCGAGACATAGATTTGTCTTTTTGCAGCATATTGCGAATAAAGAATGCCCACCAATAGGCCAACGCTAATACTGGAGCCCAATGCTGAGCCAGTATGGCAAAACCAGCATAAATGAGCATTTCGCCCAAATAGTTTGGATTACGTGTGCGGCTAAACAAGCCATTGGTAATTAGCCCTTTTTTCACACTTAATATCGCATGTTTATGCGCATCACTAACAAAATGAAAGAATACGCCTAGCATTGTAATGACTACCGCTAACGCGATAAGCCACGCCGGTGCGCTAAGTTGCTTAGAGATAATAATGTAAGGCGCTATCCAGTATGCGGCTAAGGCTCCAAACACAAATATACTGCCCGCAACTGGGTGAATAGCTTGCTCGAAGCGCTTATCGCGAAAACAGGCTTCTTTAATCATCCATAAGCCGCAATAGGTACCATGCAGCGCTAAATATACCCAAGCCAGCACCCCCCAAAAATCATAGGCAATCATTAAGGCCAACACTACAAAGGGTGTGGCTATTTTGTGAGCATTAATAAAGTGCCTCACTTGAGTATTGGGCGTTGCAATTGGAGTTACCGTCTCTATTTCATTATTCATAAACTAAACCTTAAATAGATGTACGCAAACAGTGGCCTAAGCCACTGTGCATGAGCAAAACTTTGCTTAGTGAGTAGTGAGCGCTTGCGTAAAATTGGCATTGGGCGTTGGGTTCTCACCGAGCACGACTCTGGCAGACTCGCCACCATCAAACATCTCAAAGCTGTAACTCTCTACCGTAAAGGTATGAGCACGATCTAAGAGCAAGGTTTTGTTGGCACGGTCGGTAAATACTGTCCATAAAGTAGGGAAGGTAGCATTATCTAAGTACGGGTCTTGTTGGTTATATCCCGATAAACTGGTGGCTTGAGTAGCCTTCATAGAAATGAGCGCTTGGTGGCTGTTGGTCACGCCTCGCTGGTAAAGCTCTTCGGTTACTCGCTTGGCACGTAAACGACGGTCGGCGGCGCGAATAGTCGCATTAGGCTCAACTTGCTCTTTGTCTAAGTTTAAATGGTAATCAAAGGCAGGATCGTTGCTCATATAACTAGCACCATGCTCGGTATACACTTTCATTTCGCCGCCAATGTACTCCACCACTGCTACGTTACCAGAAGCATCAACCAGTTGGTAATGCACTGGCGGGTATAAGGCTTCATCTTTATGGCCCGGAATACCAGTAATGCCAGTAGGAATCACATCTACTGCTTTTAAGCCTTCTAGCGCTTCAGTCACAGTAGCAAAGTTATCTAATACAAAGTTAGGCACTTGCCCAGCATCTACGTTGGGTACATCGACTGTATCTGCTTGAAACTCAGTACCTGCATCGGTACCTAAATACAAAATACGGGCTTCTAAGCCCTTTTCATTAATGCCTTCGGCGACAGTAGCGTCACCAAATGATTCGATTTTAATTGCAGCGTATTTAGCTTTTGTACTCACTCCATCAGTTTCACTGTAACGGTTTAACATGCCACGCCCTTCACCAACTACGGTGGCATTGTCGTAGCCGTTCCAATCCATGGTGCGCATGGTGATCTGCGCTTCACCATTGTGATAAGCAGCAGTAGTACACGCGTTGGCAGTTTGCATGGTGCCAAAGGTTGAAGCCGCAATGGTTAGTACAATAAGTGTTTTGTTCATCATTTCACCCTTGGTTGGATAAGCCAGTGTTTAGTTGATGGGTGTAGATTATCCGAAGAAAGTTGATAGCTTAAATCAACACCTAATAGTTAAACTTATAGCTTTTAGGCGCTATTAATTAGCAATTTACTTCTACTTACTCTGCAGTAGACTGAGCAAATTATTGACCTAACGAGTAACTGCGATGGATTATTTAGCCTTGAACAAAGCAGCTTGGGATAAACGTACCGCGCTGCATGTAGACTCTGAATTTTACGATGTACCTAGTTTTATTGCTGGCAAAAGCTCTCTTAAATCTATTGAACTAGATTTAATGGGCGACGTAAGCGACAAGAAGCTATTGCACTTGCAATGTCACTTTGGCTTAGACAGTCTTTCTTGGGCGCGTTTAGGCGCACAAGTCACCGCTGTAGATCTGTCGAGTGAAGCAATTAAACGCGCCGAAGAGCTGGCGGCAAAGACCGGCTTAGATGCCGAGTTTATCTGTGATGATGTGTACCATTATGGAGAGCTCACTCAGCCAATTCATGATTGGGTTTTTGTTTCTTATGGCGCCTTATGTTGGTTGCCTGATATTAATCGCTGGGCACAAGTGGTTGCTGATAGTTTAAAGGCTGGCGGCAAGTTATGTTTAGCCGAGTTTCACCCAGTGCATGACTTGATGAGTGGCTACGGCTACTTTCATCGTGAAGAGGCAGACATAGACGAAGAAGGCACTTATACCGAGAACGATGATGGTGAGACAAGCCAAATGCTTAACTGGGGTCACCCCTTGTCTGATGTGGTAAATGCTTTGATAAAAGCGGGCTTGGTGATTGAGCAACTCAAGGAATACGATTACAGCCCTTATAACTGTTTTGAGGGTTTAAAAGAACGCCAAAGCGGTGAGTTTATTTATGAACACGAGCATTATGAATCACCCTTGGTTTATAGCATTGTTGCCAGCAAACGCTAGGCCTTGTTAAAGCAATTCAAACAAAAGGCGAGCTAATTAGCTCGCCTTTTTATTGGCTACATCTAGCGTTTAATCGTTATCTTTAATGGTTACCCAGGTACTAGTAATATTGCCAAGTGCCGTTGGGTAAGCACCGAATAACAGTACCTTAAAGCGCTCGTCAGCTTCGCGGCGGCGATCATCAACGATGCGAGCACTTACGTTTTTAGCACCACTTTCACCTTCATTCCAAGTAAGGCGTTGAATAAACGGAGCGCGGTAATCACGCCAGCTAGCTGAAGACGGCAGGACTAATACCCAAGCACTGGTTTTGCTAGTGGCTTCACCATTAAGCACTACTGGAATATTAATGCTGCCAGCGGCTTCGTCTACTTCTATTTGCGCTTGCGCCATAGACACTGTTAACGCGGTAGCGTCGTCAATCAGCAGCTCTACTTGTGGCACGGCCAATTTAGCGGTGCCCTGTTCAATACTTAGCGTTAGGTAGGCCGTTTCTTGGCCCTCTGCCAATTCATCGACAAAGGCAGCAAGGCTAAGTGTTTGGCTGCTCATGTCGTTTGCGCCCCAAACCAGCTCACCACTTTCTAGCGCTAAATCGCTAGCATCGGCACTGCCTGTAACTACTTGGTATTTCACCACTACCTCACCAAAATCACCCTCTAGGCGCTCAAATACTAATGAACTTGCGGTTCCTTCAACCAAGTTGGCTTGAGCCGCAACACTAATGGCGCCTGCGCTACGCATATCTAGGCTAATCACCACAGGATCATGGTCTGATGCGCGGTAAGCATTTGGGGCGTAAAAATTAGCCAGTTGCGCGTCAGATTTGTATTCAGTGTTGTAATCTAGGCCTGTAGGTTCGTCGGCATTAATGTGCCAATCGGTGGCATCTAATACCCGCGCCGTTAAGGCGGCATCGGCTAATGCATGGTCTAAGCTGCCAGCTTCTTCATCGTAATAGTATGAATAGCTGTTAGCTTCAAACATTGGCACTAGGTTGTTAAAGCCCGCAGCCTCAAAGGCTAACATTGGGTCTTCTTTGGCGTAGGCGTTAAAGTCACCTAACAACAGTACATTTTGTTTTTCGCTAAAGAACTGGCTCAAAGTTTGTGCAGCTAGGGTACGTTGGCCGTTACAGTTGCCTTGGCCATCGCCCATGTCTGGGTCACCTAAAGCGTTACAATTGCTGCCTTTAGATTTGAAGTGGTTTACCGCAACGTAAAAGCTTTCGCCGCCGTCTACCATGCTAAATTGTTGTACCAATGGAACGCGGTGTTTAGCGGTATCGGCATCAAACGGGTAAGCGCGAATTAGCTCTGCATCGCCATTGGCTTGCACCGCTTCTGGTTGGTAAATAATGCCCACGGCAATCATATCGTTACCGATACGATCAACTAGGGGCTTTACCGCAACATAATGCTGAGCTTCTGGCAGTTGCGCATTCACTGCATCAATCAGGTTTTGAATCGCACTGTCTGCTGCAAAGCCATTGTTTTGAATTTCCATCAAACCCACAACGTTGGCATTCATGGCAACCATGGCCGACACTATTTTAGCGCGCTGACGCTCGAACTCTTCTGCGGTATCTGCACCACGAAAATCCGTCGCATTATCAATGTCCAAATCGGTGAAGAAGTTAAGCACGTTAAAGCTGGCAACACTAAGGTTACCGAGTTCATCAAGTTCTGGAGCCGCCGTTCTTGGGTTAGCATCAATCACAGTCGGAAGCGCTGTTGGCTGCACACGGAACTGACCAAAACTGTAATTAATCACCCCTTCTACGCCCGTCATCTGTGAGCCTGCTCGTAAGCTGTTCAAAGCAGAGAAGTTAGGAAAGTAGCTGATCTCATCTGGATTTTGCGAGCTTAAACCATCATCTAATACCAAGCGGTTAAGCATGTTAGCGTCAGCCAAGGCTGCCGCTTCAGGCGTATTGGCTGGGTATACTTGTGTTGATTTAAAGCGTTTACCTAACGACAACACCGACTCACCATAACGGTTAAAGGTGTAAGCAGGGGTAACGTGTAAGGTTTGCGGCAGGCTGACACGCATGCCTTCTAAATGATATAAATCTTGGTCTACTAGGGGTAGCGTTAGTGTTGTTGCACTAGGCAAATCCTCATTGCCACACACCAATAAAGCCGCCACATCTTTAAGCTGATTGCCACCGCTATACTCAGCCACGGTAGCTTGTACTCTAACGCGTTGACCCACGGTAACGGGATCATTAAAGTGGTATACAAAAATACCTTCTGAGGTTTGAGCGTCAGCATCCCAGTTAGCATCGGCGTGTTGAACAAAAAAACCAGACAATTGGTTATCCGTTCCATTCCCTTGAAAATCACCCACCACCACCGCTTCTACAACAATCTCTTGACCTAATATGTTGCCAGTACGAATGCTGTGAATAGCCGTACTGGGGTCACCACATTGGCCGATATCCGTTACAGGCGGGTCAATTGGGCCACCGGTGTCGTCACAAGCTTGTTGGCCAATACAGCCTAAACCATCTACGGTATCTTTAGCGTAGTTAAACCAACGTGAGGAGATCACAAACTCTTGGTTGTTGTCGTTATCGGGCGTGCTTTCGGCTAAACGGCGTAAGGTTTGGTCTTTAGTAGACGCACCACCATCCCCCCAAGTTTCACGCACACCAATTTGGCCAACACGATCTACTAATACATCATTGGCATACAAACCAAGCGCATCGTCGCCATTAAAGTTAACCACGCTTGATTCAATGCCTACGCCTACAGGAATTAAGGCATTGTCATTGTTACCAATAACTGCATTGCTATTCACGTATACCAAGGTGTCGCCAGGTGCTAAAACACCGCTTAAATCTTGGGTATTGGTAGCACTAGTGGCACCATTTGAGAACAAACGAAGCTGGTAATTAGCGCTGGCTAAATCCACCGCTTGGTCGCCGTAGTTGGCAATTTCAATCGCTTTGTTAAAACTACTTCCTTCAACGTATTCACTAATCAATACATCGGCTTGTGAGCTAGCACTTAGCGCACATAGCCCTACTAACATTATTTTATTGGGGTTCATAATACTCGTCCCTGAGAAAACAAAAAATGCCACAACGAAGTGGCGCCATTAACTGGTCTAGCCTGACGAGAATTGATGACAGAAAAACACAATAACTGCGAACAAAATGTGACAATTTGTTGACAAAAAACAATAAATACAAAGAGATAAGCAAGAAAAAGCCATTTAGTGAGGAGTTAAATAGCCTTATTGTTGAGCAGGTAGCAGTGTGATTAGGCGGCGTATTTTAGCCAAATTACCAGCCATAAACATGACTTATGGATTAACTGGATGAAGCTGGTCTGTCGGTTTTTCTAAGAAGAAATAAGCTAATAATGTTACACCAAGCAACGCACTAACATTAAACGCAACAATACCCTGCCAGCCCCAAGCGCTATAAAATGGTTGCATTAACACACCACCACCAGCGGCCCCCACATAATAGCTAATCGTATATAAAGCCGACGCGCTGGCCTTGGCTTTAGTGGCGTGTTGATTCACCCAAGCGCTGGCCTGTGCATGGCTAAAGAAAAAGCCCATAGAAGACACCACCATTGCCAGCAAGATCATCCAAAGTGGCTCAAATAAACTCAATGCACTAGCAACGGCCATCACTAACAAGCCCAGCAAAATACATAACTTGCTGCCGTAACGCTGAGCAATTCGCCCAGCTGAAGATGCGGTAAATGTACCGCCTAAATAACTTAAAAATAATAAAGAAGTTAAGCTTGCAGGTAGCGAATACGGCGCGTCGGCCAAAATAAAAGTCAGGTAAGAAAACTGATTAATGAATACGCCAAAGGCAACCCCCCCCACTAAGTAAGCACATACTAACTGGGGATTCTTTAGGTGACGTTTATAGTTCGCCAGGCTGCTACATAAGCGCCAAGTTTGGCGAGTATGGGCCGACTCTTGAGGCAGCAATACAAATACCAACACCGCCATTAATAAACTCAGTAGCGCCACCACGATAAAGGCCATTTGCCATGAACCGAGTAGGTCGGCACTCCAGCCGCCCAACAAGCGCCCGCCAATGCCGCCTAATGAGTTAGCCGCAATAAAAATACCCACCGCTTTAATCAACGCGCGTGAGTCTAACTGTTCGGCTAAGTAAGCAATTGCTACCGCAGGAACACCAGCTAAGCATACGCCCTGTAAAAAACGTAGCGCAATAATGGCATAAAAAGACTGGGGATGAGCCAAGCCAATAAACAGGCTTAAACACGGCACGACAGCAATCGATACCAATAGAATTTTGCGTCGGCCTACTGCATCAGACAGTGAGGCCAAGAATAACAACCCCAAGGCCATACCCAACATAGCGGCCGACAACATGGCGCTAGCGGCTAAAGGTGAGATAGCGTAGTTCTGAGCAAAAATAGGCAATAGAGGCTGAACAAGGTAAAGATTGAAGAAGGTAACTAAAGAGGCCGTAGACACCGCAGCGGTAACTTGCCAAAAACCTTTACTGTTTTGCTGATACTTCATTAGCACACTCTTAAATAGCACGTTCTTCACGCTCTGATGTACTAATGCTATGCCTCCGCTTTGAATAAATAAAATATATTAGTATTATCGAAGCTATAACTTTTACTTATGAGTAGCGATTGTGGAATTAAGACAATTACGCCAGTTTGTCAGTGTGGTGCAACTGGGTAGCTTTACTGCAGCGGCTAAACAGTTGGGCGTTGCTCAGCCAGCGATTAGCGCCACAATCAAAAAACTCGAGCAACAACTATCAATACAACTGCTACAACGTAACGAGCGAAATGTCAGCTTAAGTACCGAAGGAAAAGTACTATACCAACACGCCATTCAACTGCTTAAACAAGCCGAAGACGCCGAGCAAGCGATGCAGTCTCTAAAGGGGCTGGACAGCGGTACCGTAACCATTGGGATCCCTAGCATGATGGGCTCTTATTTCTTTCCGCCCTTGCTCATGGGTTTTAAAAGTCTCTACCCACAACTCAACCTTTCTGTGATTGATGCAGGTACCGAGCTGGTTAGGAAAAAATTGCTTAGTGGTGAACTCGATTTAGGCATTGTTGTCACCCAAGATGTGCCGCCAGAACTGCACTGCGAACCTATTTACAAAGGTGAACTACTGGCTTGTTGCAGCCAAGATAATCCACTTAGCGCACAAAGCAGCATTAGCCATCGCGAATTTCTAAACCATGAATTGGTGCTGTTTCGCGAGGGGTACTTTCACCATAAGGTGATTGAACAGATCAGTCGTGAACAGCAACAGGTGCCACAAGTCTCTTTTCAAACCAACCTGATCCCGCTCATTAAGTCGATTGTTGCCAGAGATTTTGGCATAACTACCCTACTTAGCATGGTAGTTCAACCGGGTGACTCTCTGCATTCGCTAAGCTTTGATCCACCGTTTCACCTAGAGCTAGGGCTAGCTTGGCGACGCGATGCGTATATGTCGCGCGCCAATCAGAGGTTTAAGGATTTTGTGTTGGAGAATTGCACTCTAAACGAGGGCAGCTAGTTGCTCTTGTGCGGCATCCATTTGCTGCTTGGCGGTTTCATCACCCATGCTCAAGGCTTCGGCATAAACCACTTCAACATCAGTGATGCCTAAAAACCCAAGAACCACCATTAAATGAGGAATTTGAGTGTCGGTAGCTGCGTGTTTATGAATCCCGCCTCGAGTGGTGACCACAATCGCTTTCGTATCCTTTATCAAACCAACCGGGCCTTGTTCGCTATATTTAAAAGTAAGCCCTGCACGCACCACTAAATCTAGCCAATTTTTTAACTGTGTAGGAATCGAAAAGTTATACATTGGCGCAGCAATAACCACCACATTGGCGGCTTTAAGCTCATCCACTAAACGGTTTGATAAAGCGAATACTTTCCGCTGTTGTTCGCTTAGCTCATCCCCGCCTTGCAGTGCCAAGATGACTTCAGCACTCAACACCGGCAGAGGCTCTGCGGCTAAATCTCGACTCACCACCTTTGCATGTTGCGCAATGTAACGATTACTCAGTTGGTCAATCAGTGCCGATGAGCTTGAGTGCTCTCCCAAAATACTTGATTTAAGCGTTAATACTGATGTCATAGTTGTGTCTCACTTGATGCCATAATTTTAGATGAGCTACTGTATCAATATAAAAATGGAACAAAAAACACAAATATTAGCCACAAGCATTCGACTAAATAGACAGGATTGATATTTAGCGGGTGTTTAGCGACTCACTTCAAATTCAGACATTTATCGATATACTTAGCCTATTAAAACCTTCAAGGATGAACTCTGTGTCTAGTGAACCCACTACCCAAAGCCCTATGCAAAAACGGCTTTACGATATAATTTTTGGCTACAATACCCCAGCCGGAAAACGCTTTGATTTACTGTTAGTAAGCGCCATTATCAGCAGTGTCATCGTGGTAATTCTCGATTCAGTGAGTGAGTTTGAACAGCTCTACCACACCTGGTTTATCGCCATTGAAGTAGTATTTACGGTGTTTTTCACCCTCGAGTATATCGCCCGTTTATACTGCTCGCCGCAACCTAAAGAATATGCCAAGAGTTTTTATGGTGTGGTCGATTTACTGGCAATTTTGCCCACTTATTTAGCCCTGCTCTACCCAGCGGCACAGGTAATGCTGCTATTCCGCTTATTGCGGATCCTACGGATACTTCGCGTATTAAAACTAGTGCGTTATATGAGTGAAGCCAACGTGCTACTGCGAGCACTGATGCTGGCTCGTCGTAAGATTTTAGTATTCTTATTTTGTATTTGTTTAACCACCACTATTTATGGTGCCTTAATGTATGCCATTGAAGGACCAGAAAATGGCTTCACTAGCATTCCTCGCAGTATTTATTGGGCCATTGTCACCATTACCACGGTAGGTTATGGCGATATTTCTCCAGCTACACCTCTAGGCCAAGCACTGGCAGCCTTGGTCATGATTACCGGTTTTTCGATTATTACCGTGCCTACCGGCATTGTAGGTGCAGAGCTAGTTAATGAGATGCGCCGTGAGCAAAGTGAACACCGTTGTGTGCACTGTGAACGCGCTGGTCACGACCACGACGCTGATTACTGTAAACATTGTGGAGCCGATTTGTTAAATGTGTCATAAAAATGTATAACTGCCTGCTTACATTACCCAGCTACACTAAAATGATTGATGGCATGCGCCTGAGAACCAAAGAGGAATTAGCATGGCAGTTATTGCAGGACACCGTGGCGTAGCAGGCAGCTCCCCGGAAAACACCCTAGCGGGCTTAGACCGCGCCGTAGAGTTAGGCCTAGAATGGGTCGAGTTTGATACCTTTTTAACCAAAGACCACCAGCCCATTGTATTTCACGACGAGCATTTAGAACGTTGCACAAATGGTAGCGGCAAAGCCACCGAATACACCTTAGCGCAATTACATTCGCTAGACGCTGGCGCTTGGTTTGCTCCTTCGTTTGCCGGCCAAGCCTTACCCAGCTTACGTCAGTACCTCATCCATGCCAAAAAGCTGGGCTTAAAGCTCAACTTAGAGATGAAGTATCACAACCAACCGCGCCAACAATTGGTTGAGGCTGTAGTCGCCGAAATAGCCCATTGTGATTTCCCACTCGACCGTTTGCTTATTTCTAGCTTCGATCACCAATTGTTACTGTTTATGCACCGCCACGCTAGCCAATTTGACTTAGCCCAGCTCTATGAAGAAATCCCCGAGAATTGGCAGCAACAACTTCAAGACATTAATGCGCTAGCCTGCCATTGCGACTATAAGGCCTTGAGCGTTGCCCAGGCCAAACAAATCAAACTGGCGGGTTATCGTTTGTCTACATACACTGTAAATGAGCCCACCGAAATCACCGCATTGTTACCATGGCTAGATATGGTTATCAGTGACTTTCCTGAGCGATTTAACGAGCCCATGAGCACAAGCTAACACTTGGGCTCTTTCGCAGGAAGCGAATCATGTCCCCAGTCAGCTTGTCGCCACAGCAACAACTTAAGGAACGGATCCTTGATCAGGTATTGGCATTTTTGCTAGAAGGCGATTGGCAACAAATAGAAATGGGCAACATTGCTAGGCAGTGTGGCATTAGCCAAGCAGAACTCAATGAGTGCTTCCCTACCCTGCAATCTATTACCTCTGCGGTAAATAGCCGTTTAACTCAAAACTTTATCCAGCATTTGGATTTAAGCTCACGCGAGAGTTTGCGGCTGACTTGGCTCGACAGTTTAGAGTCCCCTCGGTTTCGCGCCATTGTGCATTTGTTTATTGATGCTTCGCAGCAAAAAAGCGTTGCCTGGCGCTTAGCCAATGTAGGTTGGAGCCAATTTACCAACCATGTTGCTAGTCACTTAGGTTACCAAGCGGTAAACCAAGACTTACCTTGGCTATTGGGCAAATCGATGCTGAAGTTTATTAACCAACGCAGCCGCAGTAGCAGCACCTTAAAAAGTATCGACACTTAGCTTATTGCGGCGCGGCCAAGTCATCGGCGATCAATGAATAAATCGCTGCGTGGCAGGGTTGGCCAAAATCAATAACTCGTGACCTGGCTAAGCTTTCGTAATGTGCCCCGGCTTTTTCAGCCACCCGACGACTGGCAAAGTTTTGCTCGGCAATCACTAACTCTAAGCGATTAAGCTGCAAGCCATTAAAGGCGTAATCGGCCATTAAACGCACCGCTTCGGTAGCAATACCTTTGCCACTGGCACTGTCTCTTACCCAATAGCCCAAATTAGCTGCGCGGTAATTCCACTCTATACGGTTAATAGCAATAGCACCTAAAAACTGTCCACCTTGATTGGCAAAAATCCCCATATCAAAAGCAATGTTTTTAGCTATCGCCGCTTGGCTTAGTGCTAGCCAAGATCGACTCTCTTCTTCAGGGTAATCTTCTTCCATCCAATCTAACCAGCGGTACCCGCCAGCAGCGGTTTCACGCACGGCCTCGGCATGAGCAATGGCATCTTCTGGTAGATAAGGTCTAATCAGTATTTGCTGGCCACGCATCATGTTCTCCTAGCTTGGCGAATAACTATAAACATAGGCAGCAAAACCTAACCATGACAAGCCCAGTAACACCCAAGGCAACAAGGATGGCTTAGTATTATCTTTAGCTACGGCTAACTGATCAGCACCAGCGCCTTGCTCCGCGTTTTTACTAGATTGCTTTTTACGCTGTTTGTCGGCTTCGCGCATTTTGGCTTTGTGTTGCTTTTTATACTGCTCAATGCCTTTTTGAATACCCGCCGAGATTAATTTGTTTTGCTCTTTAGTTTGGCCAGGACGTTGGTTCGCCTTGGTTAAGGCGTCTGCCGTTGCTACCACTTCATCAGAGACTTTATTCTTGTTTGCTTTAGCCACATTACCTCCTAAGGTTTTCGATTACTTTGAACCAAACCGCTACATAAGTCTAAAAGATCGCGCAACTATAATAAAACAAAGACTTTTTTCTAGACTAAGCACCTTGATCATTTTTTTATCACGCCCTTCGGCTTACACTAGATGAATTTTTTTGTTCAGGGAGACAAAACGGATGAACACCCCACTACTTGGTGCGCAAATGCTACTGGTTGCATTTGGTGCTACTACCTTGGTACCACTACTAACAGGCATTAGCCCTAACCTCGCCTTATTGGGTGCAGGTATCGGTACGCTAATCTTTCAGTTTTGTACGCGTCGCCAAATTCCTATTTTTCTGGGCAGCTCATTCGCCTTTATCGGACCAATTATTTTAGGTATTCAGCAGTTTGGTTTACCTGCGACCTTAAGCGGCCTGATGGCTGCAGGCCTTATGTTCATTATTATTAGTGCCATTGTAAAAGTACGCGGTGTTAAGGTTATTGAGCGCTTTTTACCGCCGGTAGTGGTTGGCCCAGTGATAATGGTCATTGGTTTAGGCTTAGCCCCGGTTGCTGTAAATATGGCCTTAGGTAAAACTGGCGATGGCTCGGCAGTATTAGTAGAGCAAGACATCGCCTTGCTGATTTCTTTAGCATCGTTGTTTACCACCATTGTGGTATCTATCTTTGCTAAAGGCATGCTCAAATTAATGCCTATTATCAGTGGTGTAGCAGTTGGCTACGTACTGAGTTTGTTCTTTGGTTTAGTTGACTTTAGTGCAGTAGCTAGCGCCGCATGGTTTGCGATACCAGAATTTGTTACGCCTGAATTCAACTGGCAGGCCATTTTGTTTATCGCGCCTATCGGCTTAATTGTCACCATTGAACACTTTGGCGACATACTGGCTATTTCTAATGTGACAGGCAAAAACTTTGTGGAAAACCCGGGGATTCACCGCTCATTATTAGGCGACGGTTTAGCCACCATGACAGCCGCCAGCTTTGGCGCGCCACCAGTAGTAAGTTACGGCGAAGTAACCGGTGCGGTAAGCCTGCTTAAAACCTACAACCCTATCATCATGACTTGGGCAGCAGTATTTGCCATTGGTTTAGCATTTATCGGCAAAACAGGTGCCTTGTTATTGTCTATTCCGGTGCCAGTAATGGGCGGCATTATGTGTCTGCTATTTGGTGCGATTGCAGCAATTGGCTTAAATACCCTGATTAACAAGCAAGTGGATTTGTCTATTCCACGCAATCTTGTGATTGTGTCAGTTACCTTGGTATTTGGTATTGGTGGCATGGCCGTTGGCCTAGGTGAATTCACTCTTAAAGGTGTTGGCCTGTGTGGCATTGTAGCCATTATTCTTAACTTGGTATTGCCTCACGAAGATAAAGCGGCTAAAGCCAAATAGACTTTATTCAGTACTAAAAAGGCCAGCAACTTGCTGGCCTTTTTTATTACTAATGTAAGGTATTAGCTAAACATCGAGAGATGAGTTTGATTAAAGTTACTTAAGCTTGGGAACAAGTCCAATACTTCACTATCACTCAAACCAAACCAGCGAGCCAAACTGGCAAAATATTGCTCGTTGGCCACTTGTGGGATCATTCTGCCACCACCTACATCGTAAGCACTGTCTAAAGCCTGCTCGATAACCGAACCGTAGATTTCGCCACCGTTGACTGCGCCGCCCATCACCAATTGGTTACCGGCCCAGCCATGGTCAGTACCATCACCATTTGAACTCAAGGTTCGGCCAAAGTCCGACATGGTAAAGGTTGTCACTTGGTTTGATAAACCTAAGGTGCTCATAGCGCCATCAAACTCAGCCATGGCTTGTGAAAGCTGCATTAATAAGTTCGGGTGATTCACATTTTGGTCGTCGTGAGTATCAAAGCCGCCCATGCCAACAAAGAATACTTGTCGGCCTACGCCAAACTGCGATTGCACCGACAAGGTCTTCGCTACCGCTAATAGTTGCTTAGACAGGTTGCTATCGCTGAATACATCAGTAAATTCTGTGGCACTTTCTAACGCAGTATTGAGCTGCTCGGTATTGCCAATTGAGGTATCCAATTTGTCACTGTAGCTTTTGGCTAAAGGATGACTGGCTTGGCTAAACATTTGCTCAAGTTGCTGGCGCAGCGCTTGGGTACGCTGAGAGCTACTGTTGTAGGCATTAACGCGTGTAATACCTGATTTATTCATAGCAAAAGGAATCGCGTTAGGGCCGGTTTGCCACAGGTTATTACCCGACAACGAGATGTTAGAACCAAAATTATTATTTTGATTAAGTAGCTCTAAAATACGTCCGCCCCAACCGTAGTTAATACTCTCTTTCTCGCGCCCCTGCATCCACGTTGATTGCTGGTCATTATGCGAGAACAAGTTATTAGGAATAGCCGCACTTTTTGCTTTGTATTGATCCAAAGTGATCGGGGCCACTAAGCTACCCACCCCAGAAACCACCGCCAAGTTTTGCGCATTAAATAGCGGCGCTATTGGCGAAAGTGCGGGGTTAAGGCCTATTCCACCGTCTACCGCGGTAGTCGGGTTAATCGCAATAGCGTCACTTACCGCTAAGTTTTGACGACTATTTAAATAGGCATCGAGCGGGTCACCACTTTGAGGGATCAGCATATTAAAGGAGTCATTGCCTCCTTTGAGAAAAATACACACCAACGCTTTAAAGTCGCCTGCGCTAGCGGCTGGCGTTGCCAGGCTAGTCATTGCTTTTAGCTGCATGCTGGTAAGCGCAGCCATTGATACGCCGCCTTTTAGGCACAGCGACAGAAACTCTCGCCTGTTTTTATAATTCATCTCAGGCTCCTATAGCTGAATGACGTAGTCGGGTGAAACCGACACGGTAAATAACAAAAGCGCCACTTGGTGGTATAAACCCCAATCAGCATAAATATCTTGTACTTCACGCAAGGTTTGTCGCTGTGCCGTACTCATGGCTCCGCTATAAAACAGGGTATCGTAATAGTCGAGTAAGGCTTCTAAACCTTGTAGTTCCAGTATATCTGCATGATTTTGCATACTAAGCAAAATGCGTTTATCACTTGGCTCAGTAATCACCTCTTTAATATTCCATAAGAAGTTGCTGTATTGGTTATTAAACTGGCCAATTAACGCGGCATCGTTAGCAATTTGTAACTCTGGTGCCACTATTCCTAATTCCAACAAGTCAGCAGGCTGATAATCAGGCCTAAAGAAGTTAAATACCGAAGGAGAACCAAGAGGTGTTTGACCATGACTGTCGTTTAACGACCAGGTAAAGTACAAATTGGCAGGGCTGTTGGCATCTAGCTCACGCCAAAACTGTACAGTACGCAACAAAGGCTCGCGCACTTTGCCGTAATAGTTTAATACTCCAGAAGTTTGCCTTGCTTCTTCATCCAGTAGTATCGCGCTAACAACGGCTCCTAAATCGCCTCGTACACCACTGCCGTTGTCGTCAAAAACATTGGCAATACGCTCTACGTATTGTGGCGTTGGGTTAGAAGTGACCAAGCGTTGGATTAATTGCTTACCAATAAATGGACCAACATTAGCGTGGTTAAACAAATTGTCTAATGCCGCGCTAAGATCATCCTCAGCGGATTGACCACCAGCTAATACTTCTCCATTTAACAAGACCTTTTCTTTTTCTGAGTGGTAATCAGAATAGGCTTCCATGGGAATGGTGAAGTTACGGCTTGGTCGCTTCCAGCGGGCACTCGCGCCAAAGGTCCAGCCAGTAAATACTCGGGCAAAACCTTCAATTTGATCTTGGCCGTAAGTGGCAATGGTGTTGCCTTCACCGTCAAGTTTAGGGCTACCATCTTGGTTCAGCTCAGCTAAACCAATGGTGAACAACTGCATCACTTCACGGGCGTAGTTTTCATCTGGGCGAATGTTTAAAGCTTCATCGGCTTTCTCATTCCCTAAATGGCTTAAATACGTCCCCATTACTGGCGATAGCGTTACTTCTTCTAGTAGTTCTCGGTAATTACCAAAAGCATGTTTTAACAATATGTCTTGGTACTGCGCCATGCCTTCAGGCTCGCCGCGCAAGGCATTGTTGCTGTCAGACACCACCAAAATTTCACTCAAGGCAAATGCCACTCGCTGGCGCAATTGGTCCGGGGCATTCAGCGATGCTTTCCACCATGCGTCAATGCGATTGATTTGGTTTGGTTCGTCTCTATCGGGATAGTTTTGAACTAAGGGTAAATGCTCGGTGATTGGCAGCTGCATTTGCTCGCTTAACCATTCTTCCTCACTGACTCCTGTAGCGTGAGTTATTTCGCTACCTTTTGGCCCAAGCGTGGCTTGATGCAGCAAACGCGCCGCTTGTGCCGAGCTCATCGCCCGTTTAACTTCAAAGCTTAATTGCTGGCGAGTCACCTGTTGTTGGTCGTTAGTAATAGCAACTTCAAAAGTGTAACTATCGGCCGCTAACTCGGCGTTGCTGGCAGGTGTAATAGGCAACTCTAATCTGTCGGTTTGCTCAAAACTAATGATAGGCCCAGCAACTTGGCGCCATTCAATTTTGTTAATGGTACCTACGCCAGAAGCTTTAGCGCGCAAAGTAACTGGTTGGCCTTTACGTGCGGTTTGGCTTAGCTCTACTTCAACACTGGGATTTTGCGGCTGGCTTGGGTTTGACTCATCTCCCCCACCTCCACCACAAGCAAACAGCGACAGAAATAAAGCGATAGTAACTAGATTTCGCATTAATACGTCCATGTTCTAATTGACAAAAAAGTAGATTCTCTTGATTTGACTCATACAAATCAACAACTTGCTAACATATGGTTTCCTTGCCCCTGTTAGCCAAGCTTTACACTAGCAGATTTGCCTCTTAATAAATGTGCTCAGAGGACAAGTTAACAACACGCTAACAAAATGCGGTACATTTAGGTATTGAGGCGCACACTCTTCGTTAAGGAAAGCCATGAATCTCGCCGACTTCGATTTAAACCTTTTGAAGACCTTGTTGGTATTACTACAAGAAAAAAACACCCGTAAAGCCGCTGAACGCTTAGGTGTAAGCCAAGCAGCAGTTAGCCGAGCACTAGCAAAAATACGCGGTAGTTTTGACGACCCCTTATTTGTGCGCCAAGCGCGAGGCTTAAAACTCACCGATAAAGCCGTTGAACTAGAACAGCAGCTCCCTAAGATATTGGGTTTGTTAGAGGCTACTTTACAAGGCGATGAGTTTAACCCTGCGACACTCACCGGACGCTTTCGTTTAGCGATAAATAGCTATTTGTCTGAAAGCCATGGGCTTAAAATTGCTCTGGCGATCATGCAAGATGCGCCTAACATTGAATTTGAGTTATATAGCTACAGCCCGGCCACAGAAAGCCAACTGATCAACCAAGAGTTAGATGCGGGAATTAGCTTTTACCCCATTGAAGTCTCAAAAGAGCTGCGCCAGATCCCGGTTGCCAAAGCCATTGTTGGCGGAATATGTAATGCCAGCCACCAACTAGCAGGTAGCACCATTAAGCTCAACCAGTTACTTGATTATCCATTAGCAGGGATGATTTTACCCGGATACAACAACCAGTTTATGCAAATCCAGCAGTTGTTTACCGAGGGCGTAAAACTGCAGCCCAAATTCCGAAGCCAGCAATTAAGTAATATTTTGAAATATACCTCACAAACCAATGCAGTATGTGTAGCGCCGCACACCACTATGGAAGGCCTAGCTAAAGATGACTATGCCTTTATTCACTTTGAAGATCCTGAGCAGCGCTTAAACTTAGATATTTCGCTGAACTTCAGTAACAACCAGCATCGTAGCGCAAAATATTTGTGGTTAGAAAAAGTAGTGAAAAGCTGTTTTTCATCGGCTAACTCACCGCAATGAAGCCTAAACAAGTTGTTGGGCAATCTCTAAAGTTTGCGTTGCACTGGCATCAGGTAACTTTTCAGACAGCCTTCCTGCAGCCACTATTGGCGTCCAAGTGCTGAGTTGATGGTTATTGGTGGAACACAATTGATGATAATGCTGCTGGTAAGCCGCTAAAAATTGTTGTTTCTTCAATTGGTAGGCTTGCTGCTCAGCGTGGCTACCGGCTATTTGGCTAGTGGAAATCAACAACACAGTTCGCGCTACGTCGCTAATTGGCTGCCCCTGAGTTGCGTCTACCCAATCAATAATCACCGGGCCATTGCTCGACAGCAGTACATTGGCAGGATGAAAATCGCCATGACATAAGCGGCTATCCAAGACTTGCAGGTTAAGCTGGTTAATCGCCTTTAGCTTAAGAGGCTCTGCGATATTAGACCGCTGAATCTTTAAAGCCAAACGCTGTGCTGTGGTGTCCAAAGGCTGAGCCTGACAGCGATGAACATCTGCATGCAAACCAGCAAATAGCTCTCCCATAGGCACAATGTCATTAGGGTGCTTGAGCAAGTAGCTATCTAAGCTTGGTCCTAAACACCTTTCAAATATCAGCGCTTGGCGAGATTCCACCTCCAGTACATCAATCACCTTTGGCGTAGGCAGGCCTTGCTGATAAGCAAACAGTGCTTTCGCCGCCTCATTCTCGGCTTCATCTTCCGGATACCCCGAAAAATACACTTTCAGCACCTTGCTATCTTCAAAGGCAAATACTTCGGCCGTATTCCCAGTGGCAATTCGGCTCAATGTATTTAAGTTGATCAATCTGCCTCTAATCACATTAAACTTTCACTAAAACCGTTCACCAAACCCTAGGCTTTTATTGAAGAAGTAACGGTGAATTTTTTACGCTTTGACGCAATCCCCAACATACATAAACCAAACAGTGCAGCACTCACCGGCTCTGTAACCTTAACTACGTTTAATGATAACTGGTAACTCACTCGTTCTTGGCCAACGTACTCAGCCCAGCCGGGAAAAATATCAGCCGACCTGCCTGTTGCTTGAAAGCGAAACAAACGTTGGTCAGATACGCCTAAATCTAGACCTGAGTGCGTACGATCCCTAGGCCCATATATTTCACTGTTAAAATCAGCGAAGGAGTATTGAGTAACAAGGTAACTATGGCCTCCTTGCACTAGGGCTTCTTGGGACAAAATACTAAAGTTTATGCTGCTGATTTTGTAATCACTTTCAAGCTCGAATAGTACATCGAAGATATCGCCATCGTCATAAGCCAATGAGGAATAATCAAAGCCTTCGGGACGTAAACGCCCATAGCCAATCGACTCCAAGTAAGCATCGTATTCAGCATCCAACTTAGTTATCGCTGAAGTAGCAAATGTCCCCGTAACTACATTTACCCCTTGCCCTAGCTGTAAAGTGCTTAACTGCTGCCTATTAAAATGACCATCTAACGCTTCGTCATAGTGCAACACCCCAGCATTTGCCGACCCTATAACAACAAATAGTAACAATCCCAGTATCTTTCTCATTACACAATCCTTGTAGTAAATAATTGTTTTGCTTAGCCATAGGCCAGCTAAAGTAAAAACTCTATCAACTATTTACATAATTATTATTAAGGAAGATCAATAAGACAGGACTTAAGTGGGAAACTTAGCCTTAGTGAATTTACGCCAATAGACACTAAGGCTGAGCTAAATGGTTAGTGTGAGAGCTACACCCACAACAGCACTACGCAGCCGGCTGTAAGAAAAGACATGGTGAAGTTAAATCGCTGCCTAGCAATAGGCGCGCTTAACCAGCGAGAGATGAACTTACCAAAACTTACCCATATTGAGCCCGTAACCGGATTCACTAAAAAGAAAGTTAATACTAAGGCCCAAATTGATTCCCAATAAGCCTCGCCCGGAATTGCAAAACTGGCGACTGCAGAAGATGTCATCATCCACGCTTTAGGATTTAAATACTGAAAGCCCAATGATTCGAAAAAGCTCAGCGGTTTCGCCATTTCTTGTTTAGCCAGTTTGCTTTGACGCAAAATACGTAAGGCAAGATAAAGCAAATAGGCGCTGCCCAAGATTTTTAAAGCTAAATGCACGCTGGGGTATTGCTGAAAAACCCAACTTAAGCCTAATCCCATCAACAATATCATGGTGGCAATTCCTGTTGGGATCCCCGCCATCTGAGGCACCGAACGCTTATAACCAAAGTTGGCACCAGAAAAAGTTAGTAGCATGTTGTTAGGCCCAGGAGTACCAGCCATTACCACCCCAAACAAAATCATTGATGAAAACAACGCAATATCCATATCTACTCCTCCAAACAATTGTATCGATACAAAATAGCAAAAAACGCAAAAAACCGTCTACAACTCACAATATTCACGCTAATATACTGTGTAGAAGAGATCAAAAGGTTTATTGTCATGATGACAATTTGGCAAGTATTAGAAAGCGAAGGCAACAAAGCCGCTCAAATTGTGGAGCAAATCAGAACACTGGTTGAGCAGCAACACCTACAGGCTGGCGATAAACTTCCGCCACAGCGGCATCTCGCCGAGCACTTAGCGGTCACCGTAGGCACTATTAGCCGAGCCTATGCTCAGGCAGAGCAACAGGGTTTAATTGAATCAAAAACTGGTAGCGGCAGTTACGTAAAAAGTCCCACCAATTATCAACAACAATGGGGAAGCTTAAAGGGCAATAGCCAACATATTGAGTTATGGCAAAATACTGCGTTTACTCAATCACGCGCTCAACACTTAACACCCTTGCTGCAAAGCTACAGCCTCGCGGGCGATCAGCTCGATACACTGTTAGATAATGACCACAGCCAAAACTTGCCCAGCCAACGAGAAGCAGTTTGCCAATGGCTAAACCAGCAAGGCGGCCACTTTAAGCCTGAGCAACTGTTTTTTAGCTACGGCGCTCAACACGGTTTAAATCTATGTTTAATCGCCATGGAGTTAGTAGGCGAGCGGCTACTGTGTGAGGCCTTGTGTTACCCCGGCTTAATTACCTTAGCTAAACAGCTAAAAATAGAGCTAAAAGGTGTAACCTTAGATGATGACGGCATTTGCCCCAACAGCCTGCTTAATCACATTGAAAAATACCACCCTAAAGCCTTGTATCTCACCCCTACGCTGCAAAACCCCACCACAGCCATTATGTCGCAGCAACGCCGCCAGCAAATTATTGATATTTGCCAACAACACCAAGTAATTATTATTGAAGACGATGTATGTGGTTTACTGCCCGACCAACGCCCTAAAGCTTTTGTAGAACTAGCACCAGAGCAAGTGATTTACCTAAACAGCTTTTCCAAAGGTGCTTTTAAAGGTTTACGTTTTGCCTACTTACACGCCCCGCAGCACCTTCAAGTTGCCATAAACAGCGCAATTAGAGGCAGCACATGGAACATTAGCCCACTACTGGTTGACGTAGCCATTCAATGGATTCAAGCCGGATTAGCCGATAAAGCCCTGCTTGAACAGCGCAGATTAGTAGGCCAACGTGCCCAATTGCTGCATCACTACATGGCGGGTTTAGATTACACCTACCAAGAAGGTGGCTTGCATTGCTGGCTGCGTTTACCTGCCAGTTGGCGTTGCGCACAGTTTGTAGAAGCAGCGCAACAGCAAGGGGTTGAAGTGGCTTCCGCCGAACACTTTGTGGTAGACAATCAAGCCAGCCCTAATGCGGTAAGGATCTCGCTAGGACAAGCCGAATCGAATCAACAACTCGACCAAGGTTTAGCCATTTTAGCTAAGTTGCTAAAAACAGCGCCGCAACCCAGCCAGCAGATTATTTAGGCTATCCAAGGTGAACTGTTTTTGCAGACTCTTAAGACGTTTATGCCCCTTTCGTGTCAACGAGAAATTTAACAAATCAATACTGAGCATCTCAATTGGCCTACGCTTGCTAATGCTAAATATTGTATCTGACGTTATTATTACTTAAGAGTAATATGCGGAGAAATGGTAATATTCATTGTTTGATCTTAAATGTGGCATTTTATATGGATGAAGTTACCGAAAAAGCGATAAAAGAGGTTGTTGATAGGTACGATCCGCATACAGTAATTGTATATGGGTCGAGAGCGAGAGGTGATGCAACAAACGAAAGCGATGTAGATATGGCCTGCTTTCTTGATGCGCCGTCTGTCACGGAAGACTTCAGGAACTTTGACGGTATATTCCTTGATGCATGGATATATCCTACTAAATCCATGAAAAATACAGATGATTTTGTTCAAATGGGCAAGGCATTTTGTGCTGTTGATAAATTTGGGTATGGGGAACTGCTACTACAGAAAATTGAAGATAGGATCGAAGCTGGCCCAATCCCATTAACGAATAAACAAAAACGCAACATTATTGAGTTAAGAATAAAAAATCTGAAGCGGATTAGTAATAATGACGTAGAGGGAAATCATAGAAGAGCATACCTTCAGTACACCTTGCTAGAAACATATTTCATTTTGAGAGATAAGTGGTTCTTTGGAGCAAAGAGCAGCCTATCTTGGTTACAAGAGAACGATCAGGTTGCGTTCGCACTCTTTGAAAAAGTTTACCAAGCCCCTCAAGATTATGATGCTTTAAAAAAGCTAACTCTGTATACAACGAACATAGAGTATGCACATTCAAAGATGTAACAAGTAAATGTTCATCTTCGATTTTCATAGCGGGTCATCGTAAAACGGAGCTGCCACAAAACGAGTTACGTCTTCTTACGGCAAACGCAGTAAAACTCGACTCTTTCCATACCAAAACTAATGGTTTTGAATCTAGACTTTGCGAGTAGGTAACGAGAAAATTTTGAATTAGTTTAGCTTCCAAGGCTTGCGCACTTTTTAACCGTGTGTGCACAGTATTTCTGGTTTCGTTTGCGTCATTTGTCAAAGCAATCAATGAATGAAAGGCTCGACGATTGATTGATGCCGAGTAAAAAACTAAGGTAGACAATGGGTTAATATCAAATCATTAATTGATGAATGTCATATTTTTTGTAATAGGCCGCGCGCTCATTGAATGGGATAGGCCGCACGTGCGGCCTACTTAGCGTTATGTAAAAAGGAGACTTTAGTGAAATATATAGTAAAAACTTCAATGGTTTTAATCGGGGTTATTTGTAGTGTCATGGTTCAAGCAAATGATCTTGTGCCAATAAAAATGCTAGATGGTAAGGTGACAATTTCTACTCCAGAGGACTTTACTCCAATGCCTCAAGAATTAGTAGAAATAAAGTATCCTAGTTCGCGTAGACCGACAGATGTGTTAACTGATGAAACGACACAAGTAACTTTAGCTTTTAATCACACGAATAACAAAATGTCAAAAAAGGAGCTTATCAAAGCGCACAAAGGGATGTCGAAGATGTTTCATAACCTTTATCCATCAGCTGAGTGGATGCGCGATGAAGTAATCAAACAAAATGGGCATCCATTTATTGTATTTGAGCTAGTGACTCCAGCTTTAGACACACAGATTCATAATATAATTTATGCAACGTCAGTAGATGAGCGTTTCTTATTAATGTCTTTTAATGCAACGGTAGAAAAAGCTCCAGATTGGTTGGCGCGAGGGGAAAAAATGATGGAGTCGATAATCATCAACTAATTCTACATAATGCGGCGTTATACGACTTTATTGAATTAGGAGTACTAAATGGACTTAGATATCTATCAGGTTGATTCATTTACAAGTGAAGCATTCAAAGGTAATCCAGCTGGAGTCTGTATAACAAACAATGGCTTAAGTGACAGCTTAATGCTATCAATTGCTGAAGAAATGGCTGTGTCCGAAACGGCTTTTTTATCGCTTTATGATATGACGCTGAAGTGGTTTACTCCGAAATCGGAGGTAATGCTATGTGGTCACGGAACTCTTGCTGTTGCTCATGTCCTTAAAGAAAGGGGGCAACTAAGTACGCACGATACCGTTAATTTTGAAACCTTGTCTGGTACCTTAACTGCACTGGTTAACGAATCGACAATTGAACTGGATTTTCCGTCACCAACCCTTCAATTCGACATTACTCCCTGTCAGGTGCTCTTGGATAATTTAGGCGTAGAGGTATGTGAAATAGTTTCCTTTGGTAGCTTTGATTCGAAGGTTTTCATTGAAGTTGATAGTGAGGAAACATTACTAAACCTCCAGCCAAACTTTCAGGCAATGAAACAAACCAAGGGGCGTGGAGTTCTGGTTACTACAAGTTCAAATAGTAACGAGTTAGATTTTGTTTCAAGGTACTTTGCACCTTGGGTAGGTGTAAATGAAGACCCGGTTACAGGTTCAGCGCATTGTGCTTTAACTGTTTATTGGTCAGGAAAGCTGGGTAAGTTAAAACTACAAGGCTATCAGGCATCTGAACGAGGTGGTTATGTTACTACCGAACTTTTATCTAATGGGCGTACGAAGTTAATAGGCTCAGCAGTGACAGTAATTAAAGGAACTCTGCAGGTACCCGTCGTATAACAAAGCACTTAAGAGTGATTCGCAACGCTTGCCGTTTTCGCTTCGCTGCCATTGCCTAGTTGTCAAAAACGCTTTGCGATCTCGTTAGCAGATCATCTAAGCCGCTGCTTTATGCGGTTAAACTTGCATCTGCGCTAGTCTCTACCTAGACTAGCGCAATATCGTCAGCCACTGCTGTGCGCCCTTTTCTACCAATATCGAGATAACACTTTGCTAAGCTATCGCCACTCCTACCATGCGGGTAATTTCGCCGATGTACTTAAACACCTAGTACAACAACGGATCATTTCTTACCTAACCCAAAAAGATAAGCCGCTTTGCTATATCGATACCCATGCTGGAGCAGGTGCTTACAGCCTAAATAGCCCAGAAGCGAAAAAGAAAAGTGAGTACGAAAACGGTATTGGTAAGCTGTGGGACGCCGATGATTTACCTCCTATATTAAAGAACTATCTCAAGCTGGTGAATCAAATTCATCCTGAGAAAACCCGCCAGCATTACCCTGGTTCACCGTGGATAGCCAAAATGATGCTACGCCGCGACGACCGTTTGTTCTTGCACGAATTACACCCAAGCGAACAAGCTCCGCTTGCCAGTTTGTTTCAACGCGACCGCCGTTGCAAAATTCGCCAAGAGAATGGCCACCAAAGTTGTGTAGCCTTGCTGCCACCAAAAGAACGCCGCGGTTTGGTGTTAATTGATCCTTCTTACGAAGTAAAAGACGAGTACCAAACAGTAGTAAAAACGCTGGTTGAATCGCATAAGCGCTTTGCGTCTGGCACTTATGCATTGTGGTACCCGGTTGTTGAACGCTTCCGTATCGACAAACTTGAAAAAGCTCTGATCCGCAGCGGCATTAGTAACATTCAACTGTTCGAGTTAGGTATTCAACACGACAGTGACGAATTTGGTATGACTGCCAGCGGTATGATTGTGATTAACCCGCCGTGGACACTAATGAAAGAGATGCAGGAAGTGCTGCCTTACTTAGCAGAAACGTTAGGTGAAAACGGTGAAGGTAACTGGCGCGCCGAAATCTTAGCTGAAGAATAAGCTAAGCCGCTAAATTGAGTTAGCTAAACCTTGCGCATTCAGCCATTGCTGAGTGCGCAATTGTAAACCCTGCCAGTGTGGCTGATATTGCCAATACCAAGCTAAATCTAATAAGGCTACCGCAACAACTAGTAGCTCAAATTGCCCACTGTTTAAGCCCGATATTGCGATTAAATCTGCGCGCTGCTCAGCCGTTATCGGGCACCTTTGCGCAACACTGGCGGCATCCCAGCCTTGCATAGACGTTGCGGCATACTCCCAATCCAACACCAACAACTTTTGCTCGCTACTCAGCAGTAGATTATCAAGATGTAAGTCGTGATGATTAAACGCCTGTTGCTGCGGCCAATTTTGCTGCTTAATCCACTGCAAGGCTTGGCGTCGAAAGCTTGCAGCCTCGCAGGCACGAATGTCATTTACATAACGTTGTAGGTACTTGAGCATATCAAAATGCGGTAAGCCCTTACCGGCTGAGGGAAGTTGCTGCAATACCTTTAATAATTGCGGCCAAAGCGTGGGTTGTTGCCATTGTGTAAGGCTTACTACTTCACCCTCTTGAAACTGATACAGCAAAAACTCACCGTTTAAGCTCAATGGATGCATATTAATTACCCAAGGCAAGTGGTTAAGCTGTTGTAATACTTCTCTTTCGCGTTGATAATCCAAGCCATAACAGGGCTGTTGTTGATTTAAGCGTAATACCAAACGTTCTGTATTGGTTTCTAGCAACCAAGAATGCTGATGCCCTCCCGCTAAACGGTCTACCTTTAAGATGCATCCTAGGTGCCGCTCAAGGTAGCTAAGTAGTTTTTTTTCTAGTGCGGAAGTAGGCAAAGCGAGTGATTCCATCAACGGTCATAAATCTATTATCAAGGAGTGTAAGATGAAAAATTTGCTATGGCTAGCATGCTGTGCGATGAGTGTTGTGGGCTTTAACAGCCAAGCGAACAGCGAGTTAACGGTGTACACCTACCAGAGTTTTGTATCCGATTGGGGCCCGGGCCCAGCCTTAACTAAAAGCTTTGAGCAACAATGTAACTGCACCATAAATTGGGTAGGTTTAGACGACGGCGTAGCCATTTTGAATCGCCTAAAATTAGAAGGTAAACGCAACAAAGCCGACGTAATTTTGGGCTTAGATACTAACCTCATTCCAGAGACTGAAGCGATTAACGCGGTTCAAGCCCATCAGCTTCCCCTTCCAAAGCTCGTCATTGCCTGGCAAGACAAAAATTTTGTACCCTTTGATTATGGCTACTTTGCATTTATTTATAACACCGAAAAACTCAAAAACCCGCCAAGCTCTATGAAGCAGCTTGTAGAGGAATTTAACGGCAGCATTTTGTATCAAGATCCACGCACCAGCACGCCCGGCCAAGGTTTAATGTTGTGGGTTAAAGCCCTTTATGGTGATGATTCAAGCCAAGCTTGGAGCAAACTAAAAGATAAAACAGTCACCGTAACTAAAGGCTGGAGCGAAGCCTACGGCATGTTCCTAAAAGGCGAGGCTGATTTGGTACTAAGCTACACAACATCTCCGGCTTACCACATGGTGGCCGAGCAAGAAAACCGTTACCAAGCTGCTGAATTTAGCGAAGGCCACATGAGCCAAGTAGAGGTGGCCGCGATTAGTGCCACCAGCCAACAAGTAGAACTTGCTCAGCAATTCCTCAGCTTTTTAGTGAGCGCTCCGGCGCAGAAAATTATTGCCACAACAAACTGGATGCTACCGGTTAATCCTGATGCCGAACTACCAGAAGCATTTTCTACGCTAGTGCAACCTAAGCCATTAAGTATTGAGCAACACACCGTTAGCCAACAGCGCCAGCAATGGACTAAAGAGTGGCGTAACGCGGTAAGCCAGTAACGACTCAATGATTAAGCCTGCCTCAATAGTCGGTTACTGCGCCAGCGTATTTATAGCGCTAGTGGTAGCGGCAGCGTTTTGGGGCTTGGCTGAACAAGCTCAAGAGCTAAGCTGGTCGGCGTTTAACGACCCTTACCTGTGGCGCGTATTGCGCTTTAGTATTTGGCAGGCGTTATTATCGGCAAGCCTTGCGTGTATAGGTGGCGTGGCCATTGCGAGAGCTTGGTTTTACTTACAGCCTAAATCGATAATTTGGCAGCTGCGTTTGGCCAATTTATGTTTTGTAAGCCCAGTAATCTTGGTGGTGCTGGGCTGCGTAGGTAGCTTTGGTATTAACGGTTTTTGGCAGCAAATAAGCCCCTTTTCATGGAAGATATACGGTTTACCCGGTATTTTAATTGCCCACTGTTTTTTAAATATGCCACTTATTGCACGATATTGTTACTTGCAATATAACGATATTCCCGCCAGCTACTGGCGCCAAGCCAAGCAACTTGGTTTTAGCCAATGGCGTAGTTGGCAGATAATAGAATGGCCCATGTTGCGCTCACGTTTAGCCGGACTCTTTGGCTTAGTATTTTTGTTGTGTTTTGGCAGTTTTACCATTGTATTAGCGCTGGGTGGCGGGCCTAAAAGCACCACCCTTGAAGTGGCCATTTATCAAGCCCTACGCTACGACTTCGACCCACTATTTGCACTGCAATGTGCGGTGTTACAACTGCTGATTGCAGTTAGCCTAGGTTGGTTGTTACTGGGCCGCGAACAACAAGAAGCAAAGCGCATTCAACAGAACATTCTTGTTCAACACCAACTCAGTAAAACTCAGCGACGACTTCATCAAGTAATGGTAATGGGTTACTACCTGTTTATAGGCTCCATTTTACTTGGCATATTAAGCCCACTTAGCCAACTTAATTGGCAGCAACTACCTTGGGATAAATGGTTTAACGGCATTGGCTGGTCATTGCTCATTGCCTTACAAAGCACCTTGTGGGTAGTGATATTGGGCGGGGCTATTTTATGGCAATACAGTAGCAATATTGTCAAACAACGGCGCATGTTAGCCGGCAGAGGCCAAGAGCTATTGGCCTCTATTATGTTGTTAGCGCCCGCGATGGTCATCACCACCGGCTTGTTTTTCTTGCTGATCAGCCGAGCCGACATCAATGCCTACACAGCACCTTTGGTGGCACTAATTAACGCACTAATGAGCCTGCCGTTTTTTATTCGCAGCTTAAAACCCGCCTTAAGTGATGCCATTAAACAATACGCTAAGCTAAACCAAAGTTTAGATTTACCGGCATTCAGCCAATTGCATTTAATTTATTGGCCGCTTATTCGTCGGCCATTAGCACTAGCCATAAGTTTATGTATGGTCTTGTCTTTAGGTGACATGGGCGTAATAGCGCTGATTGGCAGTGTAGACGTGGTAACCTTGCCGTTGCTGCTGTACCAACAACTAAGCACCTACCAATATGCTTTAGCCAGCGCTACCGGATTAATTATGCTGCTGCTCTGCACGGTAATATTTTATTTGCTCGAACTTACCCTAGGACGCCACCATGTTAAGCATCTCTAAGCTATGCTGTGTTCGCCAGCAACAGCAGTTTCATTACCAACTGGAGGTGAACCCCGGTGAAGTGGTGGCATTGTTAGGCGCCAGTGGCTGCGGTAAAAGCACCCTGTTAGAGCTTATTGCTGGCTTTGTTCCTGCCAGCGGTGGCAGCTTGTCGTGGTTAGGTGAAGATTTATTAGGCTTACCGATTAAGCAACGCCCCGTTACCAGCTTGTTTCAACAGCACAATTTGTTTCACCACTTAAGCATTGAGCAAAACATTGCGCTGGGGCTTTCACCGTCCTTGAAACTTAACGCGCAACAGCGAGAGCAGCTTAGCCAAATTGCCAACAACTTAGGCATTGCTGGCTTACTAAATAAACGCCCCGACCAAGTCTCTGGCGGTCAACAGCAGCGTGCTGCGTTGGCCCGTTGTTTGGTGCGTCAGCAGCCTATTTTGTTGCTAGACGAACCCTTTAGCGCATTAGATCCCATGTTACGTTTAGAGTGCTTAGAGCTGGTTAAGCAATTGGCCGAAGAGTGGCAACTGGCGGTAATAATGGTCACTCATCAATGGCAAGATGCCCAGCGTGTGGCCGAGCGAGTGGCATTTATTGAAGCCGGAACCACTCGTCAATTTGCCAGCCCAGCAGAGCTATTAACCTCACCAAGCAATGCCCACATTGCACGATACTTAGCCTGTAGTTAAAGATTAAATAATGCTGGCCGATAAACACGTAAGGCTGTGTTTTTTAACTTAAGGAGAGAAGATTTATGCAGGTGAATAACAACCTTCAAGCTGCATCACTCGAATCAACTTATGCCGCTCGCCAACGCATAGAAAACAGCGCACCACGGCAAACCATCACTGAATATACCGCGCAACGCCAAATGACCAACCCCGGTACGGCAGTATTTGGCAATAACGACGTTCAGCCAGGTTTAAGCGCCACTCAATTACGTGATAGTGATGATGCTAAACAAGCCAATCGCAAAGCTATTCGCGAAGCAATGGGACGCAGCGTAGATCAATCAGCGACCCATATTCGTTTGTATTTTCAGTATATGGAAGAAAAAGGCACTCGCGGCCCACAGCTATTAGCAAGAGCCTAAAAGCTTATTCTGCAATTGCTAAGTCATACTGACTCAATATGGCTTGCAACTCTCCAGATAAACTCAACTGCTTAAAGAAGAAATTTAACTGCTCAACACTTAACGAAGAATCTGCCCGTTGTAGAGCATGTAAGCTATGCACCGGACTAAAATGCGCAATGCTTTTTAGTGATTGAAGTAAACTCGGTTTTTGCCGAGTAAGGGGTAAATAAAAACTCTCGTTTACCATGGTGAAATCAGCCCGCCGCTTTACCACTAACTTAATACAGTTCATGACATGGGAGCAGCTGTTTACCGCAAACCCTTCATCAGATAAATGCTGGCTTTGATAGGCCGCGTCAAACAGCACCACAGTATAATTGTGTCCTGGTGCAAACAACTGGTCTTGCCCACTAACGTTTTGCTGATGAGTGAGCAACAGATTTTTGTCTAAGACTAATGGAAGGCTTTGCTGAACATTGAGGCTCTGCCAGCCCCACTCTAGGTTTTCAAACAAAATCAGGTCAAAACGTTTACGAGTAAAAGCGGCATGGCGGTTATGCCGAGAAGTCGACACAAATCGAAAGGTAAACTTGTCTTGAAGATGATTAAGCGCGCGAAGTATATCTAAACTCACCCCGCTGTAGCGGTTAGTTGAAACGTTGTGACTGACATAGGGAGGGAAGTCATAACCGCCAACTTTTATTTCAATGGGCGCGGCAAAAAGACCTATTGGCCACATTAGTAAACACAAACACCATCCTTTTCTAGCCCATCGCAGCATTTCAGGTTCCTTTGCTCTACACAGAGGTAATATAAAATAAACATCAAACCCGAAAAACCAATTAACACAACAAATGCTTGCCAAGGCACAGTTTTAGCTAACAATCTTGTAACAAAGCAAAGCCAAACACCAAATTAACAGCAAGCAAAATATAAAATAAAAATAAAATACATATTCAAAGGAAATGAATGAGCAAGAAACGGTGCGAATATTGCTAATAAAGCGACAACAACAATATTTTGACTCGTAGTTTGAGGAAGCAGTAGTGAAAAAAGCCATATTACCCAGTTTAGTCGCCACTTTTTTGTTAAGCGGATGTGGGGGTAGCGATAGCTCATCACCTGGTCCTTCAACTCCACGTTACAACTGGCAGATCATTCAGTTACAAACACTAAAAGAAAGCGATGTTAAATCGGGCTGTGTCATCTACGGAACCTCTGAGACCGACAACAGCCGAGTGATTACCGCGTCGATAGCGAATACTGGTTATAACGTTTTATTCCACAATGCTGACGGTTCAATTATTGAAGAACACACCATTCAAGCTGCCGATGTACCAAGCAACGGTATCGTGAATTTTGATAGCGGATGGGTACCCGATGAAGGCTATGTTTCTCTAGAAGAAGTAGATCGTAACTTAAGCGGCGAGCCCGATGTATATATGTATAGCGTGCAGAAACAGTATTTAGGTAACAAAGTACTAAATGTTCGCTCATCACAAACTGGTAGCAATTGTTATGCGGGTAAAGACTACCGTTCGGTCACCGATTTTAGTGATACCGCAGCATTATCGGTACTGCAAGAAAGTGGCGTTAGCTACTATCAAACCAGTTACTCCGCTGATTTGGTTAGCGGCCATGATCTATCCGCTCACATCCCTGTACGCTCTCCCCTACCAGCAGTAAAAGACACCCTAGTAACCGCCTTTTATTCAAGCCAAAACGGCCAACATACCGATTTAGCCTACTTCGGTTTTCTAGAACCTAGCTACGTTTACGATACCGATGAAAATAACGACATCGTAGCCGCTAGCCTAAGTAACGCTGACCTAGAGCCAATGTATTGGCAAGTGGCTAGCAACTTAGCCGTAGACGATGGTAGCTCTGTACTAGCCATTCACAATAACAATAGTTACCAGTGGCAAACCTTATACAAAGATGTAGACCAGTTCACCATTGCCCCTAATTATGACCAAGTAAGCCATTGGGTAGGCTTGTTTTCAGGTACCACCAACGACAGTAATTGGCAGTTTAATAGCGTAATGGCTATTAACGCTGATAACGCGGCCTTAGACCTAGAACTTGCAGAGTTAAACAGCATTGATAACTTAGATTTGATAGAGAACTGCTCGGTTGAGCTTAGCCACGCTAATCATTGTATCGATAATGCTAACAGCTTTAACAGCAGCGACTTTGCCTTACAACGCAGCCAAGTAAGATTGCGTTCACACAACAATAGCCGCACCTTTTATCAATCAATTTATGCAGCGCCTAAAGCTCAACAAGCCTTAATGCAAAGTAGTGCCCTAGAGCTAGCCACAAGCCAAATCGACAGTATTGAAATCGCCTTAATCGACAGCGAGCTTTCTGCAGATCAGCAAAATTATTTTATGGCTAACTTCATCGACAGTCGCAGTATTGCAGAAACCGGAACGGTGACTCAGTATAGCGATGCGAATGGTCTCATTTTAAACCCAACTGAGTATGAAGACTTGTACTTAGAAATGTTGAAAGACAGCGCCACTATTGTTCAGAACGCGAAGTAAGCCTTATTAATTAGGTTTATCACAAAAAACGCTAAACACTGTTTAGCGTTCTTTGTTTAACAACAGCCAAGCAAATGTGATTAAGGCGATAATTGCTGAACCGCGTCTAAACGGTGCGCTAACAAGGTGTCTACGTTATCACCGTGCTCTGGGTAATAAGCCCAACCAATTTTAAGGCTATCTAAGGCCACGCCCTCTAACTGCCGTTGTAATTCGCCCGTAAGCTTTTTAGCAACGTTATCAGCCGCCGTGCGACTCGCTCCGTATAACAAAGCAATTAACTCACCCTCACTAAACTGAGCAATACTGTCTGAACGACGTAACTGTTGCTGAAGTACTTGGGCGACGATTGCGCAGACCAAGGACGAGTCATGGCTGCCGTAATGTAAGGTGAGAATCGCAAAGGGTTCGTGATTTCGCTTACTTAAGCGCATTGCTTGAATCAACAACTCTCTAAACAATGGCGCCGACAGCAAACCGCTTTCTGGATCGCGAAGGTTAGTTTCGTCGTTAATCACCGGCATGGTGAGTGGAAGCACACTGGCCAACAAGTATTGCTGTTGTTGGATTTCAACCGGCATACCATGGATCCGCAACCATTCATCTTCGCTGTGGCAGTAGTGGCAAAAAAACGCTTGCTTATTAGCTAAACTTGCGTGCATGGCTTGCTGAAAGGCAGCTCGACAGCGGGAATCAATACGCTCTAACCACTGCTCTAAATCAAGGTGTTCCGACTGTTGGTCTTGCCAAGGGTAGCGCACCGAGACTTTGCCATTTTCTGGCTGTAATAACCAATAGCCGCTATCGGCCTCAACAATTCCATGGAAAAAACTGACTAGATCTAGCTCTGCCACAACACGTCCCTTTAGTTTGCGTAAACTTAACTATAGCAAAGTTAAATCATAGGCTTAGCTTAAGTCAGCCAAGCAGCATGCGGGAAAAAGCTAAGTTAATAAAAAGGCCGAGCAAGCTCGGCCTTATAAACAAAAACAATAATATTAGATTAGCTCTAAACTCTGCATAACATTGCGAATACGCGTTTTGGTAGAGTCCGACAATTCGGTAACTGGCAAGCGACATTCTGCTCGACACTTGTTCAGTAAAGACATCGCATATTTAGCGCCAGCTGGGCTTGGCTCAGCAAACATTGCTTGGTGCAGAGGAATCAACTTATCTTGAATCTCGCTAGCTTTAGCGTAGTCACCGTCTAAAGTGGCTTGTTGCATTTGCGCACACAGTTTAGGGGCTACGTTCGCCGTTACTGAAATACAACCTTGGCCGCCGCTAATATTGTAAGAAACCGCGGTGGCGTCTTCCCCACTTAACCAGCAGAAATCTTGCTCAATCAATTGGCGTTCAAATAGTGGGCGTGACAAATCGCCAGTAGCGTCCTTCACACCAACAATACGCGGTAATTGCGCCAGTTTAGCAATGGTTACTGGGCTTAAATCTACCACCGCGCGTGGTGGAATGTTGTAAAGCACAATCGGAATATCGGTGGCGTCGTGCAGCATCTTAAAGTGTTGAAATAAACCATCTTGATTAGGGCGGTTGTAATAACCCGCTACATGCAAAGTTGCATCGGCACCCACTTGTTGGGCAGCCTTAGTGTACTCGATAGCTTCAATAGGGTTGTTTGAGCCAGCACCCGCGATAACAGGCACACGCCCTTTAGCTTGCTCTACTACCGTTTTCACTACAGCAATATGCTCATCGTGAGTTAGGGTTGGGCTTTCGCCAGTAGTCCCCACTGGCACAATGCCATGAGTCCCTTGGCCAATGTGCCATTCAACTAACTCGCGAATCGCCGCATAATCAACCTCACCTTCAATAAAGGGAGTAACCAACGCTACTATCGATCCTTTAAACATGCCCGCTCCATCACTTACTTCTAAAATAAAAAAACCCGGTCACAGTGGCCGGGTTCAAAAATACTATTTCGATTTAGTTGCACCCAGCCGTTAACCACCCGCGTTTTAATTCGGGCCGTTTATATTTCTTTAACTTTAAAGAAATCGACATCACAGATGTGTCCTTAACAAACGAAATTCTTGCTAGCTAGTTTCCTTAGCACGCACTAAAAGTCAAGTAACCTTAAAAATAAATACTTAGAAGCGGCGATGAGATAGCCTTTTCAACGAAAACTTTCTATTATTGCAGCCAATTATGACCGCGATAAAGCCCTATTATGAACACCTCGCTACACGCTACCAGCCAAGTACTCGCCCGCCACGACCAACTGTTTGCCGATCGGCATTTAGTGGTAGCTGGCCAACTCGCCGACAACTACCCGCTTAACCTGCTTGAGCAAGTCGCGTCGTTGCAAATTTGCTGTAGTCATTACGGTCACTTTACGCACTTTAAGAAAACGGATGATGACAAACTCTCTTGTCAGTTTTCAGTTGAACCTCAATTAGCCAAAAACAGCAATGCGCTGCTGTTTTTTATGCCTAAAGCAAAGCAAGAAGCCGCCTACTTGTTTGCCAGCATATTGCCGCAACTCAGTGATGATGCCGACATATTTGTGGTGGGAGAAAACCGTGGTGGAGTTAAAAGCTGCGAAAAACTGCTCGCGGAGTTTGGCATTAAAATGAACAAAATCGACAGTGCTCGACGCTGTGGTTTATATTTTGGCTCTCTCACTAAAGCGGCTCCCGCCTTTCAGCCAGAACAATGGTTAAGCCAATTTGAAGTCGCTCTGCCAAATACTCGCTTGCAAGTGATGTCACTGCCAGGAGTGTTTAACCACGGTAAACTAGACGACGGAAGTCAACTGCTATTAGATAATTTGCCTGCCTTGCACGGTAGCGTGCTCGACTTTGGGTGTGGCGCGGGCATTATTGGTGCAAGCCAAGCCTTATTACACAAAGTAGACATTACTCTGCTCGATGTAAGTGCATACGCCGTGACTAGCACTAAAGCCACGCTAAAACAAAACCAGTTGAATGGAACAGTAATTGCTTCTGATGGATTAAGCGAAGTAAACCAACGCTTTGATTTCATCGTGAGTAATCCACCATTTCATGCTGGAATAGATACTCAGTACGAAACCACTGAAACGTTTCTTGCCCAAGCCAAACAGCACTTAAATGCCCAAGGCGAATTATGGTTGGTTGCCAATAGCTTCCTGCAGTACGAAGCACTAATAAAGCAACACTTCGCGCGCTACGAAAGCATACTCGACAACAAAAAATTTAAAATTTTGCGTTGTTGTGTTTAGTAAGAACATTATTTTTATTGTGGATTTAATAAAACCCTAGTTTCTGCTATTTACATTAAGGTAAATATCTGGAAACTAAGCCAAGCCACTTTGAAAACGATTTCACGAAACTGACATAATTATTAGAGGTACAAAGTCCCATGGCAGGTATATTAACGATGATTCTCGCCGGTGGTGAAGGCACACGCCTTTATCCACTTACCGACAGCCGTACTAAGCCCGCGGTTCCATTTGGAGGCAGTTATAGGCTAATCGACTTTGCCTTAAACAACTTTGTGAACTCAGATTTTCTTAAGATTTATGTACTTACCCAATTTAAGTCGCAATCACTCAACATTCACCTTCGCCAAGCTTGGCATTTATCCGGCATTACCGACCGCTTTATTGATGCAGTACCGGCACAAATGCGCGTAGGTAAACGCTGGTACGACGGTACGGCTGATGCGATTTATCAAAACGCTCGGTTCATTGAGATTAACGAACCTGACCATGTTTGTATTTTTGGTAGTGACCACATCTACAAAATGGATGTGCGCCAGATGGTTGATAACCATAAACATAACGAAGCTGACCTCACCGTTGCTGCGATTAAAGTGCCTAAAGACCAAGCCGATCAGTTTGGTATTATCGAAGTTGATACCGAAGGCCGAATGATAGGCTTTGAAGAAAAGCCTAAGGTAAACCCAAAAACTATTCCCGGTGATCCAGACCACGTACTCGCCTCTATGGGTAACTACGTATTTGAACGAAAAGTCCTGCTGGACGCGCTGCACGACGATGCCAAAGAAGATGATTCTAGCCACGATTTTGGTAACGACATTATTCCTAAGCTTTATCCCAAAGGTAAAGTGTTCGCTTATGACTTCACTCAAAACAATATTCCAGGAGAAACTGCCAGTGGCTATTGGCGCGATGTAGGTACGCTAGATGCTTACTGGGCCGCTCATATGGATTTGTTAGACGAAGAACCAGCGTTCTCGTTATACAACCCTAAGTTTCCATTACACACCCATTACCCACCACTTCCGCCAGCCACCTTTAAAGATGTTGGCGACAAAAAAGTGAGTGTGAGCCAATCATTGATTTCTGCAGGGAGCTTTATTTTAGGCTCAGAAGTGAATCGCAGTGTATTGGGTTTCAGAAGTCACGTACGCCCAGGCTCAGTCGTCAGTGAGTCGGTATTAATTGGCAACTGTAGAATTGGTGAAGGCTGTCAGATTCGCCGCACCATCATTGATAAAAACGCTGAAATTGCTCCAGGCACCATCATTGGTGAAAACTTGGAAGAAGATCGCAAGCGCTTTACGGTATCTCCAGAAGGAATTGTAGTGATACCGAAAAACGCCAAGGTTGGTTTCTAGGCATTAAATTGCCTTGATAACACATAAGCAATTACTCTAATATTGAACCATATAAGGCACCCTTTGGTGCCTTAATCGTTAAGGAGTTCTCTGTGACAGCCCATCCTGTCAGGATATTGTTTTTAGCCTCAGAAGTTGAAAGCCTAGCAAAAACTGGCGGCTTAGCCGACGTAGCTAAAGCCTTACCGCTTGCCCTAAAGGAACACGGACAAGACGTAAGAATTATTATGCCGTTTTATAAAACCATAAAACGCCACGACGAAGCCGAGAAGATTCTCGATTTACGCTTACCTACAGCAGAAGGCTGTGCCGATATAGATTATGCGGTTTACCGCCTAATGCTGGAAGATGTGCCCGTTTACCTGATTCAGCATAATGACTATTTCGAGCGCGACCAACTCTACAGTGAAGGCGAGTTTGCTTATGATGATAATGGCGAACGCTTCACCTTTTTTTCTCGCGTTGTATTTCAAGTCGCTGAAGCTTTAGACTTCAGACCTGACGTATTCCACTGTAACGATTGGCACACCGCTTTAGTGCCTTACTTACTCAAGCAAAAATACGCCCATCATCCATTTTTTTGCAACAGTAAATCAGTTCTTACTATTCACAATGCGGCCTTCCAAGGCATTTTTGAGAAACATCAATTCCAGTTACTCGAAGGTTTAGCTGATGGCTTAGTAGATCAAATTCTAGATGGCTATAACTGCATCAACCTGCTGAAAGCAGGGATTCGATTTGCCGACAAAATTAACGCGGTAAGCCCTAATTACGCCCAGGAGTTGCTCACCCGTTTAGGTTCTCACGGCTTGTGTGACTACTTTGAACAGCGACGCTCTGATTTAGTGGGGATCTTAAATGGCTGTGAATATGCAGATTGGGATCCCGAAACCGACAAGCTAATTCCTGCCAACTACTCAAGTAGTGACTTAAGCGGAAAAACCGTTTGTCGGCAAGCTCTGCAATTAGAGACTCAACTGGCGCAAATTGATGTGCCAATTTTTGGCATGGTATGTCGCTTAACCGAGCAGAAAGGGTTTTATCTTTTACTACCGGCACTGCAACAGTTTTTGCGTCACAACGTACAAGTTGTGATTGTAGGTACTGGCGACAGCGGTATTGTTACCGAACTAGAAGCCTTACAACAGCAATGGCCAGACAAACTGCGCTTTATTCACGCCTACAGCAACGAGCTTGCTCACTTAGTAGAAGCAGGGGCAGACTTTTTCTTAATGCCATCATTGTTTGAGCCTTGCGGCTTAAACCAGATGTACAGCCTAGCTTATGCCACTTTACCTATTGTGCGCGGCGTGGGTGGGTTACGAGATACGGTTTCAGATTATGATGAAGATCCTAGCCAAGCCACTGGCCATATTTTTTATGATCCTGAACCCAGCGATTTACTGAATATTTTGCGCCGAGCGCTGTTGCTGTATCTAGAGCACCCAGAGGAATTTCAAGCCATGCGTCGTCGCGCCATGCAATCTAGATTTCACTGGCAACAATCGGTTTGGCAATACGAAGCTTTATACAATGACGCCTTAAATGTGAATCCGGTTCAACAACAATAACAATAATGGCCCAGAGAGTGGCGACTCTGGCTATTCTTATATAACCTGAATGTATACATTTATTTGAGGGATATTACATGCGCTTATCAGAGGAAATTCATAACTTTACTGAGTTCCTAGTGGGTGAACAACTGCATGCTTTAGGAATTCACAAGCGCTGTGATTTAGATACTCTACAGGATTTATGCTGCTTGGTGCTTAACCGCTTGCCGCCACGTTACATAAGACACGATGTAGACGTGCTCAGTGCTATTAGCGACGCCGAACGTGAGCAACTAGTAGAGAAAACTAAAGTCGCTATTGAAGAGTGTTTACAGTTTCTAGAGCAAGACCGCCGCCAAGGACCTCGCAACTAGCTTACTTAGGTAAAGATATTTCTAATTCAATAGCGGTACAGCCCTTGGTGCAATAAACACCAGGGGCTTTTTCTTGCCCAGGCAAAACCACAAACAAGGCTTGCTTACAGCTTTCACACTGTTTTGGTTTCCCTGCCAATACTTGCTTAATCAATTGGCGTTGCTGCTGATAAGAGTTAGCACTGCGTTTATTCAGCTCTTTAAATCCAGACATCATAAAATCTCTTGGTAACAATAGCGCCACTTTAGAGCCTAGCGCCCTCGCTTTCAATTGCTATTTAGCGCAACAACTCATCGCGCTAAACGAGCGCGTAATTTTGCGCCAAATACACAGCATATTAATCCTAATAATACCAAGCTAGTTCCCGCCCATTCGCTCCCTGTTAAACGTTCTTCAAAAGCCAAACTTGCGGTAAACATTCCCACCACGGGCACTAACAAAGCAAAAGGAGTAACCGTGGCTGCGCTGTACTTGGCCAGTAAACGCCCCCACCATGCGAAAGCCAACAAAGTAGAGATAAAGCCTACATAGGCTAATGCCAGCCAAGTAGTCCCGCTTGCATTCAGCAGTAATTGTAGCGGCTGGTCATTTTCAAAATGGTAAGAAAACAGCAACAAAGGCAGAGGTGGAATTAAACTCACCCACACCATAAAGTGCAATACATTTACTCCGCCCGCTTGCTTCATAAATAGGTTAGACACTGCCCAAGATAACCCCGCCAGCAGCAGTAATAACAAGGCAGTTAAACTTAAGTTTTCTGAGCTAGCCGTAAAAAACAGCAAGAACCCCGTACAAGCAATGAGGATCCCGATAAGCTGATATTTAGTCACCTTCTCTTTGAACCAAATAGCGCTAAGCACAATAGTAAACATGACTTGAGCTTGCAGCAGCAGTGAAGAAAGCCCGGCTGACGCTCCCACTTTCATCGCGACAAACAACAAACTAAATTTAATGACGCCGAGGAAAAAGCCCACCGCTAGAACATTACGCCAAGCTGTTTTGGGAAAAGGCACTAGCAAAACAGCCGGAATAGCAACAATGGCAAAACGTAATGCGGAAAACAGCACCGGCGGAAGATCTAACAAGCCAAGCTTTATCACCGAGAAATTTACGCCCCAAATACTGGCAACAAGCAGAGCAAACACGATGTCTAGCGGTTTCATACAGTCCTTGATGGTGAACCAACTTACTTGTAACCAGCCTACCCTGAGTAAAACCCGTGGTCAAAGCACTGCCTTCATAGCCATTAGAGCAAAAAATATGACTAGACTCATCCTCTCGATTTTTACATTTAACTATCTCTGCGCACAAGGCTTGCCGAGAGTTGAAAATGCCCGTATAAAGTACACTTTGAGTACATATCTATAAAATATTGATTTAAAGTGTACTTACATTAACGATAAAAAGAGCAGGGCTTGATGAAAGACATTAACATTTCGTTTATACGACTGAATTTTATCAAGCCTATTATTGATGGCTTGCAAGCCGAGTTCGCTATTACTAGCCAAGATTTAGGCATTCCTAATAAGCTTTTAGAAGAGCCTCTATCAATCGTTCCTGTCACCATTTTGAACCGCTGGTTAGAAAGAGCTGAGCAACTCACTAACGACCCTTTATTTATGCTCAAACTGGCTGATTATTTACGCTTTGAAAACATTCAGTACTTTAGTAATTGGGTCTACTTCACTCCAGATCTGGCCATTACCTTTCGCCGAGTGAATTACGGCACCTCTTGCTTACAATCGGGTTCCACCTTCCACGGTTTACAATCGGGTCACATTATTAAGTGGTGTTACAACAACCCATACTTGAACAAACAGGGACGGCTGCACGACAGTATTCGTATCGCATTGATGATGGTAAACATGCTGACTTATTACCACGGAGATAACTATGTCCCCTTGCAAATCAACCTTACTGGCCCGAGTAGCAACCAAGCCAAGCTAGAGGCGTTTTTTGGTTGTAAGGTGAATGTCTCCAGCGCGCAAACCGAGGTGTGGATTAACGCCTCAGTAGTAGAACCCAGTGATAATAATCAATGGAAAAAACAATCTCCTTTGCGACTTAACGATGCTCAGCTAGACGACTTAATCAATATCCCTCAACCCCATGATATTGCCAAATCTCTTTATTCATTGGTGAATTTTTCTCGATATTACGGTCGACCTACAGTGGATTTTTTAGCCGATTGCTTGGGTATGTCACGACAACAATTACAGCGTCGTTTATTGGTTCACGGCTGGAATTTTTCCTCTATGACCAGCTATGTGCTGAGTAATGAAGCCATTCAATATATGTTTAAAGGTTACTCCATTAGTGCCATTGCAGAGCTTTTGGCTTACAGCAATGAGCAAAGCTTCTCGCGAGCCTTTAAACGGCTGCGAGGTATTACCCCGAACCAATACCTACAAAAGCTAAATAATAAAGGCTAAGGAAGTAAGCCACTGAGCGTTTTCTCTACTCAAAACAAACGCCTCCGTGGCATTAGGCGCAACCAACACCTGTAAAAAAGCTAACGGCGTTTACTCTCTGCCCTCTTTAAACTGAGGCAAGTGATCGGTAATGTCGTGCCAACAGGCTTTGTATTCCACAAAAATATGCGCGTCGGGTTTTAGCGTAACCTCGCTGTCTAAGCTTGCTAAGCTAAATTCAATAAACTCGCCACTATCATTCGCTGGCGCAAAGGTTAAGCTTGAACCGCAATGTCCACAAAACTGTCTCACCGTACCGTTTTCGGCTTGGTATTGCTGCAATTTACTTTGACCACTTAACCAATGAAAATTTTCAGCTTTCGCTTCGCCATAAGTGGCAAAAGCAGCACCATGAAATTTTCTGCACATACTGCAATGGCAATGCCCCATTCTAGGCTCTAAGTGATCTACTCGGTAACAGATTTGACCACATAAACACTGTCCAGTGTATCCATCCATGTTAATTCCTCTTCGCTAATGCTAACGCTGCACATCTATACACCCTACACCCAAAACAAGCATTTGTTGAGTGAAGGTAATTGTGCCACCATATTGCCAATTATTTGCTCGTGCTGAATACCGCACAGACACCATAATAAATAGGACTATTTTCGATGTTGAAAATCATCAGTACTAAGGACTTTGCAAACTTTAGTGATAATGCCAAAGCCGCGCCGCGCCAGCGCAGCCACCACAACCTCCACGAGACTCTCGATGCCAACGTACAGCGCTTGTTTATTGCTACTGAGCCAAATACCTATATGCGCCCTCACCGCCACAGTGAAGCACATAAATGGGAGCTTTTTTTGGTATTACAAGGGCAATTAGATTTACTTATTTTTAATGATGAAGGCGAGCTAACCCAGCGCCATAGCCTTTCGCCCGACACTAACCGTGCTATCGAAATTCCACCCAATACTTGGCATGGTTACGCCTGCATGCAACCAGGAACCGTTGGCTTGGAGATAAAAGAAGGTGCTTACGTACCAACACCAAGCGACGACTTTGCGCCTTGGTCTCCGGCAGAAGGTGAAGAAGGGGCAGATCAGTATCGCGAATGGATGCGTCACGCCGAAGTAAAATAGAGCTAAGCGCTGTTAAAAACGTTAAGGGCCACTATCACTTAACGTTTTTAAACAAAACACGCTGTCCTTAAAGAGTTTATTTCGTAATGAGTAAAAAGCCGCTAATATCAAAGCACTATTCTCATTTTGCTTAATGGAGCACTTGCAAAATTGATGCGTCTGCTTGTTTTACTTGCCTGTAGTCTTATATTTAGCTCTTATTTAAGAGCAGAAGATGAGCCGGCAGCCCCACCTGAAGATATTCCCTCAGTGAGCGAGCAGTTTCAACAGGACTATTTTAGTGCTTTGGACTTAGATGAGGACAAAGACTGGATCCAGTTAGACTCTGGTGAAGTGATTCAAGGTGAACTCGAAGAGCTTTATCAGAAAAAAGCCTTATTCGACAGTGACGAGCTAGATGACTTATCCATCGACATTGAAGATATTCAGCGACTGCGCACAGCTAAATGGTTTCAAGTAAATCTACGAGGATTAGGCGTGGTTCGAGGCCGCTTAATGGTAGATGAAGAAAAAGTCACCATAGTAGGTAAAGATACCCACTTTGCCTCACGTTACGACGTTATCTCGGTCTATCAAGTGGCAGAAAGCGAAGCTGACCGATGGGAAAACAAAGCCACACTGAGTGCAAACATTGCCAGCGGCAATACCAATACCCTCGAGATTAACGGAAAATTAAACAGCGAACGCAAAACCGCCCTAAGTCGTACCATTATTACTTACCTAGGCGTTGTGTCGGAATCCAACGATGAAACTACGGCACGCAATCACCGCGTTACGTTATCTCACGATTTATACAAGCACCAAGATTGGTTCTTTCGCCCGGTATTAGCCGACTTTTATCACGCTCCCCTTAAAAACATTAAGTTACAAAGCCAACTCGCTTCTCAAGTGGGTTACATTGCCGTTGAGGATGATGACAAAAAGTGGGAGTTATCGGCGGGTCCGTCATGGCAACAAACCCGTTTTGAAGAAGTGACCGCTGGCACCTCTAATAAAGAAAGCAGTTTAGGTTTATCTTTTGGTTCCAACTTTGAAATCGATATAACGAAAGATATTGAGCTCAATCATGATTATCAAATGACCTTATCACAAACCAAAACAGGTGGTTATCAACACCATAACCTCCTCAATTTTGCGATAGATATTACCGACGATTTAGATTTAGATATCGATTTCATCTGGGATTACACCGCCTCCCCCACGCCGGATGCAGATGACATTACGCCAGAAAAAAATGACTATCGGGTCGTGATTGGCATAGGCCTCGATTTTTAGTCACAAAAAAGCCTCTTAGAGTTAAGAGGCTGTAGAGGTATTACAAGGTTGTAGAATCAGCTTCGCTCTGCAGTTGTTTAGCTTTTATGCTACTTGCATTGGTATCATCATTTAGCTTAGCCATATTACGAATATGCGCGACACAAAACTCAACCGAACGTGCCAGCTCCTGTTTCAACCCATCACCATTTTGAAGATCGATATAAGATGGAGCCAACTCAGTATCTGCATATTCAGGCAAATTTCCGCAAGCTTCTTCGGCAATAACACTGCCTTTGTCTCTATCAATTAAACGGGCATGCACTTGATAGCTCACTCGGTAGTTATCCCAATCGCTAGTGTAATAGATTGATCCCCAGCCTAGAGTTCGAACATCCAAAATATAGTCATAGTCACTGTATAATTGAATGATGTGTGGAATCTCCGGGCTGGTTAGGCTTTTTGATGTATCATCAACCACCTTAACCTTATAACTATTGCTTAAACCACTGGCTAACTCTCGAGCAATATCTAGCGCGGGGTCTTCTACTTTGTTATCTACAATCATCGCGTTACCGTTAGATATAGCCGTGGCTAAACCTAACAAACCAAACTGAACACCAGCGGCAGTTTGAGCGGCAAAATCAGGAAGTGACTCATAACGAGTATATACCAGGGTTTTATCGGCCAGCGATAACGACTCACTGGCTTCAAGCTGATCTGTTTTAATACTTGAACAAGCGCTAAGCGAGGCCGCGACTAATACAAATAATAGCCTTATAAACAACATGTTAATCCTTTACTCTTTCTACATTACGGCATATCCATGCCTAATCGTTGATGTGAGCTATTACTGGTTAAATAGCGCCGCTACGATACCATTATTTGTTTTTGAGTCTAGTATTCTATTTATCTTATATTGATAAGAATCAATAGATTAAATGCAGAGTAAACCGATTAAATATAAAAAAAGCACCCTTAGGTGCTTTTTATTGCCAAGTTCTAATTTAGCTAGCTTTAAACTTGCGTCGCCAGGCATGTAACAAAGGTTCGGTATAACCGCTAGGTTGCTCACACCCTTTAAACACCAAATCTAAAGCTGCTTGATAAGCAAAACTACTCTCCGCCTTACCAGCCATATTTAAATACAGCGGATCACCTGCATTTTGCTGGTCAACCAAGTTAGCAATAACTTCAAAACGCTGCTTAACTAAACTTTCACTCACCACCCCATGCTTTAACCAGTTAGCCACATGCTGGCTAGAGATACGCAAGGTGGCTCGGTCTTCCATTAGGCCCACACCGTTAATGTCTGGCACTTTTGAGCACCCTACACCTTGCTCAACCCAGCGAACCACATAACCCAAAATACCTTGGATATTGTTATCTAGTTCTGCAATAAGCTGTTGTTCAGACCAATCTGTTTGCTCGGCCAATGGCGGAGTCAGTAAATCAGCTAGGCGCTGAGTACTGTGTTGTTCTAGATGCTGGGCAAGTTGCTGCTGAACAGAAAACACATCCACCTGATGATAGTGAATCGCATGTAAAGTTGCTGCAGTAGGCGACGGTACCCAGGCGGTGCTAGCACCACTTTGTGGGTGAGCTTGCTTAGCTTGCATCATTGCGGCCATCATTTCAGGCATCGCCCACATACCTTTACCTATTTGCGCTTTACCTTGTAAACCGCATGCTAAACCTGCTTCTACGTTGTTTAACTCGTAAGCTTTAATCCAGGCGCTTTCTTTAATCTCACCTTTTGGCACCATCGCTGCTGCGTGCATGCTGGTATGAATTTCATCACCGGTTCTATCTAGGAAACCGGTATTAATAAATACCACCCGTTGGTTTGCCTCGGCAATACATGCCTGTAAGTTTACGCTGGTGCGGCGCTCTTCATCCATAATGCCAAGTTTGATGGTATTAGTCGCTAAACCTAAAAACTCCTCAACCGCGCCAAATACCTGATTACTAAATGCGACTTCTTCAGGGCCATGCATTTTAGGTTTTACAATATAAATAGAGCCTTCGCGCGAGTTGCGATAAGGGCTATTACCAAGCAAATCATGTTTACCAATTAAGCTAGTAAATACGGCATCAAGCAGCCCTTCTGGCACTTCATTACCATCGGCGTCGAGCAGTAAATCACTATTCATTAAGTGGCCAACATTGCGCACAAACATAAGTGAGCGGCCACTTAAGCTAAAACCGTGGCCTTGGCTGTTAACATAGTGGCGATTTGGCTCTAGCTCTCGAGTGATGGTTTGGCCATTTTTACTCAGGGATTCACGTAAACTGCCACGCATTAATCCTAGCCAGTTTTTATATACTTCGACTTTATCTTCAGCATCAACCGCCGCGATAGAATCTTCACAGTCCATAATAGTGGTTAGCGCGGATTCTAAAACGATATCTTTAACATTGGCGCTATCTTGCTCACCAATTTGATGCTCTGCATCAAATTGAATCTCAATATGAAGGCCATGATGTTGCAACAAAATAACACTTGGCTGCTCAGCATCTCCCTGAAAACCCGCTAAATGAGACGCTTCAGCTAAGGTAGTGTTAGAGCCATCTTTTAGGCTCACTAACAAGCCGCCAGATAATACACTGTAGCGCGTGGCGTCGGCATGGCTGCCATGAGCAAGCGGACAATGTTGGTCGAGCAAAGCGCGACCATAAGCAATAACGGCGGCGCCGCGTTGTGGGTTATAACTGCTACCAGGTGCCAACTGTCCGCTTTGGTCAATAGCGTCTGTGCCGTACAGTGCGTCGTATAAACTCCCCCAACGGGCATTGGCTGCATTAAGGGCATAACGCGCATTCATAACTGGCACCACTAATTGTGGGCCAGCTAACAAGGCTAATTCTCGGTCGACTTTTGAGGTGCTTAGGGTCACATTTTCAGGAGCATCAACTAAATAGGCTATATCGATTAAAAACTGTTGATAAAGGTTGGCATCAAACGGGGATGGATGCTGTTGGTGCCATTGGTCTATTTGGGCTTGTAGCTGTTCACGCTTAACCAGCAAAGACTTGTTTTTAGGTATGAAGTGTTGCAGATAGCTTTCTAAACTTGACCAAAACGAGGCTTGGTCAACACCGGTTTCTGGCAGTACGTCCTGGTTAATAAACTGGTACAGCAAGTTAGATACTTGGAAGTGTTCCAGCTTGTGGTAGCTTGATGCCGCAGTGGTCGGTTTAGTCATCCAATTGTCCCTTATTTTATAGTTATTATGTGTTGCACGATGGATTCAACCTCGCGCTTTAATTCATGTTACCCTTAGTTTCTTGCAGCAGGTTCGAAGCTCGACCTACAATAATTGTCAGATTAGCATCCCATATAAGGCCCTAGATAAACAATTGGCCAAACGTAGCATTTGCAATCATACAACTCTTTGATAGTATTTTTCAAACACTTGTTTGAAATGAGTTACCAATTACACTTTAATAATGTAAACCAGAGTAAACAGGGCTTAGTTTACCCATTCAAGAGGCAAGGATTTGCTGGCATTTATTTCTCGATTCTCAACACAGTTACTGGCTAGCTGCGTATTAGTAGGTTTTGCCCTACCTAACTTTTCAAATGCTTTATTACCCTTATTACCCGCGGTATTGTTTTTTCTGATGCTGCTCACCATAGTTAGCCTCAACATTAAAACTCTGGTAACCGACTTAGCTCAAGCCTCTGTTTGGTTGTACGCTGTTTGGCATACGTTTGGCGTTACTATTTTGATCATGACGTTAGCGTGGTTACTTAATATTGATAGCAAACTCTACCTCGCCATTGCCGCCACTTGCGCAACCGGTTCCTTATTTGCCAGCCCGGCTATTGTGCGTTCCTTAGGGTTAGATGCGCAGCGCTGTATGGCCATGACCATTGCCTCAACCTTGCTGATGCCTTTGGTATTGCTACTCAACGGCTGGCTATTTAGTCGCTTTAACGGCAATGAGCAGTTACAGCTTGATATGCAAACCTATAGTCTGCGTTTAGCTATCTTTATTGTTTTACCCATCATGATCAGTTTGTTAGTCCACAAGCTACTAAAACAAAGCTTGATTGAACAAGCTTTAAAGCAAATTCGCCCGTTTACCATCGTGTTAGTGTTTTTCTTTCCTTTAGGTTTAATGGGAGCTTTTAGAGAAATATTCGATGAAACTCCCAGTAAAGCACTGGAATATTTGCTCATTGCCAGCGGGGTGTGCCTGGTATTGTTTATCAGTAGTTTTTTGCTGTATTACCGACAAGGTAAAAACCTGGCGATTATCAGCGCCATTACCGCAACCAACCGCAATGTATTGCTAACCTACAGCATTACTGGCAGCTTTTTAGGCTTAGAATACATGATATATATGGGCGCAATTCAATTGCCCATTTATCTTTTGCCAATGCTGGTGAAACTGGCAGTTCGCCCCAGCTAACCTAGGCTAAATAGAAGTATGATTGATTTAGGAAGATACGATGAGTGATGAACAAGCCTTAAGTCCATCGGCTATTCAAATGGCATTAAAACATTTACCTGACTGGCAATTTAGCAACAATAGCATTGAAAACAGCTACCGTTTTAAAGATTTTGTACAAGCATTTGAGTTTATGGGCCATGTCGCTGACTACGCAGAACAACAAAACCATCATCCGGATTGGAGTAATTGCTATAACCGCGTCAATATCGCACTCACCACTCATGAGTTAGGCGGAGTAAGCGAGCGAGATTTTAAATTGGCCACATTGATCGAAGAGCTTTACCAAAAATATTATTGAGCCATCGAAGTGTTGGGCTTCAATGGCTCAAAAAGATTATAGTTTGGCAGCATCAATCGGCTTAATCTCTGGCCAATGTTGATTAGCATCCACAATCAGCTCGTTAGTGTTTTCTAACCAACGTTGTTGCACTTTTTTATCTAAGTTTAGATAAAGCTTTCCATCAACAATTTTCCAGGCCGTAGGGTCAGTTTCAAACTTTTTCTCCATGGCTACACCAAAGGCACAGTAACCACCATACTGAGGCGCGAACTTAGCGGGGTCTTCTTTAAATGCATCACGATTGCTAGCACTAGCAAAATGGTAAATAGCGTTGTTATGACTCGCAGTAAAATCACCAGAACCTTGAGTTGGTTGGCCACTAACAAAGTATGCAACGGGGTCGTAACCTTGTATCGCTAAGTCGTTGCTATCTACGCTCATTCCAATATCTGCAGCTGCGCTCACGCCACTAAATGCCAATGCTGTTACTAAGGTGGTATTTCTGATTAGGGCTTTCAAACTGTTCATTTTATTTCTCCATAAATTAACCGCTAACTGCGATAGTGAAAATTTAACCGCTTAGTCCGGTCTGTTGGGATACAATCGTCCGCTTGTTGGTGCGAAAAGTACGGAGTGTTATTGATGGACCAATTATCTGGCTTGCTAAGGCAGTTCTCTGTTACTGCTGGTGTTTTTTATTCAGGTCAATTATGTGGCTTATCTGATGTGGAAACCGGTGATGACTTAGTGGGTCATATTCATGTGTTGAACCAAGGTAAATTAAGCATTCTGCAAGCCAATAAAAAAATCGAAGTGACTCAGCCCAGTTTGGTTTTTTTTCCTAAACCGCTTGCACATCGTTTAGTGGTTGATTCAGAACAACCCGCAGAACTAGTGTGCGCAACCATAAGATATGGGAATGCTAACAGTAGCCCTTTAGCCAACGCCCTCCCAAAGCAAATAGTATTGCCGCTAGCTGAGCACCCACAGTTTTCAAAAACTATCGATTTACTATTTAGTGAAGCCTTTCAGCCTGCCGATGGCTCATTGGTGATTATGGACCGCTTAGTAGAGGTGCTAATTAGCTTATTGCTGCGCTACAGCGTTAATAAGCAAAACCTTGATACTGGCCTATTAGCCGGGTTAATACATCCTAAGCTCAGCCTAGCATTGGCTTTATTACATGAAGACCCAAGTAAAACGTACCCCTTAGAGACTCTAGCCCACGCAGCAGCCATGTCTCGCACTAGCTTCATTGAAACCTTTACTAAAGTAATTGGCAGCTCACCGGGGGATTACCTGGTAGATTGGAAGATTCACCACGCCCAACAACTACTAAAACAAGGTAAAAGCATAGCGTGGGTAGCATCGTCTGTTGGCTACCAAAGCCTATCGGGATTTAACCGAGCTTTTCGCAGTAAAACCCAAATGTCACCTAAACAATGGTTAGACGGCCAAAATCTCAAGCATGCTGCTAGCTAAGCGCCAGCTTTGCTAGTGCATTTTGTAACTGCGGAACTAAAGACTGCTCAAACCAAGGGTTGTTCGCAATCCAATAGCGGTTGCGTGGTGAAGGATGGGGCAAAGGCCATAAGGCCTGCTCACTGTAATATGCAAAATTAGCGACATTTTCGGTTAACGACGTTTTATTGGGCGTGTTCAAATACAAGGCTTGCGCATATTGGCCAATTAATAAGGTAAGTTCTATATTAGGCAGCTCTGCCAATACCCGTTTATGCCACGTGTCAAAACACAGTTTAGGTGGCGGTAAATCACCTTGTTTTCCTTTCCCTGGATAACAAAATGCAGCCGGCACAATAGCCACCTTTTGGGGGTTGTAGAATATCTCTTTATCTAGGTTAAGCCACTGGCGTAGTCGATCACCACTCACATCATCCCAAGGTATGCCACTTTTATGAACCTTACTGCCCGGTGCCTGACCAATGATCAACAAACGAGCTTCAGGACTCGCTTGAATAACAGGTCGAGGATCAAGCTGAGCTTTACACAAGGTGCACGCCCTTACTTGTTCAAGTAAAGGTACCAAGTTATTTTTTCGATCAGCGCTGATCATCTCACTCACCTATTTAAGGACAAGGAATACGAAACTCGTCGCCAATTTCCTGAAGACGCCGCTCGAGTTCATCAGAGATCACCACTTGAGTACTCGATAAGTTTTCTTTTAACTGCGCTAAAGAAGTAGCACCAATAATATTAGAACCAACAAAGCTACGCTGATTAACAAATGCCAGTGCGAGTTGAACAGGGCTTAAATCAAACTCTCGTGCCACATCTACATAACGCTGAATTGCCCCTTCGGCGATATCGCTTCCGTAACGGGCAAAACGTTTATAAATAGTTAAACGCGCCCCCTCTGGCCATTGATTATTTAAATATTTACCGCTTAGTGCACCAAATGCTAATGGCGAATAAGCCAACAAGGGCAAGTTTTCACGGTGAGAGACTTCAGCCAAGTTGATTTCGAAACTACGATTTAGCAAATTATAAGGGTTCTGGATCGACACGATCTTAGGCAAGTTATGCTTCTCAGCTAGCTGAACATATCGCATTGCCCCCCAAGGCGTTTCGTTTGAGATCCCCAAATATCTTACCTTACCGGTCTTAACGAGATCAGCCAAAGCCTCTAAGGTTTCGATGATAGGTGTTTGAGCGGCGTCTTCTTGGTGTTGATAATTCAGTTGACCAAAAAAGTTAGTCGCTCGATCTGGCCAATGCACCTGATATAGATCTAAGTAATCAGTCTGTAGTCGATTCAATGAATCTTCTACTGCTTGGTGAATACCATTCCAAGTTAAGCTCATATCGTTGCGAATGTAGCCGCCACGGTCACTCTGAGAGGGTGCAGCTACTTTAGATGCCAAAATAACCTCATCTCGGCAATCCCGTTGAGCGAAGTAGTTGCCAATCATGGTTTCCGTAGCACCTTGAGTGCTTTGCTGCGGAGGAACCGGATACATCTCAGCAGTATCGATAAAGTTGACACCATTTGCTAAGGCGTAATCCAACTGAGCAAAGGCATCAGCTTGGGAGTTTTGCTCACCCCAAGTCATGGTTCCTAGGCATATTTCACTCACATTTAAATTTGAGTCGCCGAGTTGACGATATTTCATAGTTTGTTCCTCTAAAGATCTTACCCATTGCTTTCTTGCAATTTTTATCAACAGCAAAAACTGTCTTTTTTTTGTACAAAAATCTACTGCAATTGGAGCTAGGTCAATTTTTCTTTAAAATTTAACACCATATTGGTGATCTAGTTGCTACTTCTTTACTGTTTTTTTAGTTACTATGGCGTTATGCGACTTAACAAGTTAATGGAGTAATTGTGCAAAGAGCATCAATATTTATATTACTTTTCTGGTGTGTGAGTACAGTTGCCACTGCGGCCAACGTCACAGTGCATTATAAAAGTATCACTAACAACTATGATGGTTGGGGTCTTCACATCTGGGCTGGCGAAGAAATGGTTAATGGCAAAGAAGTAGGTGCCAGAACCGATTTTCGCTTGCGTAAAGGTACAACCCCTGCGGATCCACTAATGCCAAGCAAGTTTGACGACTTCGGTGTGGCATTTACTATTCCTGTTCGCCCTGATGCGAAGCAGTTTTCTTACACTTTAACTAACGGTGAACTTCACCATATGAAAGTTGAAGAGTGGAAGTGGATTAAAAGTAAACACGGTATGGATATTTGGATTGTAGAAAAAGATCCAAAAATCTACACGGGTCTTCCTAGACAATTCGCTAATAGTGCTAAAACAGCGACAGCAAAAAAGACCACTACCCCACCTAAAGCTAAAACTGTATTGCCGCCACCGGTACCTAAAGTAAAAGCAACAACCACTACCGCTAAAGCTAAAGTAGCGCCAAAACCGAAACCGAAAGCAAAATCAGTAGCTAAGAGTTCTGGTCCAAGCCCTGAGATGAAGCGTACGTTAGCGGTATTAAAAGACGATTTAACGAAAAAGAATCGTAGTATTAATAAGTTGCAATCGGCACTTAACGATACTCAAAAAATCAACCAACGTTTGCAGAATGACTTAAATAGCAAACTAATTGATTACCAAGCGTTGTTACAGCTTAACGATAAGATCAGTAATGAGAACCGTACTTTAACTGCATCTAACCAAAGTTTGTACAGCCAAGTAGAGCAAGCTGGTAGCAGTAATGCTGAAGCTCAACTACTTGAGCGTAACCAACAGCTAGAGAATCAACTGGCTGGTGTAAACGAGCAAATATTAGGTCTTCAAAAAACAATTTCTGAGAATACTGGTAGTTCAGAGCAACAGAAACAGTTACAAGACCAATTCAACCAAATGCAGACTCAGCGTGACGAGTTACGTGACCAAAACAATAAGCTAAGTGCTCATATTGTTGAGTTGGTGCAACGTACCGAAGATGCAGGTCAACCAGAACAATCAGGCATTGCTTGGTGGTTATTTGGAGCTGTGGTTGCGGTATTGGTAGCACTTATAGGTTTAGTATTCTTTGCCACAAGCAAACGCCATAAAGATCTTCAGTTAGATATGGAAGATGCGTTAAAACGTAAAGAAGAAGAAATTAAAACAGAGAAAATCTACGCAGCAGCCGCGAACGAAAAACTTCGTAAGGTATTGCATGGAGAAGCTCAGCAACGCAGTTGGTCACCGTTACCCGACAGCTTGCCAGAGAATCTCAAGAAGGACTCTGCATAATCAATCAAGGCCAGCTTAGCTGGCCTTTTCTTTATCTGCTTCACCCAATATCATTGAATCTCCCCCAACAATTTATCTAGCATGGCAATTAGCAGCCTTGAAAATGGAAGACGTTTGAGTGGACCTACATATATTTGATTTAGACGATACCCTTATAGCGGGTGATAGTGGAGTGTTGTGGCATCAGTACCTAGTAGAACAAGGTATTGTCACTCAAGCTGGTTTCTTAGCGCAGGATGCCGCCATGATGGAGCAGTACGCCCAGGGAGAGCTGGCACTTGAAGAGTACATCCGTTTTAGCCTCAGTCCTATTCAATCACTTAGCTGTAGTCAAATAGATCGGTTAGTCGAAGACTTTGTACAGCAACACATTCGACAGATTATTTACCCTGAAGGTCAAAAGCTAATCCATGATCTCCTTTACCAGCAACATCAGGTGCTTATTATCTCTGCAACGGTAAGCTTTATTGTCAAAAAAGTCGCCAAGCAGCTAGGCGTAAAAGACTTTCTAGGGGTAGATTTAAAGCTCAAAAATGGCAGCTATAGTGAACATATTGAAGGTGTAGCCAGCTTTAGAGAAGGTAAGGTAATTCGTTTACTCGAATGGCAGCAAAGCAAGCAACAAGCTTACCAGCGTAGCTACTTTTATTCTGATTCTATTAACGACCGAGCGTTATTGGAACATGTAGACAAGGCCTATGTGGTAAACCCCTGCCCTAAACTAAAACAACTTGCTATGGAGAAACCGTGGTCAATGTTGAGTTGGAAGCTACAGAAAACATAGTAGTGAAACATACAAAAAAGCCGAAAGCATCTGCTTTCGGCTTCTAAATAAAACCAGTAATTTTACAGCTGGCTTTGCATATAATTTTGTAATCCAATCTTGTTAATTAAACCAAGCTGTTGTTCCAGCCAGTAAGCATGGTCCATTTCAGTATCGTCAATTAAGGTTTGCAACATGTTACGCGTTACATAGTCTTGTTTGGTTTCGCACAAGGCCATCGTTTCTTTCAGCAAGGCATCAACCTCATATTCAACTTTAAGGTCGTTCTCCAGCATACTTGGTACGTCTTTACCAATGCGTAAAGGCTCACGCTGACTTAAATCAGGAGTACCTTCCAAAAACAAAATTCTCTGGATCAACAACGAAGCATGACCTTTCTCATCATCAAACTCATGGTCGATTCGCTCATAAAGTTTATTTAGTCCCCAATCTTCGTACATACGAGAGTGGATAAAGTATTGATCCATTGCTGTTAGTTCATTCATTAACAGGCGATTTAACGCGTCAATTACTTCACTATTACCCTTCATTAGTCGTCTCCTTCAGTAATTTGAGCAGCTAAGTAATTTTCAATGCCCATCTTATCAATTTGATATTGCTGAGTTTCAATCCAATCAACATGGTCTTCTTCGTAATCTAGAATTTCTTCTAATAAATCACGACTTACAAAATCTTTGGCAGCTTCACAACTGGCAATAGCATCTTTTAGTACCGGAAGCTGCTCAAGCTGAAAGTCCATATCGCATTGCAACATCTCTTCCGTTGATTCACCAATCCGCAATGTACCCAACATATGAGCATGAGGTAAGCCTTCTAGGAACAATATGCGTTCCATAATTTTGTCGGCTTGTTTCATATCTTTAATCGACTTTTTATAGTTCTTCTCATTGAGCGCTTCTAAGCCCCAATTGCGGTACATTCTGGCGTGTAAAAAGTACTGATTAATTGATGTGAGTTCGGTAGTTAACACCTTATTTAGTAAGGCTATTATGCTCGGATCGGCTTTCATTTCTTCACTCCATACTGCCATTTAAGCTATCGAAAAAGTATACACCTATCCAAATAATTTCGCATATTATATTTACATTTCATTAACTTACGATAAAAGTAATAACAAGCGTTATCATTTAGATTTAAATCACAATAAGTAATCGTGTCGCATTTAACCCCTTATGAGTTAACGATCACAGTGTTATTAATCGTACAAAAAAACAGCAAAGAAAATTGATCTAAGACAAGTTGATAAGTTCAGTATTCACTGGCGCTTGAGTATAATTATTAGTGAATTATTTCCAAGGATGGCTAAACACAAGTGAGGTCATTATGTTCATCGGATTCCTAAAAACGCTGTCTAAAGCTACTCTCATTTCTTTATCGATTTTCTTAATTTTGCTGGCGCTTAAGTTGTCGTCGCAGTTCGCTATAGGTTTGTACCAGGCAGCCTTATAACGTTACTTTATAAAACTGAGGTATGCGCCACCGAGTTGGCGCATTTGCTGTTGAATCCAGATAACTCGCTTTTGCATGTATGGCGTTTTTGGCCACAAACTGTAACGATAGGGGCTAGGTAATAAGGCTGCCAAACTAGCAGATTGATAATGGCTTAAACTGGCAGCAGGCTGCTTAAAATAATGCTTGCTGGCAGCTTCTACTCCGTAGATACCAGGTCCAAACTCGGCCACATTGAGATAAATTTCAAGTATTCGTTGTTTGGGTAAATTCAACTCAAGCAGCAGACTAAAGCCAGCTTCAAAAGCTTTTCGCCAATAGCTCTGAGCAGGCCACAACCAAAGGTTCTTAGCGGTTTGTTGGGTTATGGTACTCGCGCCACGCAACTTGCCACCTTGCTGATTATTCTTAAACGCCGTCATGATAGCAGAATAATCCACACCCCAATGCTGGGGGAAACGCTGATCCTCTGCCGCCACCACAGCTAACACCATACTCGGCGAAATCGCATTCAGATTTCGCCATTGATGAGCAACATCCTCCGGATAACTGCTGGGTGGGTATACGCTTCTATGCAATCGCCAAGACCACATCGGGGGATCGATCCAGCGTAAGCTCAATACCATTAGTTCAGCAGTCACCATGAATATAAGCAAACCGTAGCCAATCTTAGCCGCTATTTTTATCAGCATATTGTTTACATATAGTCTTGAGTCAACTCATCACCTTAGTATACCTAAATGGTCTTAGGTTCCACCTGTTTCAGTCTTCATTAACTGCTTTTTCTTACTAACAGCTTGCGTGAAATAATGCACCAACATGCCTAAGCTTAACCCCCAAAATGCGCTGCCAATACCAAAGAAACTCACCGAAGAAGCAGTTAATAAAAAGGTGCATATCGCCGCTTCCCTACCCTCTACATCAGCCAGTGCACCAGCCAAACTATTGGCAATAGTGCTTAATAGCGCTAAACCAGCTACTGCTGCTACGAGCTCTTGAGGAAATGCCGCAAATAAACTCACCACCGTTGCTCCTAACAAGCCAATAGCGATATAGAAAATACCAGCCCAAATAGACGCTAGGTAACGCTTACTTGGATCACTATCGGCCTCCTTACCCATGCAAATAGACGCAGTAATGGCTGAAAGGTTAAACGCGAAACCTCCAAAGGGCGCTAGAACCAAGCCAGTAACGCCAGTCCAAGTGATGATAGGTGAAATGGCAGGGCGATAGCCATTACCGTGCAAAGCGGCTATTCCCGGCATATTTTGTGAAGCCATGGTCACAACAAACAAAGGTAAACCAACGCCAATCAGCGCCTGCCAAGAAAAATATGGGTTTACCCATTCGGGCTTAGCAAGCTGAAAACTCACTGACGATAAATCTAACAAACCTAGTTGATAAGCTACGCCGCATCCCACCAACAAAGTTAGCAACATGACATAACGCGGAGCAATATGGCGACCAATGAGATAACACGCAATCATAGCCACTACCAAGATTAACTGGCTCTCTAAAGCACTAAACAATTGCAAACTAAACTGCAGTAATACCCCGGCTAGCATGGCCGAAGCTAAAGACTGGGGGATCCAGCGAATCAACTTATCGATAAAGCCGCTCAATCCGCTCAGAGTGATCAGCAAAGAACTAAACAAAAATGCGCCAATCGCTTCGTTAATCGACAAACCTTGTAAACTAGTTACCAGCAAGGCCGCTCCCGGCGTCGACCAGGCAGTAAGAATTGGCTTTTTGCTATACCAAGATAAGCCAATGCTGCTCAGCCCCATGCCCACTCCCAAGGCCCATAACCAAGAGCTTATTTGCTGCTCACTGGCTCCTGCCGCAGCAGCAGCTTGAAACACAATCACCGCCGAGCTGGTATAGCCAACCAACACCACAATAAAACCCGCTGAAACACGGGAAGCAACAAACCAGTCACGCATTGTTAAGCACTCCTTTTGCTAGTTAACCTTGTGTGCGCTATAGCGCACAGTGTGGACAAGCCTAGCACTTGTGCGTTATAACGTACAAATTATTTTTTGAATTCATTAGGTGGCTAATTGCACGCGCTCAACCAATACCTCGCTCAAGCCTTAAAAACACAACGTCAACAAAAAAAGTGGAGCTTAGACACCGCAGCCAAACAAACTGGCGTGAGTAAAGCCATGCTAGGCCAAATAGAGCGTGGGGAATCTAGCCCTACTATTGCCACCTTGTGGAAAATAGCGGGAGGCTTTTCTACTTCACTGTCTACCTTTTTAGAGCCCAGTATCAGTGAACAAAGTTCGCTACAAATAAGAACAGCTGACCAGCTTCGTCAACAACCTGCCAGCGACAACATGCTAGTAGCGACTCTATTTCCCTATGAAGAAAAATACGGCTTTGAGATGTACGAGCTCACCCTATTAACGGGTTATCAACGCGTATCCGAGCCTCACGAACCGGGTGTGAGCGAGCATATCATTGTAATAAGCGGAGAAATGGAAGTACTGGTTAACAGGCAATGGCTAAGCTTGCAAAAAGGCCAAGCGCTTCGCTTTGCAGCGGATCAAGAACATGGTTATAGAAATTTGCACCCGCAAACAGCGGTATTTCACGACATCATTCATTATCCAAATACAGGTAACTAAGGTGTCATTATTTTCTAGGGGACGGAAATGAAAAAAGCCTGCTAAAAAGCAGGCTTTTAAAAGGTGGTGCCCGGAGGCGGAATCGAACCACCGACACGAGGATTTTCAATCCTCTGCTCTACCGACTGAGCTATCCGGGCAACGGCGGCTATTAAACGTTTTTAGCCTAAACAAGTCAACCGCTTTTTCCAAAATTAGTGTTGAGTGACCACAAAGCGAGCAAAGCTTCTAAAAATCCACCAATCTAAGCCACCTTTATTAAATATTTACACATTCTAAGTCTGTTTAGCGTAAAACCCTCAAAAATCAGTTTACCGAATCACGCTTTCTCATTACCCTAGGCGCCGCTATTCACTAGCCATAAATTGTAGCCACCAGCCGTTTTACCCTTTAAGGCTTAAAACCGCCTAATCCTATAGATTTATCAGCTAATTTTTAGGGCAGAAGTCACGTGCTTCTGCCTTTTTTATTCGAGAGAATTGATGCTTAGTATTTTTGATGTGTTTAAGGTGGGTATAGGCCCATCTAGCTCACACACCGTTGGGCCGATGATTGCCGCTCATAACTTTATTCAACAGTTAACCCAAGCCCAGATACTTAAACAAGTAGATAGCATTACCGTTGATGTATATGGATCCTTGTCGTTAACAGGCAAAGGCCACCACACTGACACAGCCATTATTATGGGATTAGCAGGAAACCTACCCCACAATGTAGATATCGATGCTATTGCAGGCTTTGTACAACACTTAGAACAAACCGCAATACTTAAGGTAGCCAACAACCAACACCAAGTGGCGTTTCCTGCTAAGGCATTAACTTTTCATTCCACTTGTTTGCCGTTACACGAAAACGGCATGGTGATTCATGCTTGGCAAGGCAACCTGAACATCAAATCGATAACCTACTACTCTACTGGCGGTGGCTTTGTAGTAGAAGAACAACACTTTGGCCAAACAAACACGCAAACAATTAGCGTGCCTTTTCCTTATAATTCAGCAGCTTCCTTGTTGGAGCAATGCCGCAAAAACGGAATGTCGATAAGTGGCTTAGTTCGTGCCAATGAACGAGCATTTAACTCTCAAACCATCATCAACCAACAAACCAGCACACTTTGGCAAACCATGTCACAAGCCATCGACCGAGGTTGCAAAACCGAAGGCATACTGGCAGGTCCGTTACGCGTGCCACGGCGAGCAGCTTCTTTGCTACGCCAACTAAAAGGGCGCGGTTCAATGAGCAAAGACCCTATGGACATTATCGATTGGGTGAATTTGTTTGCTTTAGCGGTTAGTGAAGAAAACGCCGCTGGCGGCCGAGTGGTAACCGCCCCCACCAATGGCGCAGCGGGTATAATCCCCGCGGTTTTGGCTTACTATAACAAGTTCATTGAACCCTTAAATGAAGAAACCGTTCAACGTTTTTTGATGTGTTCAGGTGCGATTGGCATTTTGTATAAAACCAATGCGTCGGTATCGGGTGCAGAAGTTGGTTGCCAAGGCGAAGTGGGTGTTGCCTGCTCCATGGCTGCTGCGGGTTTAGCAGAGCTACTTGGCGGTAGCCCTATGCAAGTCTGTGAAGCGGCGGAAATTGGTATGGAACACAATTTGGGCCTAACCTGCGATCCAGTTGCTGGCCAAGTACAAGTGCCGTGTATTGAGCGTAACGCGATTGCCGCAGTAAAAGCGATTAACTCAAGCCGCATGGCGTTGAGGCGAACCAATGAGTCTCGCGTATCCCTCGATAGAGTCATCGAAACCATGTATGCCACCGGTAAAGACATGAACGCCAAATACCGCGAAACTTCACAAGGCGGTTTAGCGATTAAAGTGGCGATGACATGTAGCTAAACAACGACGGTTTTTAATCCAGCCTTTACAAAGACTTAAATACTGAGCTAACAATCACAAACAGCCCTTTCAATAGGGCTTGTAGCTTGCCAAACCACGACCAATGTTATAATGTAACGCTCAAATTTTGAGGGTGTTCACAGCTCCCCTTGCTAACCCTTGTTTTTACTCGGTATTTCATGATTACTGCTAATTATATACAACGCGTAAGTGATTACTGTCATCAGCAGAAACTCAAGCTCACTCCTAATCGTGCCGCCGTGTTAGCCATTTTACATAAACAAAATGCACCACTTAGCGCCTACGACGTACTCGCAGAGCTGCAACAGCAGCAGCCTAAAACCAAACCGCCAACGGTTTATCGAGCTCTAGAATTTTTAATTCAGCATCACTTCATTCAGCATATTGAATCTACAAGTCGTTACTTAGTAAGCCAGCAGCAAGAGAGCTTTGCACCGCACCCCTTACTTATATGTACCGATTGTAAAAGTGTGACTCAAATGAATTTATCCAGTGAGCTAAAGCTAGAGTTAGATCATTTTGCAGGGCAACAAGGGTTTAGCCTGCATCCTCAAAGTTACGAATTTCAAGGCTTATGCGCCAGCTGCCAACCTAGGCAGAGCGCATGAATATAGCACTGATAATGGCGAACATCGCCACTGAAAACACTATAACAACAGCTGCGTTAAGACAGCGTTTAATAGGTAAAAGACACTATGTTTAACAGTAAAGCCCAACTGTTTGGCCGCCCGAGCAGGCTGCCCAACAAACATTGGCAACTTATTTTGGCCTGCGGTGCCGTTATTACTATCGCAAGCTTTTGGCCCTCGTCAAAAACCACCTCATCAAGTGCGGGTTCTCGCCAACTGATCGAGCTGCCACAAAACAGCTTCACTAAGCAAAACGATGGTTTAGTTTTCGACTTAAGCAGTAGCTCACGTGAAGCTATTGATTTAGTGAAACAAAAACCTCGCCCAGAGCCCAGTTCAGCGCAGTTTAAACAGCCAGCAGTAAACACTAGCAAGCCACAAGCAGACTCAGCTGTTCAATCACCAGAGTCCACTACCGCGTCAAACAGCGAGCCACTAGTTGGCGGCGTACGCAGTTACCAGTACACCATCAAAGATGGTGATACTTTAGGTAAGATTTTCACCCGTTTCGAGATAACGCAAACCACAATGTATCAAGTATTAGAAGCTGACATCTCGGTGTTGGCACTTGATACTCTAAGCCCAGGGCATGAACTTACCTTTACTATCGATCATGACAAACAGGAGCTACAAGCTCTGCAACTTGCTTTTAACCCAGCTCAACAAATTGTCTTTAAGCGTGTCGATCCCACGACCTTTGAATACGAAACCGTTAGCATTGAAGGCCAATGGCAAAAACAAGCCATTAGCGGCACCATTGAAGGCAGCTTTTACGTATCTGCCCGTAAAGCCGGATTAAGTCCAAGTGAAGTTGAACAAGTGGCCACCATGTTCAAAGACAAAATTCGTTTTTCACGTGATTTTCGAGCGGGTGATGTATTCCAAGTGGTAAGAAACCGCCAATACATTGATGATGAGTTAACCGGTCAGAGCGAAATTAGCGCGGTGCGCATGTTTAATCGTGGCAATGAATATAGCGCTTACCTATTTAGTAACGGCAACTACTACGATAAAGATGGCGAAAGCCTTGCACGAGCCTTTATGCGGGTACCATTAAAACGTGCCCAACGAGTTAGCTCCGGGTTTAACCCTCGTCGCAAGCACCCGGTAACAGGGCGAATATCCCCGCACAACGGTACTGATTTCCCAGTAGCCATTGGCACCCCGGTACTCGCAGCAGGCGATGGTGTGGTGACTCGAATAGAAAACCATCCTTATGCCGGTAAATACTTAGTGATTCAACACGGCGGTAAATATCGCTCGCGCTACCTGCACTTAAACAAATTTAAAGTACGAAAAGGTCAGCGAGTCACACGTGGTCAAGTCATAGCAGAGTCAGGTAACACCGGACGTTCTACTGGCCCTCACCTACATTATGAATTCCACATAAATGGCCGTGCGGTAAACGCGATGACGGCTAAAATCCCGCTGGCATCGGCGATTGATAAACAAGAGCTAACAGCCTTTAATAAGCTGGTGAAAGACATGAATCAGTTAATTAAAACCGGCTAAATAAGCTAGCTGAACAATAAACTTAAAACGGAGCGTAGTGCTCCGTTTTTTATTTCAGATTTACCATACATTTAAACGCTACCATGCTGAGCCAAACTGCAAATACACAGCGGTGTCGTTTTTATGCTGCGCAATATCAATGCCCCATTTCAAACCTAATTGGCGAGCGATTAAGTGTCTGAACCCACCACCATAAATGGTTTGTAACTCGCTATCTTGGCCTTGATTATAAGCTGAGCCTGCGCCCGTAAAACCAATCAATTCCCAGCGCTTATTTAGCGCGTAGGCAAGTTCTACTTCAGCAGACGCTACCTGCTCACCTTGATAGCGCATCGCCGGGATACCGCGAATATCAATAAAAGGAAGCTCCCAAGCAGGCGCCCCCTCACTAACTGCGGTAGCAACCACACGGCCAGAGACTCGCCACTTATCCGACAACGTTTGATAAGCATTAATGTACGAGTTAAATCGAGTAAAATCGTGGTCGCCCCCAGCATAGCTGCCGTGTTCAGACACTTTTACACGAGCCTTAATACCGTTGTTTGGCGAAAACTGGTTGTCTAAGGATTCATACAGCAAGCCATAAGAAAAAGCCGCATCTCTAGACTCAGTTTTACCCACACCTTCAAAGTTTAAATCACCACCACTCAGCTTGTAGCCCCCATTCACAAACCAGTTACTGTTGGCGATACGAATATCTAGGTCATGCTGAGTAAGAAATCCATCGGCGGTCATTTTTACCGGATCTCCCGCGCCGTAAAAATCAATGTTGATTAAGCCTTGGAATATGCCCCCTTCATAACGAATGCCATCGTTGAGCCAGTTACCGGAGTGGAAGGCTCCAAAGAACTGGGTACCATTGTTGGTACCGCCACCCACAATGCCAGAAACGCTCGGCGAGATAGTTGTTGCAGTATTCGTTCGTCGGCGTTCCTCTTTTTGCTCTTCAGTTTCGTGGAAAAAAATGGCACCTAATAGCCCGCCATTACCAATAGCAGGATCGGTAATTAGCGCAGGAAACAGCAAAAATCCGTGGGCATTCTCTAAGGCCCATTCAGAGACATCTAGCTTACCATCTACAGGGTCGCGAAATTGATCCCAGGTTGATTTAGCGCTAACCGTTCCCGCGAGCAGGGCTAAGCTCCAAACATATTTTTTTAACATGCGGATACACTCAAAGAGAGGCATTGGACGCCAGCCTTAAAAAGGCTAATCATTGGCTTACTCACCGTAAATAAGCTCCGCGTCAATCTCATCATCTAAATGCTGCTGGTAGATATCTTCAACCATTGCATCTTCAACAAACTCGCGCTCATAACGGGCACACTCTTCTTCATCGTAAGCGCCAGCAATCACTCCAGCCCCTGCGCCTATGGCCGCACCATTGCCAGCATTGCCTACAATAGCCCCTGCTACACCACCAATAATCGCGCCATCAACCGCATCAGTAATCACATTACCATCACAGGGATTAGCGCTAACTAAGGCAGTATTAAACACACCGAACACTAAAGCGGCCGCCACAAATGCACGCTGTGAAGATGGCTGTTTACGCTGTTTGTTACTCTTTCTCATGAGACTTCTCTTAAGCAATTGATTTTTATCGCACAAGTGTGGCGATAAGTAAGAGAAATGGAAAATGAGCAGGTTTAAGCTGAGCTTATAGGAAGGAATATTTTGTTACTTCAATAACAGAGCACAGATAGCTGAAGCACCAAAGAAACGATAAGAAAAGGATTACGAAGAACCCAAAATCAGCAAATAAAACAGCCTTGAGTGGGCTAAGCGGGACTTGTTGACGTTAAATTATGAATGAAATTGCCGTTTATGCGGTCTAATGTAATGTAGGTAGCAAGAGGTCGCCTTTATGAACAGAATTACTCTTACTATATTGTTATTGATCCCAATAGCCTTGAGCATTGCGGTAGGTATTAAAGTGAGTCATGGAATTTCGCTAAACTCGCCGTTAGTTGTGCAGAGTCAAGCTAACGCTTAACCTCGCACAGCGTGCCGACACAAGCCAAACAATGGTGTTGGCTAAGCCGTTTCACCTTCTTACTAATATTAACTAATCGAACAATACACTAGCGCCATTTTCGGCACTGCCAATTAAGCGGCGGAATGGTTGAAATAGCTCTCTGCCGGTACCAAAGTGCTGTTGAGTTTTGCTGTCTTGCTCAATCTCTCTCGCACTTAACTGCTGCACATCTAGTTGGCAGTTAAGCGTGCCACTTATTGCATCGAGCTGAATCAAATCTCCATCGCGTAACTTAGCTAATATGCCACCTTTAGCAGTTTCAGGACTTAGATGTAAAGCAGAGGGTATTTTGCCTGAAGCACCCGATAAGCGACCATCTGTTACCAAGGCCACTTTAAAACCTTGTTTCTGAAGGTTACCCAGTATCGGCATCAACTTGTGTAGTTCTGGCATGCCATTGGCTGCAGGCCCGTTATAACGAACCACGACCACCACATCTTGATTCAATAAACCTTTTTGGTAAGCCTCTACCACTTGATGCTGGCAATCAAAGATTTTAGCGGGCGCTGTAATTACTTGCTGGCTCACGGCTACCGCGCTGGTTTTAATCACTGCCCTGCCTAGGTTACCGCTGAGTAATTGTAAGCCACCGTTGTCGGCAAACTGATGCTTATCGGCGGCAATCACGCTGCTATTTAGGCTTTCACTTGCACTACGCCAGCATAGCTCGCCATTCTCCAAATAAGGAGATTGTAAGTAATCGCTAAGCTGGCCATAAATGGTATTCGCATCCATATGCAACAAACCGCGTTGCGCTAACAAACGCAATAAGCAAGGTACCCCGCCCGCATGCTCAAAGGCATTAATATCGGCTGGGCCATTAGGGTACATACTCGAGAGCTGCGGCACTGCTTTAGCCAGTTGCGCAAAATCATCCCAGGTTAATATCAGCCCTGCAGCACGGGCTATCGCTATCATATGCAGGGTGTGATTAGTGCTGCCGCCCGATGCCATTAGCGCAACCAAACCATTCACCAAAGCCTTTTCATCAAGCACTCGATACAAAGGCTGATAATTGGGGCTGCCCATGGCAATTTTTACCATGTGTTTAGCAAGCTGCTCGGTGAGTTTTTCTCGAAGAGGTGAATTCACTTCAACAAAGGCGCTGCCCGGTAGCATTAATCCCATGGCTTCAAATACCAATTGGTTAGTATTCGCAGTGCCATAAAAGGTACAAGTGCCGGGTGCGTGGTAAGCCTTATTTTCGGTCTCTTGTAAGGCCGATTTATCCAGTTCGCCCGCTGCGTATTGCTGACGAATAGCCACTTTTTGCTCGTTTGAGATCCCGCTAGGCATTGGTCCACTCGGCACAAAAGCCGTAGGTAAATGACCAAAAGACAAAGCGCCTATTAGTTGGCCAGGCGCTATTTTGTCACATACGCCTAACAGCAAGCACCCATCAAAGCCTTGGTGACTTAATCCAATAGCGGTACTTTGAGCAATTAGATCACGCGAATATAAAGACAAATCCATGCCTTCTTGACCTTGGGTAACCCCATCACACATTGCCGGCACGCCACCCGCCACTTGAGCACTGTGGCCCAAGCTCGCCAAGTAATGCTGAATCTTTTGCGGGTATACCGCATACGGTTGATGTGCGCTTAACATGTCGTTATAAGCACTAATAATCGCAATATTTACCCGTGTAAAATCTAGCAAGCGCCCTTTTTGCTGCTCACTACAGGCAGCCACAGCATGTGCTAAATTACCGCAACTTAAACGCGCTCTGGAGCTGCCTTTTGCGGCTTGCTGCTGCATTCGTTGCACATAATCATCACGTAAGGTTTTGCTGCGCTGGCGAATGGTTTGAGTCACTTGCTCAATAATCGAGTTCATGGTTTGTTCGCCTCAGCGAGATGACTCGCGGCATGAATACAACGCTGCATAACCATATCAAAACGCCCGGTTATCGAAACACTCACTACATCGTGCTCCGCAGCTGTAGGTAACTCTAAGTCTTGGAATTGACTGCTTAACAAATCACTGGGCATAAAATGCTGCTCTCGTTGTCGCAAGCGGGTTTCAATTAAGGCTTGCGTGCCGACTAAATGAATAAAGCCCACTGTGCCAGACATTTCTCTCAATTTATCGCGATAGGCTTTTTTTAAGGCTGAGCATACAATCACAACGCTTTGCCCACGCTGGCTAAACGAAGCAGCAGATAGGGTCACTTGTTCTAACCAAGGCCAGCGGTCTTGATCATTAAGTGGCTGGCCGCTTTGCATTTTTTCAATATTACTGGTGGGGTGTAAATCGTCTGCATCTACAAACTGAAAACCCAAACATTCCGCCAGTGCTTTACCAACACTAGACTTTCCAGAGCCGGATACGCCCATAATAATATAAATAATGGGGGGCTTAATGTTCGTCATATTCAACCTTTTTCGCGCGTGTTGTTTGAGCCAAAAGTTCTGTCTCTACACCGCTTAGTGTTACCGTTAGCGAGTAATGCTCACCTGGCGTGAATCCACTGATTAGCAGTGTATTGGTGCTTTTATTCGAGAGGGTAAGTGTAGTACTTTGCGAAACGTTAGCACTTACTGAAATACACTTCTGTATAGCGTTTTCTGGCAGAGCTTGTTGCACAAACTCAATATCAAATGTCGCGCCGCGAAACTCGCGATGAGCCGAGGCATGCAACCATTCTTTGGGTAACTGGGGGCTTACCAGCAAGCCTTCGCTGCAACCGCGCATGCCAAATAATTGTTCAACCAGTAATTGATAAAACCAAGCACTGGTTCCCGTATTAAACAAGTTACTAGAGCGACCAGCAGTACGCGGGTATTGGTAGTAAGCGCCACGATAATAATTTGGCAAATACACCGGAAGCTGACCACGAATACTTAAATCGTCATCCTCATTGGAGGGGATCATTTTTCGCAATACCTTAAAAGCTCGTTCACCCAAACCATTGGCATACAGCGATGCGGCATAAAACGCCGCCGCATGGTTATACACCGAACCATTCTCTGCGCTGCCGGGCCATTTTTGGGTCACTCGGCCAACATCATCGCGCATTTGGGTAAAAGCAGGCGCGCTCATCATTACCCCATAAGGCGTGTCGAGCTGCTCGTCAATCGCTGCCAACATTTGTTGGCTTTGCTGCTGATTAGCGGCTCCACATAATAAGGCCCAGCTTTGAGCATTAAGAAAAATACGCCCTTCAACATCCTTACTTACGCCAAATAATACGCCGTTATCGGTTATCCCTCGGCCATACCACTGCCCGTCCCAAAAATACTGATTAATACGCTGATTAAGTTGTGTGGCATGTTGCTCAAATTGGTTTGCTAACTGAGTTTGCTTAAGCTTCTGGCAAACAGGCACCCACAACTGTAAGGCATAAGAAATGGCTTCAGCTAACCAACCCGACACCCCTTTACCTTGGTAACCCACCATATTCATTGGGTCGCACCAATCACCCTGATCAATATACGGTAAACCTCGCTCATCATTAGCCTCACATAAAAACTGCATCGCCTTAGAAACATGGTCAAATACACTGCTCTGCGTTGCTTGGTCTGCCCACGCTAAAGGCTGCTCCAACAGACTGTAATCATTGGTTTCTTGAAGATAGGCATTTAATACAATAGCCAGCCAAACGGGGTGGTCGGTATGCGGCACCTGATTGATGTATTTCAGCTCTGCTTGCTCACTAAGCAAAATACCATCGGGCATTTCACCACTAAATTGCTGTTGTTGAAGCGCGGTGATTATGGCCTGTTTACAAGCTTGGGGGTTGAGATACACCATGCCCATGGCGTCTTGCAAGTAGTTACGTGTTTGTGGGTCGGTAGTAAGGCGATTGCTATCGCCATGATAAAACACCTGTCTAGGCAACCAATTATTCACAAAGTGATTAAACTGCTGATCGGGTGTGTTCACCTTAATGCAGCCTTCCGCCTGCGAGAAATAATCTTCAGATTCCGCTTTTATTTGCTGCTCATCACTCTGCAAATAGCGTTGATTAAGTTGTTGAATCTCAGCCTTATCTTTAGCGGGCCCAAAACATAAACGCAAACTGTCGCTAGCTTTAGGCGCTAACAAATATTGAAACTGCATAATAGCCGCAGGCAATTCATAATGGGCCTCACCATTAGCAAGGTTACCGCCATGTTGCAGGCTACTAGGGTTATGTAAGCCTCCTTCGCCTTCAAAGGCAGCTTGCGACACTTCATAATAATCAGGAATTCGACTAGCAGACAAAAACGTCAGATCTTTTAGGTGTTGATTTTTGAAGTAATCATCTACTTTCTGGTAAGGGGTTACGCTGCTACATACAATCGCATTTAGCTCAGTGTTGTATTGCCCTCCCATATTCATCCACGAGGCATAACCCACGGGGAAATAAGGTATAAGCGAAATGTCTCTAGCGTGGTTACTTAGATTAACCACGCGTATTTGCCAGAGTTCTAGTACATCATTCGCTGCCAAACTAAGCGTGATAGTGAGCTCGATATCCAGTTTTTCAATTTTCCAGCGAATATCTGCCAAGCCAGGTTCAAATGCATAAGCATCTAAACTTACCCGCATCGGCTCGTAAGGTGCCGAGAACATCTCGCCCGTTTGGTTATCTCTTAAATAAAAAAAGCGCCCCGGGTGATGACTAAAATAAGGCTGCTCGGGCTGCATAAAGCTTTGCGCAGCTAAGTTAGGTACATGGGTGTACTTTCGTGGTTCAGGATCCATATATTGACTCACTGCATAACCACGACAGTTCATGTGCAGCATCATTTTTTTGTTCCACAAATAGGCGGCGCTATTCGGCGCTATGCATGGGTCGTCAAGCTGATAACGCGTTCCGTCTTCAATAAACTTAGCCATGTTTTAACTCTTGTTTGTGATCATCAAAGGACTCTAAGGTGTACTAGCACGTGCAATAAAACGAGGTGATTCCACTTTAGGAATTGTTAACTGCAAATCGTAAGCCATGTTGAGTACTCGCCGACAGGCGGCACTGGCCATTTGCTCTATAGGAATGCTAATGGTGCTTAAGGGCGGAGAAGCATAAGCAGCAAAGTCGACATTGTCGTAACCCAATACCGCCACTTGTTGAGGCACCTTGATGCCAGCACTTTGCAGCATTGATAACGCCACTAACGCCACCTTGTCGTTACCACAAAACAATGCGTCAAACGCGAGGCCACTGCTTAACAATTGATGAATGGCTGCTCGGCACTCTTCAAAATCAAAGCTACCTTCAATAACCAACTTGGGATTAATTGGCCGGTCTTGTCTGGCTAACTCATTCACAAAGCCCTGCTGGCGCTGCTGAGCATCTTGGGCGCTTAATCGCCCAGTGATACAGGCAATGTTTTGGTGGCCCTGTTCAAGTAAGGCGGCGGCAGCTAATTTGCCCCCTAAGTAATGATCAACACTAAAAGACTCTGCAGACAGTAAATCCACCGAATGATTAATAAAGACTAACGGCGGGTAACTGGCTTGTGCGCTGAGCAAGTCGGATACAGCCATTTCTGGACATACCATTAATACCCCATCACAGTCGCGACGAATTAAGTAATCAAGGTGTTGTAAGCAAGCTTCATTACTGCCAGCACCTTCGGCATTGGCCAAAATGAGGTGTTTATCGTGACGCCGCAGCTCTAACTCAATGGCGTGCAATATATGCTGGTAAAAAGAACCTGATAAAGAAGGTAACCACACGCCAATAATATTGGAACGCTGTGTTGATAAGGCGCGAGCAAAGCTATTAGGCCGATAATTTAGTTGGAGCATGGCTTGGCTAATTCGCTGTTGTGCTTTAGCCGATACTCCACCATTTCCCGACAATGAACGCGATACCGTGCCTACGCCAACCTCGGCTAGTTTTGCCACATCTTTAATGGTCGCCATTTGCTCGCTCTGCTTTGCTCATTGCTGTTACCACCAGCATGAGCACCAGCCAGGCTAGCCTCAAGCATCAAAAGCGCAAAATGGAACCGATTCCATATATTTATGAAACAAATAGCAAGTGCTTAGAATAATTTCATCAAGACAATAAAAAAGAGCGCTGGTTGGCGCTCTTTTTTGCTGCTAGCTTAAGTTAACTATGTCTGTTCGCTGGCGAGCTCATCATCACAACTGTCACAGCAGGGGTTTAAGACTCGTTCGGCACAATTGAACGGCTCAATGTGAATAATCACATCCACCACTTCATCTAACTCTTGCATCAAATGATCTTTAAACTCTTCACTAATGGTATGTGCTTTATCTACACTCATGTCTGGGTCAACCAATAAGTGAAAGTCTACCAAAATGGCACTGCCCACGCGGCGATTGCGAATCGCATGAACTTCTTTTATCTCATCATTGCTAACCGCATGATGCTGAATTTTCTGCTCTAACTTTTCATCCGCTTCTTTTTCAGTAATCTCTTGCATAGCTGGCCATATAATTTCCCAGGCGGCCTTTAGAATCATCGCAGTAACCAATAAAGCAGCAATTTGATCCAAATAATGTAAATGCGGAAAGAAGTAGTTGGCCAATACCGCTACTGCAACCGGTAACGAACTTAGGGCATCACTGCGGTGGTGCCAAGCGTTGGCGTGCAAAGCGCGGCTGTTAACACGTTTGGCTTGAATTAGTGTCCAGCGGTATAACACTTCTTTTACAACTATCGACACCAATGCAGCCGCTAAGGCTAATGCCCCAGGGTTACTGGTTTCATTGGCGGTTAAGGAGTTTATCGAATCCCAAGCAATGCCAACGCCGACCAATATTAACAATGCACCAATAAAAATATTAGTGAGCGTTTCAAAACGGCCATGGCCATAGGGGTGTTCTTTATCGGCAGGGGCAGCCCAATAACGAGAGCCTATTAAAATGGCGGCATCGGTGACTAAATCAGAAAAACTGTGTACTCCATCGGCGACCAGCGCTTGGCTACCAGTAAGCTTGCCTACACCAATTTTAAGAATCGCCAAAAACACATTGGCAATAGAGCCAATCCATGTTGCTTTGCGAACAGTTTTAACCACTTGCTGTTGCATGATGAGTCCGTCTACCACTAAAAAATGAGCACATAGTCTACCCAGTTCAGACCCAGAAAACGAGCCTAGGCCACCGACATCTTTCATTCTCAAGTGATTGAAAATAAATATCATTTAGATTCAAGAGAACAGAGATAAGATAAACGCTTGAAGCGCTTAACTATCTGCACTTAGCCACTGATAGCTTTTTAATCAATTAAAGCCACTAAACTATAGCGATAGGCTCCACTTGCTTCTATGCTATAGCTGAATTTGCCCTTGTTGTAGCTAAAAAGGATTGCCTCAATGATTACTTTATACGGTTCTCCACGCTCACGTTCATTGCGTGTATCTTGGATGCTGGAAGAGCTAGGCCTAGAGTGGAACTACCACTACATTAATTTTCAAAACGCCGAACACCGCAGCGAAGAATATTTAAGCCTAAACCCATGTGGAAAGGTACCCGCCCTTAAAGATGGCGAGTTAGTGTTTAACGAGTCGGCCGCCATATGCCTATATCTGGCCGAGAAATACGGCCCACAATTTTTGCCCACTCCGGGCAGTGATCAATCCGCTCTACATCATCGCTGGGTAAGCTTTACTATTTGCGAATTAGAGCAAGCACTTTGGAGCATGGGCAAACATCGCTTTGCTCTGCCAGAAGAGCATCGCCTGCCCGAAATGCAAGAAACCGCCACCTGGGAATTTGATAAAGCAGCCGCCATTGCCGAGCTTTGGGTGCCAGAAGAAGGCTACCTATGCGGCGAGCAGTTTACCGTGGCAGATGTTTTACTCTGTCACACCCTAAATTGGGCAATGAGCTTTCAACAACAACTTCCACCCAAGTTAATGGCATACCGTAAACGCACCAGCCAGCGCTCGGCCTTAAATACCGGCCTTGAAAAAGAAATGAACGGCAAGGCCATGAGCAATTTGTAAGCCGCTTCATCTTAGTAAGTAGTCAATAAAGCCAAGCCGAAAAGCTTGGCTTTTTCGATTTCGGCTTAAGCCACCAAAAACACCTGCTTTTGCTGAATAAAGCCAGACTATACTTGGGTTTTGCCAAGCAAGACGCTTATAATGCGCGGCATTACCAATTAGGAAGCAAAACATGAGCGGCATCATTACCCTTAAAGCCAAACGCGACAAAGCATTGTTGCGTCGCCATCCGTGGATTTTCTCTAACGGCATTCATAAAGTGTCGGGCAAGCCGCTCTCCGGTGAAACGGTTGAAGTATATAGTGCTGAGGGGAAATACTTAGCCACCGCCGCTTACTCGCCTGATTCTCAAATTCGCGCACGAGTATGGAGCTTTGATCAACAGCAACAAATTGATAAGCAGTACTTTATTCAGCGCTTACAAGATGCCAATGCTGCTCGTAGCATTTTGCCAGAATTTGCCGATACCAATGCTTATCGCTTAGTCGCAGGCGAAAACGATGGCTTACCGGGTATTACTATTGACCGCTATGCCAATGTATTGGTTTTGCAGCTATTAAGTGCTGGCGCAGAGTTTCAACGCGCTAACTTAGTAGAGGCCCTAAAACACTGCTTCCCAGACGATGTTATTTACGAACGTTCAGATGTAGCTGTGCGCAAAAAAGAAGGCCTAGAACAAACCCAAGGTCTCATTCATGGTGAGCTTCCAGCTCAACCGATGGAAATAGAAGAAAACGGCCTACGTTTGTTAATTAACGTAGAAACTGGCCACAAAACCGGTTACTACCTTGATCAGCGTAATAACCGCAAACTAGTTGGCCAACTGGCCAAGGGCAAAAAGATCCTCAACTGCTTTTGTTACACCGGTGGTTTTGGCACCTATGCCTTAGCTGGCGGCGCGAAAAAAGTAGTAAACATTGACGTGTCTGATGCGGCCTTAGAGATTGCCAATCAAAATGTTGAGCTAAATGGTTTAAATGCAAACAAGATTACTCAGTTAAATGCTGATGTATTTAAGCAGCTACGCGCTTACCGCGACTGTGACGAGCAGTTCGACATGATAGTGTTAGACCCACCTAAATTTGTCGACAGTAAAGCCAGCCTAACTCGCGCCAGCCGTGGCTACAAAGACATCAACATGCTGGCCATGCAAATGCTTCGTCCGGGTGGCATATTACTCACGTACTCGTGCTCAGGCCTTATGCCTACCAGCTTGTTTCAAAAAATTGTGGCCGATGCAGCAATTGATGCAAAACGTGAAATGCAGTTTTTGAAAACCCTAGAACAAGCGGAAGATCACCCCGTTGGCGGCCCCTACCCAGAAGGCCACTACCTAAAAGGCTTTTTGTGCCGAGTTAAGTAAGCAATTTGCTTAAGGCCATTTAAACTAAAACCGCAGCTTAGCCTGCGGTTTTGTTGTTTAAGAGACTAATTATTACTGCCGTAAATAAAGTCCATGTCAGGCTTCTCGGTGCAGAAATAATGCACCCAAATATATAAGTGACTAAATGCCGCCACTACCAGAGCCGCTGCGGAGTTAAAGCTTAACGCGATGGCCCAGAATAATAAGAAGGCGTACACATACATGGCATTGCTAGTGAAGCGAAATATGCCTTGTTTAACAAATGGCATTTGCCTAAATCGAGATTCGAAATGATCGGCGCCAGCTGCGCGGCGCATGCCAAAATATCGCCTAACGCTATACATAGCGTAAACTCCTAACACTAAACAAGCACCAGCAAGTGTAGCCGCAAGCCCAGTAGATAAATTCAGGCTTCCGCGGTCTAAATAAGCCAACACAAATAAAGACATAAAACGCCCAGAAAATAACAAGAAGAACCCTGCTATGTAGGGTTTAAAAAAAGCTGACTTTCGCTCATCAGAAACACGAAGTGCTATACGCCATGAAAGCCAAACAAAAACTTGGTGAGCAATTGGCACTATTACCGCGGCCCAAAAGACCGCTGGATAAGGAGCGCCTAAATAGGCCCATAGCAAGCACGTCATCGCCAGCAGTATGCTGGCAAAAACTAAGTGTTTTAACTGTCCGAACCAAAAGCCAATCGGTGCATCATCTTGTTTCATCGTATTCTCGAATATCTAGGGGATAAAAGTTAGCTAAATTCCATACCTCGTGGAGTGAGCAGGTATGGCTTACCTTGATAAGACAGGATTATATTACATGGGGAAACTTCATTAGACGCTAGCGATAGAACCTATTGTTATGAATATTGGAACAATAACAGTCAACACCTCAAGAATCAGCGCGCTTCCATACAATAAGGTACTGGTAGCGCGTAATGAGTTTGCTCAGTGAACTAGCTTATTTATTGAAGAAAAACATTCACGATTTCGACTTTTTGACACCTTCGTATTGAGCTAGCCCCCTCATTAAAACGCCTATTTCTGCGGAAAATACACCTAAGCCGATAAAGAACATAGCTAAAGCAAATAAGCTGCTCATGGAAACTCCTCATTTAATTACTTTAGATAATTACACTCGCACACACAATCCTAGAACACGCTGACTTAAGTCAATAAATACAGCGCTGAAAAATAGCCTTCATCAAGTACCCTCCTCCCTATATCACACTTCTTGCAAGCTATTCCATAACTTAACGCAGTAATAAATCGGCATATGATCGGTAAAGCTTATAGAGGTATCACCATGCAAACGCTTGAGGTTGTCGCGCCATTCTTTAAAAGAATCCAAGAGGTGTTGGTTTATTTCTGCTAGGTCGATATTCAGGCTCTTACGGCGCGCTTCTTGAGCCTGAAAAGTATTCACAACCAGTTCTTTATATTGTTCCGAACTCATCTCTGGCCGCTGGTAATCAATGCGTAGATCACTATGTATATAAACCAGCTCGCCAGTATCTTCAAAACAAAACTTAATAGCAGGTAAATTAGGCGGCAACATAGGAATAGGATCACGCGCATGCTCTACTCGCCACACCGGTCGCTGCTTAAGTAAGTGGGTAAAGTTGCTGTCTCCTACTCGCGGCGCGCCGTAAATATACAAACCAGTGGCGTGTTTTATCTTGGCAAAACACAAGGTCGCCAAAGCGCCGCCCAAACTATGGCCTGTTATCCAAATAGGTCGCTCTGGATGCTCTGTTATTTGCTGTTGAATATACGCAGCTAAACCCTGCTCGCCTTCCCATATCTCGTCTAAGGCTTTTTGAAAACCCTTATGTACTCGGCCGCCTTCGCTAAATTGGCTAGGTAGCGCATCTAAATCGGTTCGCAGTTCATATAATGCCGATAGCGACTTCAATTCAGTACCGCGAAAACTAATAATCAGTGCCTGTTGGTTACCCGCCACCATGCACTCTGTGCCCTTACCTTGGAAAAAACTAAACTGATTAAAGCCTGCCAATTGATAAGCCATTCGCGCAAAACCTGGGTGGGTATAGGCCAACAACGAGCAATCGGCCAACCACCAAGCATTAACCTTTGAAAATTCAGTATTACTGGCCTCAAAGGGGTGCGAAGCCGCATCATTAAAGTAGCGATAGTCCATGTCGGGCGGCACTATATCGTAGTTTTTCGGGTCAGGAATGGGCTTTATCAATGTCTTCACTTCAACACTTTTTAACTAAAGTAGCAGCTTACCTTATTGCTTAATCCAGTACCTCAACGCTAAGCGCATTCTCAATTGAAACATCGAATGATTTGCATGCAACTCAAGCCTATAAGCAGTTTCTAAATAACAATAATATTTTTGTGTTATTTATCACTAAGTGATGTTAGCGTTAACAAGATTACTTTTTTATAACATTAACTTTACATATGGATTTGTGATGATGCACTGGGTTAGTAAGCTTGGCTTTTTACGCTGTTCATTAGTTTTAGCGGCAGCACTTTTAGCCGCTCAGCATTTCCACTATTCCCAGTTAGTAGACCTTAAACAAGATCAAATTAATCAATTGTCTCAGCAGTTAAATCACCAAGCAGACTTACTGGAATCACAAAATAACGCTTCATCACTAGTGCAAACCTTAGATACTATTTTTGCTTCCCCCGCTGTGCACTCGGTTGCTAGCGATCCCCTGCCACTTCAGCCCTCCCGTTCAGAATTACCTAATGAATCCCAGAGTGACTTAACAATCACCACAAAAGTTACCAAGCCGCAAACAAACTTAAACAAAATCGTTGAATCGTTAATTCGAGACAAACAGGTGCTAGAGAAAATGGCCACAAGGCCGCAAGGGCAAATGCACAGCCAGTTAGCCAAGCAATTTAATTTGGAAGAAGTAGACCTGCAGTGGGCCTCTTCCCAAGAGCTCTCGTTACAAGATATTTGGGCTGAGAACGAAGTCTTGTCAAATTCAGACCTTAGCAAAATAGAATGTAAATCGAGACAATGTCTCATTTCCGTTTACCCTTCAGACGCGACAGACATTAATCAAATAACCGCGTCTTTTTATCAAGAATTATCAGCCAAGCAACTCTATACAAAGACCCATTCGCTAATTGTTCAACCAGAAAACGAATTTGGTGAAATAAGCATTTTGTTCACGCATATCGATCTCGTAGAAAACAGCCTTTAGACCATTGAGGTTTAGGTGCAATGGATTGCGCCAGTACACCACAGGATCAAATTAGCCCACGGATTGGATTAATTTGCAGGGATATAACAATGATAATTGGAGGAAGAATGAAAGGTTTTTCAAACATAGCCGGCGCCTTAACCATAGTAGCCGCTGCTAGCTTATCTACATCCGTACAAGCCGCCGATACATGGACCGCAAGCATAGCAATAGATGGCACTACCGCATCTGCAGCTTCTGGATGCTCGTGGAACAACTGGGCGTATATGACAATGGGTCGCGAACGCGTACTAAGCTGTAATGGAAGTACAGTAGCGCGTGCATTTCAAAACTTAGCGTATAACTCTTGCAGTCTAACGGTATCCAATAGTGACTATAAACCTAGCGGAAGTGGTTGCTACCGACAGGTTTATAAAAAAGAAGTGGTAAGCGTTGTTCAAGTATACCCAGGTAACAGCTGCACATGGGTAGATACCACAAGCCATTATGGTTACGACTTTAAACATTTTACCTGTGCTAATTACGGTGTAGTAGCAACCAAGCAAATTGCTTACCCGTGGAGTTACCGAAGCTCTGGTTATGGCTGTAGTATTTCAGCAGAAACCGGCTTTAGAGTAACCACGTCTGGTACAGGCACTGGCGATACAAACTGTAACGTGACTAAAGTAACTAAATAGCACTATGCTAAGCAGATAGTGTATGACAACAGCAGGCTAATCCCCTGCTGCTTTTAAACTCAAAATAACGTGAGTGCTACAACAAACCACCTTCAGCCATTACGCTTTATCACATCCACTTGTAAACTTAACCATAAATCGTGCAAGTAGATTCCTAAGCCAATAAATACTTTACACTAGACAACACTATCAATATTTGGAGAGTACTCGTGTCGCTAATCAGGCCTAAAATCTTTATGTTTGCTACCTTAGCAATCATGGCTTTATTAACCGGCTGTGCTCCTACCGTGCAAACGGTTTACCTTACTCCAGAGGTAAAGGGACAGGTGGTGGTGCTAAAGACTGGAGCAAGCGCGCAATTCTTCCCCTTAGCAAAGAGCAACATTTATCACCGCAAGTATCCTGAAAAAGCGGTTGAATCGGATACCAATGGGCAGTTTACCCTAGCAGCCATTAGCCAAGTAGAGGCTAGCTGGCTAATGGCCGGTCACGCCTTTAATTACTACCCCGTGTTTATAGAAAAAGGGGCTTTACGCTATCAGTTATTGGCAGAAGCATCGGTAAAAATGCACCATTTAGAAACGCTCACGTTAAGCAGCATAATTGTTGAAAGCGAGTTAAAGGGTGAGCCGTTACTAGGAGACTCCGCCCCCAGCGCGCTTCACCGCTGCAATTTTTCTTGGCTTACCCAATTGCGTCGCTCTTTGGCTGTAAACAGTGCTTTAGAGCAGCACTTTACGCAGCGCTCGGCGCTGTCAGCCCAAGAGCAAACATATGTAGACGACCAATATCAGCAAACTCGATTATGGTTAGCACAAGTAAAGCGCAGCTGTGATTGGAGAGACAGGCACGGCCTACCCAACTACGATGATATGAAAGCAGGCAATGAGTACTTTAAGCAAATAGACAGCGCGCTCAGCAATAAATCACTGAGTAAACATGACAATGAGAATAATACAAAATGAACAAGAACTGAGCATGCAAAAACCTGGGCTGCTTTAAGTAAATAATTGACTCAGTAAAACCAACCAGAGCTTGCTCACCTTGATCGCGGGCCAAATACCCAGCTAAAAACTGGCGAACACCGTTTATTCAGCCACAAAAAAAGCTGCTCAATGTGCTTGAGCAGCCTTTAGTAAATATCTCGCTTAGCTTAAAGCGCTACATCCACCTGCACTGGACAGTGATCTGAACCCATTACATCATTAAGAATGTCTGCATCGCTCACTTTGTCGGCAAAAGCTTCACTCACCAAGAAGTAATCAATTCTCCAGCCAATGTTACGCCCACGCGCACCCGCTCGGTAACTCCACCAGCTGTATTTAACTTCATCTTGTTTCTTCAAACGGAAGGTATCTACAAAGCCTGCTGCCGTTAAGTTATCAATGCCATCTATCTCGGCCTGAGTATAACCAGCACTTTTGTTGTAGTTCGGTTTTGGTCGAGCCAAATCAATATCTTTATGGGCTACGTTTAAATCTCCGCACACAAATACCGACTTACGTGCTTCTAAACCTTTCAAGTAAACCAAGAAGTCTGCATCCCACTGTTGGCGATACTCTAAACGTTTTAACTCACTGCCAGAGTTAGGCGTGTATACAGTAACTAAAATAAACTGCTCGTATTCTGCGGCAATCACACGACCTTCTTGGTCGTGCTCTTCAATGCCCATATCGTACTCAACACTCAAAGGCTTTTCTTTAGTAAGAATGGCTGTGCCAGAGTAGCCCTTTTTTACCGCTGAATTACTGTAGATGTGGTAACCCTCAAGTGCTGCTAACGCTTCTAGCACTTGGTCATCCTGAGCTTTGGTTTCTTGTAAACACAATACATCGGTTTGCATAGACTCAAGCGATGCCAAGAATTCCTTCTTCATCACCGCCCTAATGCCATTCACATTCCATGATACTAAACGCATTCGCCCTTCCTTCAGAAAGTAAAAAAAGTGAGGTTCAATTGTCGCCAAACAACGGCGCACTGAATCAAATAAGGCAAGTATTGTAGCAGGCTTGAAGCAGGCTAAAAAACCTTAAAGTTATGAGGAATTGAAGGAGCGGCTAAATCTGTAGCAGTGGTCTTAATAAAGGCTAATAACTATGCTGGAATACATCAGCTGGAACACGTTTAAAGAGTAGCACAACACAGTTTATCCGTTATCATCATGGCAGCCCCAAAAGACATGCCTGAAACACTCAGTTCCTAAACCTCTCTCTTTGTATGGGTAAAAAACTTTGTTTATAGACAAGAAATGACGATTCCTTCTTTCCCCAGGCATGTGCATTATTTCGTGCTGACTCTTGCGATAATTTATGAGCTAGATGGCTGATGAGGAACAGGAAAAGTGATAGTGTGTATTTTATCAAATGCATGGCAAGAGGAAAGCGCCTTGTTTAAAAAGCATTTTATCACTTAATAAGCTCTTAGTACGCAGGGAAGTCTGCTGGGGAAGTTAACTAGTTCGGCAGTTGAATTCATTCGAACAATTACGGATGACGAAATTAATTATACTGCTAAAGCTGATTATGGGCAGGATTTTGATAAGCATAAAGCTGAACTTAAAAAACTAATATTTGAACAGCATGGAGTTGTTGATAATGATCAAAATTGGTTTCCCTATGAAGTCATTGAGTTAAGACAACATACTTATGAGATTAACCATGAAAGAGAGTTCATGATTTGTCATATTATCATTGCCCTTTCAATAATTGCGGGTTGCGATTGTGTCAATGAGCCAGAAATCATGATGGAAAAAATCCTAATGGTGTTCAGCTTTCTGATACTAATTTTGAATTCTTAATGGAGCTACTAACTTTAGCGAATGAAAAGTATGTGCAGTATTTTGAGTAAGCGTACTAAACAGGTCACCTCAAGCGACCCATTTTATTACACGGTTTTTGTGCTGGTGTCGAAAGCTCCAAATTTTTGCACAAAACACGACACAAAATGTGCGCCTGAATGATGCGTTATATGTATCCTCGTTTTAGTGGGAAATTAAGAATATGAACAAATTAGAAGCGATAGAGAAATCATTAGAAAAATATGGGCTTTCACACATATTAGGTAGTCCTTTTGATAACGCTTTTGAAGTCTTTAATAATAAAAAAGAAGATATCAATCTCATCTTGTTAGGCACCAATGGGAATATGACTGATGCGATAAAAACCAATGCTGAGTGGGTTAGAGAAAGAGCTGATAACACGAAATACAGCCACCTTCTATCTGGTGATTGGGGAGTGTCGCCTTTGCAAAAAGAGCTAACTAAGCTTCCTAATCTACTTAATGAATGCTTTGAAAGTTCGACGTTTTCAGTATCAAAAATGATTCTAACGAATGGTCTTCTATTGGCATCCAATGGTGTAGGTGATATCAAAAATCAGTTCGAGATATTAAGAAATGAAACCAACAAATTCACTAATTTTAAAGGTTTACTCAATGCTTCAATGGGTTTCTTTGATGACTTTGTAGCCAAAAATTCTAACCCTAAAATAATCTTCGCTTATGGTAATGCCGAGCAAGGGCATTCTGCGTGGAAGTATTTGAGAGGTTATTATCCTAAGTTGAAAGAAACTGTGATTGTTCCAATCAAATCAACTAGCTATAAGTTTTGTTCATTGGATATACATGGCGAGGAGGTTTTTGTTATAGGCTCCCCACACCCTTGCTACCATTACAACAAACTAAACAAAGAGTTAATCAAGGAAGGGCTAGTGAAAATCGGTGCTATATCATACGTATAATTAACCCGGCGTTAGCTATCATGGATAATAATGAACTCAAACATTAATATTGAAGCGCTAGACAGAGTAGCAACTGTTTCTAATCAAATACGACATTGGTTTATGAATTTCAATCATCCTGAGAGATACAGCGATGTAAATGACCTATGTAGAGTTGTAAATTTCGTACATCAAATCGATCTATTAGAAACCGTATTAATGAGATTTGAGGTACAAGCCCATATGGCTAAATTGGCTCTTCAAGAACTATCCTCCCCTGAGGTTGATGGCTCATTGGCTTATGAGTTTTGGAGAATTGATGTCGAGGAAACATTTGCATCTTCTACACTCGAGTTGGGTTATCAAATCAAAAATGGTTGGAAAGCACTGAGCTATCACGCAAAACACCATGATGCTTTTGATATCTTCAGGATGGGCTATAAAGAGCCTTCGGATACATTTCTAGCTAGGCATAAAGCCACTCACTTTCAACCAGATCAGTTCCTTGAACACAACACAGCTAAAGAGTATTCGATACTAAGACGCCCATACCACGTTGATAATGGAGAAATTAAGAAAGAATTAGCTAAAGCAACATTGCCAAAAGTTGCCAAATTAATTCGAAGTTCATTTACAGCTAGTGATGAATATCTGCATACATTTTGGGCAGCAACTGTGGGCGAAAATAACTAACGAGAAGCCATGGCGTGATGTGCTTGGAGGATAAATGATAAATCTCGAAGTTGAAAGTAGTCAGATTCCTCTCGATTTATTGCTTGAAGCTGATCCTTCAGAGGCTAGTATTTCGTCGTACTTATCTGATTCTTGGTGTTTTGCTGCTTTAGATAAAGGGCAAGTCTTTGGTGTATGTGTCGTAAAACCTCAACGGTTTGCTTTAGCTGAGATCTATAATGTAGCGGTTTCTCCATCTCATCAAGGGAAAGGTATAGGCACTAAGCTATTGGAGTTTGTGCTATCTCAGCTACCTAACAAAGGTGTAAAAAGGGTTGAACTTGGTACTGGCACGTTTGGCTATCAACTGATTTACTATCAACGTCTAGGCTTTCGTGTTGACGCTATAATCAAAGATCATTTCTTGTTGAATTACTCCGCCCCAATTTTTGAAAATGGTATTCAACACAAAGACATGTTGAGACTTTACCTACAGCTTAAAAAAACCATAGAACAAAGCCATTAAGGCGAATAACCAACGCTGGCTCGGCTTAAACAGCCACGGGCAATAGTGTAGAAGTAGTGGCCAGTATTGCTCATCGCTTAACGTTGGCTTATACATAAGAACTAATATTCAAAGGTACAAATTATCACCATGAAGAAAGCTATCGTTTTCTGCCTAGCCACTTTATTGTTTATAACATGTGGTGTAATAGGCGCTGCGATTGGCTGGAGTTTAAGGGCTAGCGTAACCCTGAACCAAATACCCGAATACAGTTATGCACTGTTGCGCGAAGTTGATAGCGGAGACCAAGAAGTAGACTTTACCAAAGTTGCTGCTGGGGATTGGACGAGAGTGTGCTTTCTAGGACCTTACAATGAAAACTCATCAAAAGCCTTAGGGTTTAATTGACGCATCACTGAATACACAAACGTATTAAGCAGTGATGGCCATAACGTCATCATCTTTGCGAATGACTCAGCCGTTATAGACTTTATTGTGCAAAACAGGAGATATGGAGGCTTCCATACTATGTCTGGTCGGTGTGTAGATAGAACGAACTCAAGATTACATTACAATCAAGAGCTCGGTTCTTATCATCAGCAGTAACCTTACTTGTTCACAAAATAATATGCGGTAGATATCGGCTCATATCTTGGGTTACCAAGCTACTGTCTTCACGAATCGATATCCCTGCTGCTTGGTCGTCCACCAGCCAACTGCCAATTAGGGTAAAGTTATCGCCATAGCGTGGTAGCTCATGCAGGGCTTGGTATATGTAGCCTTCTTCACCGTAAGGGCCGTGGGTATTGGCTATTTTTTCTTCGCCGCGCAATATCGAGATATTGGCACCTTCTCGCGAGAATATTGGTTTCTTTACAATGCCAGCACTAAAGTTGGCTTGCGAAAGTTGGTCTTCAAAAAATGATGGCAATAAGTTGGGATGATTAGGAAACATCTTCCACAGCATTGGCAGCAAGGCTTTGTTAGAAATAATGCTTTTCCAAGCGGGCTCTAACCAGCGAATATTTTGCTGGCCTAAGCTCTCGCCAAACTCTTCATCAAACATAAACTCCCATGGATAAAGCTTAAACATCCAGGTAATGACTTCGTCGTTTAAGTTGGTAAAGCGTTGTTCAGCGTCGATACCAATGTCTTCAACAAATACAAACTTGGTGTCTAGCCCGGCGGCAATGGCGCAATCTTCCATGTATTGTACGGTGCCGCGATCTTCGTCGGTATCTTTACAGCAGGCAAAATGTAACTCTCTGCCGGGGGTAAGGTACTGCAAATCACTAAAGCGATTAACCAGCTTTTCTTGCAAGCTATTAAACTGATCACTGGCGGGGTTAAGCACGCCTTGGTCTACATTGTCTTTTAGCCATAACCACTGCCAAAAGCCACTTTCGTATACCGAGGTAGGCGTGTCGGCATTATTCTCATATAACTTAGCGTCGCCCTTGCCGTCGTAGCAAAAGTCTAAACGCGAATATAAACAAGGTTCACCGTTCAGCCATGACTGACGCACAAAATCCCAGTGTTTTTCTGGAATACAAAAACGGCGCATTAGCTGTTCGTCACGCACCACTTTATCCACCACTTCTAAACACATTTGGTGGATTTCTTCGGTGGGTGCTTCGATGCCGTTTTCAATTTGTTCCAAACTAAACTGATAATAGGCCGACTCATCCCAGTACTTGTCGCCGTACATGGTGTGATAATTAAAGCCATATTCTTTGGCTTGCTCTTGCCAATTGAGTCGTTCTTTTATCGGTACTCGTAGCACGTTTAACCGCCCCAGCTAGATTTAGAGCCGCCCCAAGATGACTTGGCAGAAGCCTTAGCGCCAAAGCCGCCACGCGATACTGTGCGGCTTACTGTAGCTTTAGGTTTGTAAGCCGACTGACTAACTTTGTAGTTGCGCTGCCCGGCTTTACCAATCACCGAACCATCGGCCGTGATAATAGAATCACGGTACGAAGAACCACGTTGATTGTATTTATATACCGACGAAGGACGGTTGGTATCCATCATTCGGCCAAACAAGTAGCCGTACATAATAGGTGTAAAAATGCCGCTGCTGCTGGCACGACAACCTTCATAACCAAAGGCTTCTTCACAGTCTTGACGGCTATTGTATTTAGGCGCGGTGCGAGCCGCTTCGGCCTCAGCATTTTGATAAACCGCTACACACTGCTGTTCGTTGAGTGTGGTTTTAGTGACACAGTCGTCTACCGACTCGATCACTATGGCGTCATCTTGAGGCTCTGAACAAGCGCTCAGTATGGCGGTAGATACCGCAATCACTAAAGGTTTAACAATAAACGAAGGCCTAGCCGCGGGCAGCTTACGCATTGCGGCTAAGTTTATAAACTTAGAACGTTTCATAAGGCCTCCTAGTAAGTCATGCAGGCTGCATTTAACATACCTACCGACACACTGGTAGCGGCTAGCATAATACCGGCGCTCACTTCGTTGGCTTCAATGCGCGACACAATGCCAGGGATAAAGACAAAACGAACAATGACAAACGCGGCAATTTGCGCGATTAAGGCAATTGCGCCCCATAAAGTGAAATCAACAAATGAGATGGAGTTACTGGCTGCGCCAGCTAATGCCAATGCAAAGCCCAATACTGCGCCACCAAAGGCAATCGCCGCACTGGTATTTTTGCCTTCTTTAATTAACTCCCACTCATCATGTGGCGTCACTCGCACGTAAATCACTTTAAATAGCATTAAAAAAACAATTGATGCGGCAAAGTAAATTGCAAAGTTTGCAACGGCCATAAGTAATTCAGACTGTTCCATTTTCTGGTCCTTTATCCGTGAATAGTAATTTGGGTTGATGATACGGTCATGCCAGTGCTAATAACTAAACAGCGCTCTAGCGCATTGTTATTCACCACTTCTTCGGCAGACAAAAATAACGATTCCATTTCACCATTGTCTAGCTCTCGCTCAAACAGCATGGTGAATTGGTCGGTAGTAGAAAAATCCGTGTTGTCTTGGTAGGTTTTCTCTTCCATGTGTACCGGGTTGTGGTACTCAGTGGTAGATGTCCATACGCGGTGGTAGGTATGCCCTTCTAGCTGGTAACTACTGGCGCCTATTTTGCTGTTTAGCAACTGGTCCCACTCAGCTTGATTAGCAATGTCTAAGGTATCGTAGTAATGGAACATTTTTACATCAACTACGTCTTCTTCGCCGCTACCATTTGCCACTACCTGCAAGAAACCTTCGTCGTCGGTGTAGAAACGGTACAAGGTGGTACCGTCTAAATCAACAATGCCGGCAGCCTGAATAATTTGGGTAGCGGCTACTTTGCTCACTACCATATCAGCCATCACTAACCTAAGCGCTAAAGCGTCTAGCTCAAAACTTCCGCCTAACTTAAGCCCCATCACATTGGGTGTTCCCGCATACTTATCTGTTTCGGGTTTATTTCTTTTAAACAAAGACTTAAACATGATGTTTATCCATTGTTGAAGTTAAAACACTCAGCGTCACTTAAGCGCCGCTCGGCAATATAATACAACGAGTCGGCCTGATGTAGCTGAGTATCTAAACTGGGATTTAACTGTAGCTGGCTATCTCCGGCAGCTTTAAAACCGATAATCGTGGCTTGTAAATCTTCTTTAAAGTGACGAAATACAGCGGCAAACTCAATTGAGGCAGAGCCTGAATACTGCACTGAATATTGGGTCATACCGTGAGTGGTATCCAATAACTGCTGATGAACTTGCGCAGAGCCGGGATCCATTGCCGAACGGGCCAGCATCTCAACCGTTACCGATGGAATAACTTCTACTTTAGGGCAATGACTGCGCAATAAATCGGCAACGGTTTGGTCTTGCAGATACGCGGTTTTGTGGCAACTAGGGTTAAGTTTGGCGCAATACAATGCACAGGTTAGCGTGACATCGTCTTGGTCGGTATCGATAATAATTCGGCTGGCTTCCGCCAAATTAGTCCGCGCCATTGTTTCTGCATGAGAATATGAATCAACCTGAGCAAACTCTATTTGCCCGGGTAAGGGGTTTTCTATCTCGCTATCTACACACAATAGAATTGAGTCTGAAGAGCCATTGGTAGACGCCTTAAGCAACTCAATTAAACGCAGTGTTCTATTGCCATTCCAACCAATAATAACGGTATGATTTGATAGTTTCAGCATGCGATGGCCTCGCGCTCCTTTGGTGTAGATGTCGTTGATGATAAATCCGGCTTTAGTCACCACAATGGCAAAAATACTGATGCCAATGGGGATTACCCACAAGCTAACAATAAGTCGCCCTAAGGGAGTTGACGGGCCAAAATCGCCGTAACCTACTGTAGAAGCGGTAACGACCATCCAATAAAGAAAGGTTTCACTGTTGATGAGGTCATGCTCGCCTACCAGCATTAAACTGAAGTAGGAAATTAGCACATAAAATAGCACCGAGAGGGCTATTGCGGTGCCATTAGCACGAAAAAAAAGCGCCGAAAATATTCGGCGCACTTTATAAAGCAGCACTTATTTTGCCTGTTTTTGGGCCAGTATCTGCTTAAGCTTATCACTACCTGAAGATTGACCGCCAGACTCAATGCCCGCTTGCTTCAATTTTGCGTCTAAACTGCTACCGCTATCTTCAGCTGCTAATTCTTCCGCTGCCGACAATTCAGCGCTGCGTAGCGCTTGTTTTTCTTTAATTCGCTCTAGGCTATCTAAAGCCGTTTTCACTTTAGAGTTAGCGCCTACATGGTGCGAAGAACCGGCAACTTGAGCTTTTTGTAAAGACTCAGTGGCCTTTACTTGGTCAATTTGAATACCTAAACGCTTAACGCTAGCTTTAGCGGTCGCAATATTCGCTTTAAGCGAAGTTTCGGTATTTAGGTAACTGTTGTAAATCTCTTGCTCAGTGGCTAATTGCACTTCTAAGTTAGCGACTCGCTCTGCACATTCTAAGGCTAAAGCTTCGTCATTCTTCTCACTCGCCGCAACCGCATGATTGGTGTAAGTGTCAATGTCTGACGTTAAGCTTTCAACTTTAGTTTGCGCTAACTTACGTTTAGCCATAATAGTGGTTAGGTTGCGATCACAGGCTTCAAGCTCTGATTTAGCATCGCGCATTTCTTGATCTAAGATACGCATAGATTGGCTGTCTGCCACTGCTTCCAAGCCTTCATTGGTTGCGCCTCGAAGTGCGTTCCAAATTCGTTTCAAGCTCATACTGTTCTCTCCTACTGGGTAAACTCGCTGTACAATTCGACAAATTCACTAACATTTGAATAAAGCGTTTCTATCTCTTCTATTACTACTTCATCTAGGCTCTTAGTTGATAAGGCGCCAAATGCGATGTAGTAATCTTGATCACCAATATGCTTAATGCCAATGGCCGATAACGGTAATAAGTGATGAGAGCGTAAAATCAAGGCATTCAGTTTGGCACTGTCTGTAACGACATCGCAGCCAAATAGCACAACTTCAATAAGCATTTGTTGCTCGCCAATGTAAGCAAAGGCATCAATGCCTTCATCATTGGTGATACACAAACAGCCACCGTCATTATCTACTGTCCAATCAGGATGAGCCTTAGCAAGTAATTCAAGTGATGCTGAATTCCACGACATAACGTTTCCTTATGTGTTAGTTATAGCTAACAAATATAGCAAGTTTGACTCTTGTGTCAACGTTTACTAACATTCGTTGCAAGTTATCAAAAATTATAAGCGCCCGAAGAGCAATGAACCCAGAACAGAGTATTAGAAATCGACAAGCCTTGCAGCCTTATAAAGACAGTATTAAGCGATATATTCGTTCGGCGATGCAATTAAAAGGGGTTCAGTATAAATATTTATCAGACGAACTGGCCAAACGCGATATAGAAATGAAAGAAGGTAACCTGCGCAGTAAGGTGTATGCAGGCACCCTCCCCACAGATCTATTTATTATTTTGGTAGAGATATTAGATATGCCAGAACATGCTCTTAGCGATATTATCGCCAATAAGGATAAATAAGCTTAAGGCCTTTTGTGGTTATCCTAAGCAATTAGCCTAGCAGTCTATTACTCCAATTAAACTTCATTAAACCTTCACAAAGCCTACTTAGGCTAAATGTTCAGGCTTAGGCAAGCGATGAGTATCGCGCCTTTACAGGCCATTTCTCTAACGAAATAGCCGAACTGGATGCTCTAATACCTGATTAAAACCTACCCTCAAGAATTTCTTGTCTATGATCTAGACAGTAATATCGGCTCTTATTGTCTTCAGAATAAGCGGAAAATTGCCGTTCAATACAGTAAACTACGTTTACAAAATCGCATGGAAGTTGTGCTAAACGAGGATTAATGAATACCAATAAAGATAAATACAGTATTGATAATACTGATTACACCGTAGGACAGGATAATGTTCAGAAATGGGGGTTTGATGTACATAACCCTGTTTTTGGGATTAGCGCCTCTTTAATCGGCGTATTTTTAATCGCTATATTACTGGTTGACCCAGAAGTATCCAAAGCCGCATTAGACGGAATTAAGTGGAAAATTATTGGCGCATTTGACGGCCTATTTATGTGGTCTGCTAATATTTTTGTCATTTTTTGTTTGGCTATGATTGTCTCTCCGTTTGGTAAAATTCGCCTCGGTGGTGATGAAGCTAAAACGGATTACTCAATGCTGTCGTGGATAGCCATGCTATTTGCTGCAGGCATGGGCATTGGCCTAATGTTTTGGGGAGTTGCTGAACCCGTTGCCTACTTTACAGGTTGGTACGAAACCCCTCTTAATGTGACTGCCAACACGCCAGAAGCTGCAAAGTTAGCACTGGGTGCCACCATGTTCCACTGGGGACTTCACCCATGGGCCATTTATGGCGTGGTATCACTGTCGTTAGCCTTTTTTGCTTACAACAAAGGCTTGCCGCTTTCTATGCGCTCAGTATTTTACCCAATCTTGGGCGACCGCACGTGGGGCTGGCCTGGGCACGTAGTTGACATATTAGCAGTGCTTGCCACATTGTTTGGTTTAGCCACCTCGCTAGGGCTTGGCGCTCAACAAGCAGCCAGTGGCTTCCACCACGTATTTGGCCTAGACAACGGCTTGCTGATGCAAATTGGTATCATCTTCTTGGTGACCTTATTAGCGGTAGTATCGGTTGTTCGTGGGATTGACGGCGGCGTTAAAGTCATTAGTAACATCAACATGGTGTTAGCACTTGCCTTGGTGGTATTTGTTGCTCTGGTAACATTTGCAGTATCTATGGGCACCGTACCTACTACGGTAATGGGATACCTAGAAAACATTATTCCACTGAGTAACCCAATTGGTCGTGAAGATTCAGCGTGGATGCACGGCTGGACAGTGTTCTATTGGGCATGGTGGATTTCATGGTCCCCATTTGTTGGTATGTTCATCGCACGTATCTCACGTGGTCGTACAATTCGTGAATTTGTTACTGCAGTGCTTATCGTTCCAACAGTAGTAACCACTTTATGGATGTCTGTATTTGGTGGTGTTGCGATTGATCAAATCGTTAATAAAGTAGGTACCCTAGGCGCTGATGGCCTAACCGAAGTACCACTGGCTATGTTCCAAATGTTTGATGCATTACCAATGGGCAGCATTTTATCTCTGCTTGCCGTGGTACTGGTATTGGTATTCTTTGTTACCTCGTCTGACTCGGGTTCACTGGTCATCGATAGCATTACCTCTGGTGGTAAAGTAGATGCGCCTGTTCCTCAGCGTGTATTTTGGGCCACTATTGAAGGCGCTATTGCTGCCGCTCTAGTCTGGGTAGGTGGCACAGAAGCTATTCAAGCCTTACAAGCCGGCGCCATTTCAACGGCCTTGCCATTCACCATTATTTTATTGGTGATGTGTATCAGCTTGTTAATGGGTTTACGCACCGAGAAACGCCTTGGTTAATCATTAACCATTGAAAACAAAAAAGCCGAATGACTTAGGTCACTCGGCTTTTTTATTGCCTAGCTTTGGTAGAGCAGATTTTATAACCACAATTTGTTGATGGGCGTATCTGGGCTGAAATGATGGTGAATTTGCGCTTGCAGTAACTCAGCCGTGGCAATAGCGTCGGTTAATGCGTCGTGCGGAGGATAAGTAGGCAGATTATAACGTGTTCTACTGCTACCTAAACGAATAGACACCGCTTGCGACTTCTTAAACCAGTCAATCACCTTTTTAGGCCGAGCCGCTTGAATGTCAGCTTCAATTTGCATGGTGTCCACCAAGGGAAAAATAATCCCTTCGTTAATTAATCCGCGCAGCGTGGCGTGTAAAAAATCACGCTCAATACGTCGGTAATGCACCACCACCACTTTGCCGGCCAACTCATCCAATAATTGCTCCAAAATACGCAACAAGCTAGGCGCACCTTTTAAGTCGGAGTGGGTAATGCCATGAATCACAATCGAGTCTTCTTGAAGTTTATCTTCTGGCGTTACAAACCAATGCTTAGCCTCTCGGCAAGCAATGCGCTGCAAGGTAAATGGCACTAAACCAATACTAATAATGCTATTCTTTTTGGCGTCTAGACCGGTGGTTTCAAAATCTAGAGCAACAAAATCAATATCTTTAACTTTGGTTTCTGCATCGTAAGTACTGGCATTATAAAAATGAATTAAGCGCTTATCTTTGCTTTCCGCGGCCTTAATCTTTAAAAAGGCCTGCCAGTTTAAGATTTCTTGATTGTTAATATTGGGCATTATTTACCCTGCTGCATGCTGTTGGCGGTGTAGCGAAACTTCAAAAAGTTTTGCGCACTGCTTAATACCAAAAAGGCATCTTTTAGATTCCGCCTTTCAAAATCAGACATGTTCTCTGGCTCAATATTGTTATCAGGCTCTTGGTCAGACTCTATATCTAAGGCTTGATGTCGAATACGCACCAAAGAAATAAACTCCATAGCATGCTGTAGGTCTTTACCCTTTGAAGGCGGCAAAATCCCCGCTTCAATAATATCTTCCAAGCGGTCAAACGAGTTCTGAGATTGAGAGCCAATCGCCAATCCGTGCACTCGAATAAGATCGGCTAAAGGCGCAGTACCACGTCGTTTTAAGTTTATTGAGTTTCTGTGCCGTCCATCTTTCTCCATCACAAAGTCTTTAAAGAAGCCGAGCGGTGGAGTTCGATTTAGGGCGTTTCTGGCCAAACACGCTAAGAAACGGTTATTCTTTTTGGCTTTTCTTAAAATAAACGCATTGAGCTGCTCAGCCCATTTAGGCCTGCCATACACCCCGTTAAGATCAAAGAAGATAGAGCAGTTCAGCAAGGCTTGAGGATTAGGGTTATCAATCCAATCTGCAAAACACTCTTCCCATTGGCTTTGGGTTTTTCGATACTCTGGATTAGTGGCCATAATGTCGCCGGTGCAATAGGTATAACCACAAGCGGCTAGGCCGTCACATACATACTTGGCAAGCTCTTCAAAATATTGGCCGTGCTCAGCTTCTTGATACTCATTGTCGAGAATAATCGCGTTGTCTTGGTCGGTAACAATCAGCTGTTCATCTCGCGCCATAGAGCCTAATGCTAAGAAACAATAGGGAATGGGTGGTGGCCCTAGCTTTTCTTCTGCGAGCTCTAGCAAGCGTTGTTTAAAGCTTCGGCCAATTTCCGACATCGCCCGCCCCACCATATGGGAGTTGGCATCTTCGTTAATCATTCGTACAAAACAGTCTTTTAGCTGGTGCGACAATAACACCAAATCTTCGATGCTATTTTGCTGAAAAATGCTGCTTACAATCAATAAACTGTTTTGAGATTCGTAACGAATAATATCGCTAACTTCAATTAAACCAATTGGTTGCTTATTTTTTAAGATCGGTAAGTGGTGCACGTTATAGCGAAGCATTAATAACATTGCTTCAAAAATATAGGCGTTGTGATCCAAAGATATTAGCTCGGTAGACATCACCTCTACCACTTGGGTTTCAACGTCTAAACCTTGCGCTATCACTTTGGCACATAAGTCGCGCTGGGTAATAATGCCAACAAAACTATCACCGCCTTCATCGGTAAGAGTTGGATCATGAATCAGCGCCGCAGAAACATTCTCTTCGGCCATTGTGGTGGCAACGTCTTGAATAGTCGTAGTGGACGCTAGCATCACAGGCTCGCCACTGAGAATGGTTTTAACCTTTGAGGTGGTTAAGGAGTTCGCGTCATCACTATTTTCTTCTACCGCTTGCTGTAAACGAATAGTGCCTTCTACTTCCACAAAGTCGGCAAATACATCGTAACGCTCGCAAAAGTCTTCAAAAATGTTTTCTGGAATACAATACAGCAGCGTGTCTTTAATTGCCTTGGCAGGAAAACGAACCTTATTGCTAGTTAACAGCCCCATTTGGCCAAAAACACCGCCTTGATCAAGCCGGTTATACAGCTCGCCATTACGACGATAAATCTCCACCACCCCACTACGGATCATGAACAAATCATGAATTTTGTCACCAAACTCAATGATCATACTGCCAGCGCGGTAGTAAGAGATTTCAACACTTTTAGACACTTCTATGAGGGCTTCTTCGGGCAACTCATCAAAGGGCGGGTATTGGCTGATAAAGTTTCGAATTTCGAGTAGCTCGACTTCCATTATTCACTCAATAAAGAAGGTAGTTTGAATAGTTGCTTAATAGTATATGGTATCTGCTAAGTAGTTGCAGTGAGCCCGATAATATCTAAACGGAATTATTAGCTAACAGCAACAAAAAAAGGTGACTCAGCCATTTTCACGCACACTACTCCATGGCTTACATCCTTCCGGCTTTATCCTTCACAAATACCCTATTGATTCACAAATAACCAAGGCAGTTTAAGCTGTAAAACACTATCCTTAATTAAGCTAAATGTTCGCGTATAATCCCCCTAACCTGCGCAGATTAACCAAGCTGCTGACTATAGAGAACACCGAAATGACAAACGAAACCATCATAAACCTTCATCGACGAGCATTTGGAGAATCTGAGGGGGAACAAATCGCCACACTAGCGGAAGAACTTCTTTGCCTTTCAGAAACAATTTCATTCAATATTGAACGTGACAACAAGATTGTGGGTAACATCTTATTCTCTCAGTTTATATTTAAGGAGCATCCTGATAAAAAGTGCTATTTGTTAGCCCCTATTGGTGTAGTGCCTGAATACCATAATCAAGGTATTGGCAAAGAGCTTATTGAGTCAGGGATAGCCCACTTAGAAACACTTTCTGTAGATGCGGTACTGGTACTTGGGTATCCTGCTTATTACGCATCAAGAGGTTTTATCACCACCAACCTTCTCACTCCTTACCCTGATTTACTCACCATGCCAGAGGCTTGGAGAATAAGGGAAATCAACAAAGGGTCTATGGCTAAGGTTACCGGAGATACCCTCGCTGCTCAGCCAATGATGCAGCCTATTTTTTGGGACACCTCTGGGCGATGATGTTTCAGCATAAGCCGCGCTTTATAAGGAGTACCACCATTTGAACATTCGCTCTCGAGAGCTACTGAACACCGACTTTCAATCCATGAAAGAACTATTGCTCACCGAAGGGCCGAACCCGTGGAATTACATCACTGAAGAAAGCATTAACCAACAATTTACGCTTATCGCTAATGGAGATGCTGTGGCTGTTCTATTGGAAGATAAGGCAATTGTCGGTTTTGCGATTCTGATTTTTAAACAGGCGTGTCCTGAAAAACTAAACCAATATGATGACTTATCAAACATTGCTTATATAAACGATGTGGTCATTGCGGCGAGCCAAAGCGGGAAAGGCCTCGGTAGCCAACTGCTTAGAGAGGCGGTTCGCCTCGCGGGTTTACAACAATGTAGCAAAGTATATATAGAGCGCCATGAAGAAAACCTCGCCTCTGGCGGCATGATGAGAAAGGCAGGGTTTGAGATAGTAGAAACCTTTTATGACCCCAATAAACGTAGCTCGGGTTCAAGAAACACCACCATTCAACGAATAAGCATCTAATCGCCTTAAAGCAAAACGCCCAATATAGTCAGACCATATTGAGCGTTATTGTTCATTCTACTAAGCCTTGCTTAGGAAACAGCCAAGCGCTTATAAAATAATACCAGCCAATATAAAGCCAAGGATAACCGAGCTAGTAATAGTGGCCACGCCAGGAACAAAGAAAGGATGGTTAAATACCCACTTACCAATACGAGTAGAACCAGTATCATCCATTTCTACCGCCGCCAATAGGGTTGGATAAGTTGGCAATACAAACAGTGCGCTAACTGCTGCAAAAGAGGCAATTGCCGCTTCTGGGCTTACCCCTAACATAAAGGCCGACGGCATTAAGGCTGCTGTGGTAGCGGCTTGAGAATACAAAAGCATGCTAGCAAAGAACAAAATAAGCGCCAGCATCCAAGGGTGTTCTTCTAACAAACCACCCGATAAGGCTTTAATCTCTTCTAAATGACCAGAAACAAAAGTATCGCCCAACCAAGCTACACCCAGCACACATACACAGGCACTCATACCCGATTTAAAAGTAGCAGCGTTAACCACTTCGCCAGTATCTACTTTACAGAACATCGCAATAGCAGTCGCAGCAGTTAGCATGAATACCATAATTGCTTCGTTACGCGGCAAAGTAGGGTTTTCAATTAAGCCTACAGCATCACTAATCGCGGTGGCGTAAAACACAACTGCAACAATCGCCACTAAGAAAATCATAACCGAACGCTTAGCACTTGCCGGTAATTGCTCGGCTGTTTTCTCACGTTTGCTCACCAAACCATGGGCTAAGCGCTCTTGATAGATAGGATCATCTTTCAGTTCTTTTCCCATAAACTGGGCAACAAAAGCGCCTACCATACAAGCCATAAACGTGGCAGGGATACAAATCATTAGCAGGCTTATATAACCTACACCTTTGTCTTCAAGCATACCGCTCATTAATACTACTGCCGCCGAAATAGGCGAAGCAGTAATCGCAATTTGCGAGGCGACTACCGCAATACTTAAAGGGCGAGACGGGCGAATACCCTGCTCTTTAGCCACTTCGGCAATCACAGGTAAAGTAGAGAATGCAGTATGTCCCGTTCCGGCAAACAAGGTCATTACATAGGTCACTATTGGCGCTAAAAAGGTCACTTGTTTTGGATTACTTCGTAATACCCGTTCGGCAATATTCACTAAAAACTGTAAACCACCGGCTACCTGCATTGCTGCAATTGCCGCAATCACCGACATGATAATGAGGATCACTTCAATAGGAATGGTGCCCGGGGTCATGCCTAAACCTAGGGTTAATACCAATACCCCTAAGCCACCCGCAAAACCAATACCAATGCCGCCTAAACGTGCACCTAAAAATATGGCCGCTAATACCACCAGCAACTCAATTGTTATCATAAATCCTCCCAAGCTTTAATTGCGACGCACTTTACTGCAAACAGAAGCAAACAAATGGATGATTAAATCAAACAAACCACCATTAACAGATTAAAAACCCAACAAAACACAATATCGCAGCCCAATTAACCACTAAATAAGTAAGGAAAAGATCATTTAGTTTTAACCAAGCTGCAACATTCGTTAGTAAGACTAGCATTAATTAATTGTATGTAATGATTAAATTTTTGATAAAACAATGATAGAAATTTGTCGTGCAGATCCCAACAGTTTTCAAAGTAGAGAATTAATCGATGCGCTGTCAGCTTCTTTACTTAAATTAACTGGAAACCCCGCTTTTGAGCGCTTTGATGAAGGCGAGTTTTACGATGACAAAGCAGTATTCTTGTTAGCTAAACGCAATGGTGTAGCCATTGCTTGTGGCGGGTTTCGTTACTTACAACCCGGTGTTTGTGAGATAAAGCGGGTCTACTCTCACCAGCGGGGAGCTGGCAAACTGGTATTGCAGGAGTTAGAACAAACAGCCTTGGCCTTTGGCTACCAACAAATAAATTTAGCCACTCGCCAAGCCAATACTCACGCGGTGCAGTTTTATCTCAAACATGGTTACCATGCTATTGCGCCTTTTGGCCCCTATGTCGACCACCAACACTACTTAAGCTTTGCTAAATTGACTGCCGACGTTCAGCAGCCATCAGCCATAAAAAAAGCGCAGTTAAGTTACTGCGCTTAATCAGTTAGCGAACCAAACCTTAGGAAATGCGGTTAATCAGCTTTTTAAGCTCTCGCATTGGCGTCGGCTCGTCGTCAAAGAAGTTTTGCATCCTTAACAGAGTTAAACCGTCGTAGCCCGGTGCGCGGGTTAAGGCGCGCGCCATTTGCTTCCAACCTTGTTCGCCGTAAAGCTCACCCGCTAAGGCATTCTCGCCCATTAGCGATACTTGGCATTCGTCGGCGGCATCGGCCATCCAATCCACCAAATCAGCAGCGCGTGAATAACCTTCGTAATCCTTGTTTATCATCTCTAAACAGGTGAAGTGAATCGCAGCACGAGACTGCTTACCTTCTGGTAACAAGGCTTTAAGTAAACCTAAGTACTCTTGTTGGTTAGTGCTGCTCAAGGTGGGGTGCACCGCAATTAAGCCAGCGGTTATTTCAGCTGCACGCGGCAACTCAGGGTCGCTCACCACCCAGTGAATACCCGGGATCTTAATACCAATCGGTACCTGTCCAAAAGCGTCATCGTCAAACACACTTAAGGCGTTTTCAAATATCCGTCTACCGTGAGCCACCAAGGCTTTGTGATACCAAGTTAAAAACTCGCGAGCCCAAGCATTGTGAATATAACGCTTGTGGCTAAATAGCCACTCAGCATCTGGAATTTCGGCTTCTTCAAAGCTTTCCCAAGTAAAACCAAAACTGCCATTAAGCGCGGCAATACTATGGTATTTCTGCTTAAGGTAGTTTAGCCAATCTTGTTTAGCTAAACGGCTGTAACACTGCAAGGTGCCGCGGTTAGGGTAATTACCCCAGTCATGAGAGTTGTAGCTTGGATAACGCAACTCACCGGCAGGACCCAAACTGACATTGATCTCATCCATTAAACCGGCTTGGTTAATGAAATGCTGTTTGAAGGCTTCCATAAATCGCTGGTAATAAGGCATCACAAACTCGTCGGCCCACAGCGAGACATACTCCATGGAAGCATCGCCGGTTTCAGATACGTATTGCAGATCTTGTACCGAATTAAGCTGGTCGTTACTTTCTAGCAAACGGCCCCAAAGCCATAGTGGAATAGCCTGCATGAAGTCGTCGTTTACGTTGCCACCAGCTTGGTGGAACGACAAAATCGGCACCCACTGTAAACCTAAGCGTTTTAGCAATGCCACTACGCGATCGTAATAACTCCAATCAAACTTGCCCGGTTTGTCACCTTCAACCAAACCCCACCAAATGTCGGTAGAAATAGCGGTAACACCAATACTGCGCAACTGGCGCAACTGTGCTTCAAACAGCTTCCAGTTTTCCTCATCAAGCATTTGCTTTTGGTTAGCCACTTTAAGGTGTAGCGGCCCCATTACGCGAAACTGCTTTTTACCCAATTGCTTGGTTTCAGTAATTTGGTACTTAAACTTATTAAGCTGCGATAAACGCCCTTTCACTATCGCTTGCTCATTAAGCTGCGACATGTCGTTAAATATCCAACCATCAAAAGCACTGCCATGCAGCACCGAATGATACAGCTGATCCCAGCCGGGGTGGCTAGACAACGCTTGCGGCTGAGAGTTTTGCACCAATGCCGGAATTTTTAGCTTTCGCATCGCCGTGATTAAGGCTTGGTTAACTCGGGTGGCATGGCTAGATTCTGCCCCAGTAGCAACCACTAATAGGCGGCCATCAGCTTTTTTATGCCAACATTCCAGTTGCTCAATTTGGTAATCAAGTAACTGTGTACGCTCCAACCAGGGCTGAGGATTAAGACCGGTTAAACAACCTAACCACGGGTGCTCACTCGCCGTTAACTCTGGGAACGGAATATTCAAACATAACTGACTATGCGCCCATGCTTTAGTGAAGCGAGTATTTGCTTGAGCCAGCATTTTACCCACATAGCCTTGCCAGTTTTCGGCATACCAAGTATTAAATTCTTTAAAACAGGTGTTGGTAGTTTTAGCCTGATAGCAGCGCTGTAAATTGTCTACCAACTGCTCTTGCCAAGGCGCTTCGCCGTTTAATTCCCAAAGGCTTAGCCATGCGTCTTGCGAGCCATATTGCAACTTCATATCTGTTGCTAACGCCGCTAACGCAGTAGGGCTAAAACTTTGGTAAATCGGTTGGCCATCGCGCTCTCCCCAAGGGAGGCAAGCATCACCATTTGGGCCAAGGCCTAACAAAATGGCGTCGCAACGAGGGGCAAACTCAGCCATATGCTCAGCAAAGCTGCTCATCCATTGGCTAAACATGTCGATTAAACCAGCTTCAGCCCATAGGCTCGGGCTTTGAGTATTGTCGCGGCCATATTGGTTTACATACTTAATCGCATCGGCAGAGTGCGTTGCAGGCAACTTGGCCAGCATAGAACCCCAAAACCAATCTGGTAGGCGTTGCTCTACACCTTGCTGAGTATCAGACGAGAAAAACAGTTGGTACTGCAGCTTAAAGCCATGAGACACCAAATGTGCAGATAAACGCTGCAGTGACGACCAGCAGCTCGCTTGGCTTAATTGCTCTGCACTAAATGGCGCAATATAGCGCCAATGAACCGGTACAACTAACGCGTCTACGCCATTTTGACGCAAGTTACGCAGTTGTGGAGATAAGCCCTGTAGTTGAGCTTCGGTACAAGAAGCGGCGTATTCGGCGAGAGGTAAAGATCCCTTCACCCAAGCTTTGCGCGCTGAAATTGGATTAGCCATGTTTTAGCTTACTCTAAAAAATCTGTGCTAGTTATCCCTAGTCCGCCGCATAACAGCAAGGCTGCAAAGCTTTTCAGCTGAACAAAAGGAGATCAACATCACATTATATGATTGCTGTAGTGTAACGTAAGGGCGGAAATTACCAAGTTGATCTGGCATAACTCACTGCTAATAAAACCTAAATTAGCCGAGTTTTATTACAACCAGCGCCTAACTTTGCGGCAATATTGTAGGTATTGTTCGGAAAAATGCTGTTTAAGCGCTTTTTCTTCAGGTTTTATCTGCAGCTGATTGATGATGCCAATGAACATAATACAGCTTAGTAAACTTAACCAAGCTTGTAGGTGTAAACACCACGCAATCAGCAACAGCAACAAACTCAAATACATGGGATTACGGCTATAACGGTATAAACCATTAATCACCAGGTGCTTACTGCGTTCAGGATGATGAGGATTAATGGTAGTGTGTTTTTTAGCAAAACCCCACACACTCATCACAGCAATCAAACTGGCCAGTATCACTAACGGCCACTGCAGGTTGACCAGCCAACTCGGCATTACAGGAACAAACCCGCCTTGGCTAAAGGTAGCTAACAAATAGGCTAAACCCACCGACAACAGTAACCATACCGGCGGTGGAATCAGCAATTGTAAACGCTTAAGCAAGCTGGTTACTCTTTTTCATCATCGTTTGTATCCACTATAGGCGCTTGTTGGTAAATATAGTGGCCTCGGCCAGTAATTGCTGTATGAAACAAATTTTGAAAAGGAAAGAGTCGTTTTTTTAGGTAGAACGTAAAGCCGGCAAACACTGCGCTTAACACCACATTAATCATGCCTTCTACCTGAAAGATGTAGGGCAAGCTTTGGTAGACAGAAAAACCCGCAAACACCATAAGCAATAAATAGCCATTTGGCGCGTTTTTATAAATCATAAAAATAATCAGCAATGGCACAAGTGCTGGCATTAGCAGCGCCAACAATAATTGACCACTGACCTGCTCAGCAACCATAAAACCAAAAACTAACTTGCTTAACACCATAAACTGCAGCACTGCTAACAACAGCGCTTTAGGTTTTGCGTAAAGCTTTAATGAACCAGGTTCAGGCTCACTGGCCAATATTTTAGTAACCTTACGTAAATTCCATTGCTGCTGTTCAGCATATTCATAAACTTGTTGTTTGGTTTGGCCATCTGCCAGTAGTTGATGTATTTGTTTCATTGCACCTCCGTAAAGGGCTACTTTACCCGACTCCTTTGCTTAACCACAGTCTTGTTGCTCACAAATGCCAATAAGCGTAATCAGCAAACCGGATCCTATAAACCAATGATTTACAGACAGGGGGTTGTTTAGGCCAAACAAATTTCAATACCTTGGGATAATCCCCCACTATTCTCGTAAACTTATTCACAAAAGCGCAAGTTGTTAACATTTACTGAGTCTGTGCAACCAATTCATCTAGAAAATAGAAAACAGCGTAATCAACAAATTGAACAATAAACTTGTTAAAACTTGGTAGTTTAGCTGGCCTAACTCATCGGTTTACAGTAGCCGATTCACATTGCGGCGCTCAATCAGCTAGATACTAAGCAGGCTTTGGGCACTTAAGACCGTTTTTCGGCTACAAATAAGCGCCATTAATATCAATAACTTAAATCCACACTTAGCATATTCGTGCTTTTTGATGATGTTGTTTCATTTGTTATAAGAGAAAATTTGAGCGCTCCAATCGTTCTATTTTTGTATTTATTTTAACTAACAGAAAAATGTCAACGGACCTTAACGAAGAAGCAGCAAAAAAGAATTTTTTACTAATTTTAGGTGACAATATTGACGCTAAAATCGGATCCGCTGCAAGCCACTGAGTTCACTGGATAGAGAATTTTATCCACAGCTTTGTGCACTGTTTTTGTGGGAAAAGCTGTTTGGAATAATCCACCTAATTCAGTGAATTATATCGCGCTGATTCAAATAGGCAGTTGTTACTCTCATTGACAAGTGAAAATTCAACAAAGGCTCCTATTTTTATTTGTTAGCTTTTAGTCATCATCCACATAAATCTAACTTTTCCCGCCATTGCTGGGCTGCAGTGGTGATCGCGATATGATCGCCAATATTTTAAGAGGATCATTTAACAGGGGTATTTTTGTCACCAAATCTTCACACTTTGATGTAATAATGACAAAACGCTAATTTTTACGCCTCAAACAAGCGCAAACTTAGTTTTTACTTTTCAGTTTAAAATCCTCAACGTAAACTAAAAACTAACGTTGTTACAGTTCAGGTACTTGTTTGTTTAAACCTTCTCCTGTGCAAGCCGTTACGTTTAACCAACACTCGGTATTTGTTAAGCGCGACGATTTGTTGCACCCGCAATTTTCGGGTAACAAAGCCCGCAAGTTTTATCACTTTCTCAAACACCCACAAGAAGGTATTAGCACCCTTGTAGGCAGCGGTTCCGCACAGGCAAACTCTTTATACTCTTTAGCCGCGCTAGCACAACTAAATGACTGGAAGTGTGAATTTTATGTCGATCATATTCCTAGTTGGTTACAACAAAACCCATGCGGTAACTATCAAGCAGCGATTGACTTAGGCGCAAGAATTATTGAGGTGAGTGCCCTGCAAGGACAGCAACAAGCCAACTTAGATGATTTTATGCAGCGCATTGTTCGACCCAGTTTGTCTCCTCAGCAATTACTGGTTCCCGAAGGCGGACGTTGCGAATACGCCAGAGAAGGCGTAGTGATGCTGGCAGAAGAAATTGAACAATGGCAGCACGAGCAAAACATTGGTCCGTTAAATGTCATGTTACCAGCAGGTACCGGTACCACAGCCTTATTTTTAAGTGAGTACTTTAGTCAAATGAATCCCTGCATCGAAGTATTTAGCTGTGCTTGTGTAGGTGATGAAGACTACTTACGTTTGCAGTTTACCCAATTGAACAGCAATACCAATACCCACCCACATATCTTACCGCGACCTAAAAAGTACCATTTTGGCAAGCTGTATAAAGAACACTATCAAACCTGGCTTACGCTCAAACAACAAACACAGATTGAGTTTGAGTTACTGTATGACCCTATTGGTTGGCAATGCCTAGATAACTTTTTGAGTGAGCAAAACAGTAGTATTCCTACCTTGTATATCCATCAAGGCGGCTTACTAGGCAATCAAAGCATGTTAGCGCGTTATCGGCGTAAGTATCCGCATATAGATAGCTAACACTAACGCCAATCTAACCAATAACTGTAGGGAAACTCTTCCGATAAACTCACTGTTTCTTGGTAATGGCGACTTGGGCTATTTAAACATTCTGTGCCATGAAACTCAGGTTCGGCCCAGCCGGTATTTTCGTCCATATATTCGCGGCTATAACCCCAACGCCCGCAAGAGAGAATACTGTCAAATCCGCTATCTCGTTGGCACACAACGCAGGTTTCAAACTCCACTTGAATGTCTTCGCCTTCTTTACCCAAGGCATCTGAGACAAATGGCGTATCGTAGATAGCCAAAGTGGACGCCCGTTTTGGCGGCAAATTCCAAGGTTTATCACTGGTATCACTGGGGGTGTTATGCATGCCAGCGCCATGCTCAAGCGGCGATGCATCGTAAAATGGCTCAACAAAATGTAATGGTGCGTCTATTTGGGCTTGGCGTTCATCATCAAGCAAACGCCGATTGGTGGTGCGAATTTGCAACATGCGATATTGAGTACATTGCGCCTGATTCTCCAGCTCTACCTCCCCCAAGCGGTTAGCAAATAGATGGATCTCGAGGCCAACCCCAGTAGCATTGTCTCGAGCAATGTATGAGGCTTGTTGGCGACCACTGTGGAACCAAGCTTCAGAGAACACCAAAATACCGAGCGTATTTTGTTGGTAAGTGACAGGACACACCTTGCCCACCCATAAATCAGACGCAAAAGCACTGGCAATGCTCAGCCATCCAACACTCATTATCATCCAAAAACAGCGTCGTATCATCAGCCGCTCCGTTAGCCAGCAATCATCAAAACGTCACCTAAGTGTAGTAGAGCTGGATAGATAAAAGGCCAATATGGCTTAGCTTAAGCTTTGCCGCTGGAGTAGCTAACTAGGCCTTCGCCCTGAACATGACGTCGATTAACGCTGTTGAATTTCATCAGGAAGATAACGCTCTACAATATCTTGAATCTCTCCACTGGCTATCATTTGTTGAATTATTTCATCTACTTGCGCCACCACCTCATTACCATTTTTTACCGAGGGAGATACCGAGATGGTAATCATGGAATCGCGTTTAGTAATGTTTGCTGGCGCAGCCAAGGCTAGCTGCTGCTGATCTGCCAAGCTTAAAATCACCCCTAAACTTCCAGCAAAACCATCAATACGCTTGGCTTCAAGCATCTTTAAGGCTTGAGAATAGCTAGACATTGCTACCAGTTTTAGTTGTTCATCTTCGACTGCTTGATGAAAGATTTCGCCATATACTTTACTCGCGCCACGCAAGGTACCAATCTTTTTACCTGCTAAATTGTCCCAATTAATCGGCGCATCAGGCAGGCTGACAATTGAAGTTTGAAAACTGGCCACCTTTCGGGGTTGGTAAATATTTTCAGTAAAGCTTTCATTGGGGAATAAACAGGTAACCACCACGCCATCTTGATTGCGAATTAATGCATTCACTATTCGTGGGTACGGCGCAATAACAACCTTTGGGTCTACAAGGTCTAAACGCTTGGCCACTCGATGCAGTATTTCTACGTAGTAGCCTTGCTGCTGTTCATTTTGGGTATAACCAGCCGGGCTTGAGTTAATGGCATAAAAAGTAAAATCAAGTGCCATAGCAGGTATTATACAAGCTGCATATACCAGTGAAGCGATGACCCCAGCTTTTAACTTGTTAAACAATGCAGCACTCCTTTCTAGATTAAGCAAACTCTTTAAGTAAAGTTGCCTAAGGACTTAGCTGTCAAATCATTACACTATTTTTAAAGCCATCAACAGTTTTGACAAAACTCTAAGAATTCTTTTATAAACAGTGGCAAGCTTAAGGCTGAATAGCAAAAGGATGTAACAGGCTATGGCTAGAGTTTCTCTGCAATCATTACAGCAAGCAGCACAACAAGGCATTATTAGCCCCCAACAAGCCACCCAGCTACTTGAGTTTTTGGAGCAGCAAGAAGCAGATACACCTAGCTTTAATCTTACTCATTTGCTGTATTACTTTGGCGGATTGATCGCTATTGGCGCAATGACCTTGTTCATGAATTTAGCTTGGGAAGGTTTTGGAGGCTGGGGTTTATTAGGCATAAGCATTGTGTATGCAGTTTTAGGCTTAATGCTCTGCCAACGCTTTAAACATCAAGGTTATGCCATTCCTGCGGGCATTTGCGCAACCTTTGTCATTTGCTTAACTCCGCTAGCAACCTATGGTTTTCAGCATGCCATGGGATGGTGGCCAAGCTCTGATCAGTATCAAGACTACCACCGATATGTTCATTGGCACTGGATATACATGGAGCTCGCTACCTTAGTGGTTGGCTTAATTCTCAGCTGGCGTTATCGCTACCCGTTTATGCTGCTGCCTGTTGCCGTAACACTGTGGTACATGAGTATGGACATATGCGCCATGCTAACTGGCAGTCGTCCCAATTGGGAGTTTAGATCCCTTGTATCACTCTACTTTGGTTTAGCCATGACACTGCTGGCGTTTTGGATAGACATTCGCAGTCGTCACTCTAAAGACTTCGCATTTTGGATTTACTTATTTGGTGTACTTACCTTTTGGTGCGGCTTAAGCCTGCAACATTCAGACAGCGAGCTCGCGAAGCTGGCGTACTTCTCAATTAACCTAACAATGATGTTATGCGGAGTCATTTTAGCGCGCAGAGTGTTTGTGGTATTTGGTGCTTTTGGCTGCTTTGCCTACTTCTATCATTTGGCAGACAATGTTTTCCAAGACAGCTGGCTATTCCCTATCTCTCTTACATTGGTTGGCCTAGCCATTATCTATTTAGGGATCCTGTGGCAAAAACATCAGCAACGCTTAAGTCGTCAGCTACGTAGTTATCTGCCTAACGCTTTACAAGAATTGCTGGCCAATAAGCTGCATTAAACGCCGTTTTGGCTAAGGCAGAAGCCCGTAACCTTCAAGCCTTTCATAACACCCGAGCCGCTTAGCTCGGGTAATCTCCCTTGCCATCGATTCGTTTAATTTAGCAACTCCATAGATACCGTATGTTACTGTTTTGGCGGCTTATCCGCGTTTAATCTAGCGGCACATTCAGCTACGCGGTAACACTTATGAACAAGTATATTTTGCTTTTCGGCTTCGTTTTTTCTTCAGTTAGTTTTGCTTACTGCGACTACGAAACCGATCAAACCATTGTGCAAGGGGTAGATGGCGCGATAGATGGAGCAGTGATTGGCGGAATTGTCGGTGGAAAAGAGGGAGCCGCCACTGGTGCTGCTATTGGCGGAGGGGCCGGTGTCGTTAGCGGCTCAATAGATGGCGAATACTTGGATGATGCCTGTGAAACAGAAAACCTCATTGTTGAAGAAGAAGTTATAGAACAAGACATCATTGAAGAACAGTTGATTGAAGAACAGTTGATTGAAGAAGACATCGTAGAGCAAGACATCTTAGACGATGAGCTGTATTACGATTAACTACCGCCTCGTAAGCCTTCATTTATTTCGGGCAACTGACTAGCTATTCATCAGTTAGCCCGAGACCAGCTTTTAGCTTTGTATACTTGCCACCAACTGCTGCAAATCACCTCAAAGCCACTAATAACAAATCGAACAATAAACTATTTTTTAGAAAAAACCTTACCTAACATCTCATTTTAATAAATCTTAACTAAACTTTATAGCGTCTTGTGTTGATACAACCTTGATTTAACAGTTTTTATTAAGTGTCTATTTTGTCGGAAGGTATAAATGAATTTTACAAGCTTGAGGTTTAGGTACTCGGTAATTTTTGCCGTTAACGCCCTACTGCTAATACTCGTTTCACTGATCGGGTTTAACGTAGGTAAGAGCACTTCACACAATTTGCTAACAGTTGAAGAGAAAATATTACCGGCATTAGCGGCGGTGTTAAATGCTGACCGAGATCTTTACCAAGCAAGAGTCGCTGAACTAGAAGCGTTAGAAGCCGATGAAAAAGACTACCAAAGCTTGTTTGAAAACTACCAAGAAAACGCCCAACAAGCGAAAGATAGAATGCAAAAGTTTAACGAACTATTAAGCGATTATCCCGACTCTACCCAAGGCTTAGAAAGCTTTACACAACGCTTTAACCGTTGGATGAAAGACAGCACTCAAGTCTTTACCTTACTCAAAGCCAATAATAAAAAACAAGCTATTGCTCTGAGTAAAGATCAAAGCCTGCATAGCTTTGAAGACCTACGAGGCCTATATGATCACGCCACCGAAGCGGCTGAAGCCTTAGCCGAGTTAATTGAAGATGAATCAAACGAGGCGGTTGATTCACAACTCAGCGCCTTAACCATTGTGGCCTCTATTGCGGTTGTTTTATCCATCCTACTGGCCTACTTTGGACCGAAAATTCTGACCGAATCAATCACTCGCATTACCGACCGAATAAACGATATTTCGCAGGGCGACGGTGATTTAAGCCAGCGCTTAGAGATTCAACGCAAAGACGAAATTGGCGAACTAGCCAGCAGCTTCAATCAATTTGTAGACCTGCTAGAAGGGCTGATTGGCAACGTAAACCAATACTCTAAAGAACTAAGCTCATCAATAGAGGGCATTAGCCAAAAATCAGAGCAAACCACCGAAGTAAGTAAAGAGCAAAACCAATCTGTAGAGATGATTGCTGCAGCAGTAACACAAATGGCCGCAGCCATTCGCGAAGTAGCTAACAATGCCAACCAAGCTGCCGAAGAAGTAAACTCGGTAAATGCCCAAACCGAACAAGGGCAAACCATTACTAAACAATCGGTTGAGCACATCACCCTACTTTCAAACACCGTACAAGAAGCCTCCAATGTCGTGGAAAGCCTATCTCAAGATTCAGACCGCATTGCGTCAGTATTAGACGTAATTAGAGGCATTGCCGAGCAAACCAATTTGTTAGCACTTAACGCCGCTATTGAAGCCGCTCGTGCTGGCGAACAAGGACGCGGCTTTGCGGTTGTGGCTGACGAAGTGAGAAACTTAGCCAGTAAAACCCAACAATCTACTGAAGATATTCAAAAGATGATTGAAGCCCTGCAAAACGGCGTAATGCAAGCAGTAGAAGCGATTAACAAAGGCACCTCGGTAGCCGAGGGTACTGTAGATTTGGCCAATCAAACGCTAGAGGCGCTAAACCAGATCTTAGAATCAACCTCTAAAGTGGCCGATGTATCAGTTGCTACTGCCACCTCTACAGAGCAACAAACTCACGTTACCGAAGACATAGACCGCAACCTGAATGAACTCGCAGACAAGACTAAAATCAACTTGGAGAACTCCTCCGAATCTTTAGCCGATGCCAAAGTAGCGCTGCAACAAGCTGAGTCACTCAATCAGCAGCTTAATCGCTTCAAAATATCCAGTTAATTGCTACTTCACTAATCAGGGCTGCCGTTAGGTGGCCTTTTTTATTCCCTAAGATCCCACATTTTTTAGAACGAACTTAGCTGGCGCAGAGTGTGTGTTTTAAAGTAGCAAACCACGCTTTATCTCAATATTGGTAAACCTAGCGTTGCAGTGTAAAACCATTGTGGACGTTACACTCCATAATGATTGGTCTTGTTGGCTCTTTTTCCCCTTAAGGCTACTGCGCATAATAGCCTCACTTGCTCATCGCCAATCACAACGAGGCTTGAATATGAAAGCAATTGGCTACCAACACAACCTAAGCATCAACGATACTCACTCTCTGCAAGACATCGAATTACCTGTGCCAGTTGCCCAAGGTCACGACCTACTGGTTGAGGTAAAAGCTATCTCAGTAAACCCTGCTGATTACAAGATCCGCCTGAATATGCCTGCCGAAGCAAACCAATGGAAAGTATTGGGCTGGGACGCTACAGGAATTGTTAAAGCGGTGGGCGAGCAAGTGAGCTTATTCAAGCCAGGCGACAAAGTATGGTACGCCGGCGATTTAATGCGCCAAGGCAGTAACGCCGAACAACAATTGGTAGACGAACGCATTGTTGGCCGTATGCCAAACTCGCTATCTTATGGAGAAGCAGCTGCCCTACCACTTACCACGATCACCGCATGGGAGATGTTATTTGATCGCTTAAAAGTCGCGAAGGATGACAGCAGTAAAAGCATACTAGTGATTGGTGCGGCCGGTGGCGTTGGCTCAATCATGGTGCAACTCATTAAACAGCTTACACAATTGCAGCTCATCGCTACCGCTTCGCGACCCGAGACCATTTCATGGTTAGAAGATCTTGGTGCCGACCATGTGATTAACCATCGCAATCCTTTAAGCCAAGAGTTTAGCCAGTTCGACTTAAACGAAGTGGACTACGTTGTTAGCCTAAACAATACCGAACAGCACCTCTTAGAAATTGAAAAAGTGCTAAAACCACAAGGGCAATTTGGTTTAATCGACGACCCAGAGTCACTCAACATTGTGCCATTTAAAACCAAAAGTATATCGGTGCACTGGGAGCTTATGTTTACCCGTTCATTATTTTCCACCAGCGATATGCAAGCCCAGCACGACTTGCTTAATCAGGTATCGGCAATGATTGACCAAGGCAGCATAAAAACAACAGTGGGCGAGCATTTTGGCAAAATAAACGCGGAGAATTTACGCCGAGCCCATCAGCTATTAGAGAGTCAAAAAGCCAAAGGAAAAATTGTTCTAGAGGATTTTTAAGGCCTATGTAGCGCTAGCCTTGAAAACAAAGCCGCTATACCCTTGGGAATAGCGGCTTGTTACTTAGCTTTTATTGGTAAAGTGACTTGTAATTTGGCAAGTGGTCTACCCAAAATGGCGGCGTACCAATGTACTGTTGTACCGCACTAATAAACTCGCGAACCAGCAAGGTTTGCTTACGGTGCGGATAGACCACATAAATACCGGTATCCATGGTGGATATTTTATAGTTCGTGAGCAAAGGCTGTAACTTAAGCTGCGCAATGGGGCTTTCTAAATTAAACAAATCTATCACCGAATAACCTAAACCATCGCGCACCGCATCGATCATGGTTCGAACATCACTCACTTTGTAATTACCGCGCATACGGTAAGACTTAAACTGCTCGCCATGAGGCACTTCACTCACTCTAAACTGATCTAAGCTTCTTTCGCCATTGCTATAAATTACGGCGGGTAACTCCACTAATTGCTCAGGTGTTTCTGGGCAACCATATTGCTCAATAAACCCTTGCGAAGCCACAATAGCAAAATGAGTGCTGGCGATTTTTTTGGCAATTAAGTTAGACGAACTTAACTTACCGATTCGAAATGCCACATCAAAGTGATCGGCAATAATATCTGAACGGCGGTCTTCCAAAGATAGGCTTATTTTTACCTCAGGATACTGCTTCATAAAACGCGAGACTACGGGCTGCAAGTACTGCTGACCAAAAAATATTGGCCCAGCAATCCGCAAAATCCCTTTCGGTTGGGACTGGTATGAATCCGCAATATTTTGAATATCGCTCAAGGTGTCTATCATCAAGTGAGCTTTTTCAAGAATTTCTTCACCCGCAGAAGTAAGAGAAAAAGAGCGAGTAGAACGGTTTAATAATTGTACCCCTAATTCAGTTTCTAGCCGCTTAATCTGCTTCGACAACAACGAGTTATCCATATCATGTAATGCAGCAGCCTTAGCAAAAGAGCCCTGCTGCACCACATCTACAAATAAAGAAAGCTGGTGAGTGATCGACATTAGTTTTCCTTGGTAAAGCTAAGGGTTCAAGTGTAACAAAGCATAGCGAGTTAGAGCTTAAACCCAAACATCATTTTTAACCTAAGTGGCTTATCGCTATCGCCATTATTCTTTAAACATTTAGACTCTATTTAAGCCCCTAACAATAAGCATCAACCCAAGTAGTTACCTTGGTCGTAAACCCTTTTTTTAGTGGCTGGCCTGAATCGGCACTCACATTAATATGGCTCGAATCTTTAGTGTCTTTAAATGCCTTCATCCCTTTTGGGTTTGCCCAGTAATACAAACCCCAGTTAACTAAATCCCACTGTTCTTCATAAGGGTTGTGTTCGTAATCTACGTAATAAAGCGTGCCATCGCTCATTACAAAGTTATCGGGGAAATAGTCGATGTTTAATGCCTGTGGCTTTAGGGCGTTAAACATATCGCACACCTGCTTTACACATCGTGTTGGTAAAGCATCGTTAATCACTAAATCGGTGACAAGATCGCCATCAATGTAGCCTTTAACCAAGTAATTGCCTTCAAGGTTCACATCAAGAAGCTTAGGAATGGCAATGCCCGCACTCGCCAGTTTTTGGTAGGCGGCCACTTCAAGCTCAACCTTATTGGCATCACCAAATGAGTAATAGGCACATGGTTCACTGTGCATAAGTTTTACCACGTATTGCTGCTCACCACCTTGAGCAAGATAAGAATAGCCAGACTTCCCCTTACCAAGAAACTTCACTATTTCTAGCTCACCCAGTGTTGAAGTAAGCACACAACCAAGCGCATTTGTCACATCCACTGTGTATTCCTTAATTTTATATAGTATTTACATAGTCTTAAGCGATAAGCAGCTTGATCAACTCATTCAAACCACTTTGTACTGCACCATACTCCTTTATGTCAGTACTTGTCAGCTTAGCCAAGACAAAACCTCAGCTAAGTTGCGACATTTTTGAACAGCCTCTCAGCAATATAATGACAGCATCTGTTAACTCACTCGCTTTTTAAATTTACTGTTATTGCCAAGGACACTTCATGAAAACATCGGCTGCTAAACCCATTTTAATAGCGCTAGCCTTATTGCTGCTGTCGTTAACCACCGTTGTATTGATGGAGCCAGCGGCGGTGCCCGATGTTGAAAAGCCCGCCCAATATTTGCAGCTAAGTGCGCTTAAGGTTACGCCTGAGGAGTATTCGCCCACTTTGGTGTTTACCGGGATTAGCCAAGCGCGTTGGTTTAGCCAACTTAAAGCGCAAACTAGCGGCCAAATAGTGAGTTTAGATAAGCGTATTCAACCTGGCAGTTTAGTGGCAAACCAGCAAGAGCTGCTCAAGCTAGATCCGATTCACTTACAATCAGAGTTAAGCAGTGCTAACAGCCAAATAAAGCAGGCCGAGCTTAACTATCTGCAACAAAAACACGAGCAAACCGTGGCCGTAAATATGCTCAATAAAAGCAACCGCTCAGCTTTTGCGCGCAAAGAGCCGCAACTGGCCGCCGCGAAAGCCGAGTTAGCGCGAGCCCAGTTAGCCTACAAAAGTACTCAACAACGTTTACGTGATAGCCAAGTAAACGCGCCATTTAACGCCATTATTATGCATTCTTACGTCAGCCCTAATCAGCATATTGAACAAGGAGAGTTACTGTTTGATCTCGCGTCCAGCGAAAGCATAGACATAAAGCTGCCGGTGTCAGATTTACATTGGCGCCGCTTGCAAGCCAGTTTAAGCGCGCCGCAAATAACCGTGGTAGATCGGCAAAATCAGCGCTGGCCGGCCACGGTGCGTTATATTGCACCGCAGGTAGATCCCGTTACTCGCCAACGCCAAGTGGTACTCAGTGTGGCGAACCCCTATCAACACCCACCACGTTTATTGCCCGAGCAACAAGTGAATATAGAAGTCACCTTATCGGCTCAAGAGAACGTAGTGAAACTGCCCATTAGCGCCCTTACTAAAGACGGCCAAGTATGGAGTATTAATGCCGATAACGAACTCGCGCTAGAGCAAGTAAACATTGTGAATGAGAGCGGCAACCAAGTTTGGCTGCAGTTTACTCAGCAGCCCAAACAAGCGCGGAACATTGCATTATTTCCATTGCAATCCATGCTGCAAGGCTTACGGGTTACCCCGCAATTTGAGCAGGAGACAGCGCAATGAGATGGCTTAGTCGTTGGTTTTTACATAACCCCGTTGCCGCCAATTTGTTGATGCTGGCAATTGTGGTGGGTGGGCTGTTATCACTAAAACACTTACGGGTGGAATCCTTCCCGCAAATTGCCCCTTCGAGTTTAGCGGTTACCGTGGTTTACCCCGGCGGCACCGCTCAGCAAATTGATCAAAGCGTCACCCAGCGAATAGAACAAGCGGTTAGCGATTTAAGCGGCATTAAACAAATCGTTAGCGAATCGTCGGCGGGCGTATCTCAAGTACGTATTCGTAAAACCTCGGAAACCGATCTAAACCGCTTAGTTGAAGATGTACGTAATCGAGTGAACGCAATTGCTAACTTTCCTGTCCAAGCCGAACGCCCGCAAATCACTCGTGACGAATTTACCAACTTAGCCTCGTTCATCATTATTTCCGGGCCCCGACCAGATAAGCAATTACAGCCTATTGCTCGCCAGGTTGAATTAGCCCTAAAAAAACACCCTAACATTGCCAAGGTGAGCAACTGGGGCAGCCGCACACCTTTGCTAGTGATTGAGCCCAAATTAAGCCAACTTAAAAACTATGGTTTAAGCATTGAAGCACTGTCGAACCGCATTGAAGCAATGTCTATTGAAACCCGCAGCGGCGAGCTAAAAAGCGCAGCAGGTCGCATTACCTTACGTGGTGACGGGTATGCCGAAAACGTCAGTCAGCTCAAGCGGCTAGAAATACTGTCTACGCCACAGGGCAGCGTAAACTTAGCCGACGTAGCCAACATTTATCGAGACTATGAATCTAGCGGATCGATTGTGCGTAACAACGGAGAAACGGCTATTGCGCTGTTAGTAAGCACCAGCCAGCAAGATAATTTATTAGCGGTTAGTGAAGCAATTGGCGAGGTATTGGCCGAGCAGCAAGCCTTACTACCCAGCGATATATCGCTATCTACCATGGCCGATATGGCGCCCTATATTGAAGACCAGCTAGGTCGGCTAAGCCACAATGCTTGGCAAGGTTTGCTAATAGTACTGGTATTGCTAGGCATTTTTTTAGAGCTAAAAGTCGCCTTTTGGGTAGCGGTAGGCATACCCGTTGCGCTGCTCGGCACCTTCGCCGCCATGGGAGTGATGAACTACAGCATTAACGACATCACCTTATTTGGCATTATTTTAGTCTTAGGCATTTTAGTGGACGACGCGGTAGTAGTAGGCGAAAGCATTCACCAGCAACGAGACAAGCTCAACAACCCACTAAAAGCGGCGTGGCGAGGATTAGAGTCGGTATCAGTAGCCACCGTATTTGGCGCTCTCACCACCATGGCGGCATTTTCGCCAATGTTATGGATAGATAACGAACTGGCTAAATTGCTCGCCAGCTTCTCTGCGGTGGTGATTTTTGCGCTAATGTTTTCACTTATCGAAAGTAAGCTGATTTTGCCCGCTCATTTGGCGGCTATTCGCTACCCAAGCAGTACCCGAAAAAACGCTAAAACCTCTTGGTTTGCAAAGCTACAACACGCCGCGCAGGCAAGTTTAACTACCTTTAATGCTAAACTTTATGCACCCGCACTGCGTAGTGCCATTAACCATAAAACCGCCACCCTCATCGGCTTTTTGTCGTTAGTGATTTTAGCCTATGGCTTTTGGTCTACTGGGGTAATTCGTAGCTCGGCGTTTCCCGATATTCCAGGCCGCTATATTAGTGCTAAGGTTAGTTTAGAAGAGGGAGCTCCCCTTCCGCTGCAGCAAAAGGCACTGTCCCAATTGGAAAAAACCGGCTTACAGCTTAATCAAGAGCTGCAAGACGACTATCAATTAAGCCAAGCGCCAATACAAAACTTGCTCATTTGGTCTGACGGCTATGGCACCATTGAGGCGACCATTCAGCTAAGCCAACAAGCTCTTACCCAACTGCCCAACAACGAATTGCTTAACCTTTGGCGTGAACTAAGCGGCGAGATTGAAGGCGCTTACGCCACCGAATTTGTCGCTGACGAAGAGCCCGAAGGCGGGGTTTATCTAGCCATTAGCGCGAGTGATCGTGAATTGGCGATAATGGCCAGCAAGGCTTTGCGTGAAGAACTCATTAAGATTGCTGGAGTACAAGACATCTCCGACGACGGTCGAGGTGGCAGTCAACAACTTCGTTTACAGCTAAACGAATTTGGTCAGCAACTTGGTTTAACCCAACGCAAGTTAGCCCTGTTTGCCGGAGGTGCTTTTGGCGAGCGTGAAATTCATCGTTTACTGCAACACGGCCAAGAAACCAAAGTGGTGGTGCGTTATGCCGAGGCACACAAAACCACCCCGCAACAATTACTGCAAACCGACATATTTTTAGACAGTGGCGAGTCAGTGATGCTGGCCGATGTGGCTAGCTTTCATTATCAACAACAACCCGACAGCCTATACCGACTTAATCGTGAACAAGTGGTTAATTTACGCTGGCGACAAGACCGCAGTGTGCAATCACCCGAAGAAGTGCTAGCTAAAATAGCGCCCAGTTTTAGCGAAATAGAACAGCGTTTTCCCGGTGTAAAAATTAAGCCCAGTGGAGAATTCGAAGCATTAGCGGAAGTACAAGCCGGCTTTAAATCTGCCATGATTATGACCTTGTTGGCCATCTACATATTGCTAGCGGTGCCACTTAAATCCTACTGGCAACCATTAATAATAATGATGGTCATCCCTTTTGGATTTGCAGGCGCTATATTTGGCCACGGCATGATGAACCTGCCACTTAGCATTTTGTCTATGTTTGGCATGATGGCCATGACCGGCATTGTGGTTAACGACTCCTTGGTATTAATTACACGCTTCAACCAGTTTTACCGAGGGGGTATGCCACTAAAACAAGCGCTAATTGAAGCAGGCACCAGCCGCTTACGAGCTATTTTCCTTACCACTATCACCACTGTATGTGGCTTATTACCTTTACTACTAGAAAGCTCAGAACAGGCACAATACTTAAAGCCTGCTGCGGTATCTTTAGTCTTTGGCGAGCTGTTTGCTACTGGCGTCACCTTGGTGATTATTCCAGTATTGCTGGCGGTATTCACCCGTAAAGAGCAGTTAGCCCAGCCACCTAAAACCGTGGTGTTTAACTCGTAAGAAAATCGGTCTGGCCGAGTACGCTCGGCCAACTGCGCTTACACTGCTAGCTTAACCGCTGTACCAAACACCATAATTTCAGAAGACCCATCCATAATCGCACTGGTGGTAAAACGAATACCCACCACCGCATCAGCACCTTTCTCTTTAGCGCTTTCAACCATTCGTTGAATCGCCACGTCTCTCGCTTCACTCAGCATCTCGGTATAGCCACGAATTTCGCCGCCCACAATGCTTTTAAACCCCGCCATTATGTCGCGACCAATATGTTTAGACTGCACCACACTGCCAGTGACTACGCCCAATACTTCACGGGTAGGTTTACCGGCTATGCTGTCTGTTGTTGAAAAGATCATCTTGATACCTTAAGTGGAGTTAGTTGTTTACTCATTGGCATGATAACCCAAAAACAAAATGCCTTACTTCCAGCCAGTGTTCGACAGACGCAATCACTATTGACTATTAGGTTATTTTTAACGTTAGGCGACTGATTTAAATAAGTAAAAATGGTAATCTATTTTTTGTAAGGCGTTAACTAAAGAGGGAGTTATGTACAAGGAAGCAGATTTTCAACGGAGCCAAGAAGAGTTTAGCTTTAAAATAGACTCATATCCTTTATCAAAAATAAATAATGTGAGAGTTAAAAAACTAGGCTTGCTCGATAATTTGGGGCAAATCACCTTTTGGCTATTTATTTTCTCTGGAGCCGTTTGGCTTGCCATTCCAAGCCTAGAGAGTTCACCAATTTGGTTAAAAGTTTTAGTCATCTCCTTAACAATTATAGGTTTGGTGTTTGGTCTGTATCGTTGTTCAAAATATGCATTACAAATTGAGTTTCGTCATATAGATGAAACAGGAGTTCAGTGGATAAATGTTGCCAGTTCTTACTCTAAATCTGACTATGCGTTATTTGAGCAACAAGCGAAAATACTGAAGGCGGCATTCGCATAACGAGCAATTATCAAAGGCAAGGAAGCTCGATAAATCGACGCATCTCAGTGAGTGACTTATACCAGTAGTGAGCTTGATCTAGCTCTGATTTATTTTGAGTCTGCTTACTGTATGATTGTTAAACACTTATTTGATACTTGCTAGTGTGCCGATACATGACCACCTCCTACTTTGGCAGGTAGGCTAACTTGCAAGGTCGCAAAATATAATTGTTATGACTGATATAAGATACGTTAGTGATCAGAGTAAAAAATCAAAACTATAAGTGCTACTTAATAGATTCCAACTTTATTATCCAGATGTTTAAAGAAAGAGAGTCATTTGGATCTAATCTAATTAATATGGTGCTATCTGATGGCCTGTTTGTTTTCTCCCCTGTGAGTATATGGGAGATATCCCAAGACGATTGCTTTGACGACTTTATTGCCACTTTTTCTACTTTGCCTTCACTATTGCTTTCAAGTGAGGAGGAAATCATAACTAAAGAGGCTCAAAACTATTACTCTGATGCTCTCACATCTCTAGAGGACGTGTCGGTTCCACTATCGAGTTTTTCTGCGCGCAGTCTTAAAGCTTTAATTAAAAGCTATGTTAGCAAGGTATCGAGCAAGAGGTATAAGGCTAATGAAAAATACGCTTTCTCTGAAATCAAAAATAGCAAAAAAATTGGTTATCTTTGCGGTCAAACAATATCGGACAAAAAAGCAATCAGAAGCAGTGTTGAACTTGCAGCCTTCGAGTTCATTGCCAAAGCAGCACCAACATTCTGTAAGGATCTCCAAACTAGCAACACTGCTTTGAATGTTAATAAATTCCCTTCACAGGTTAGTAAGAGCTACATCTACCACTACAAATTCGCTCATCCAACTCGCAAGGGAGAATCATCCGACTTGTCGGATATTCTAATTAGTTCAGCTCTACCTTATGTAGATGTCTATTTAACTGAAAATAGTTTGGCTAATTCTATTAGAGAGATAAAAGGTGCACACGGTCAGTTCAAACACCTTGAAACCAAGACGATGAAGCATATGCGTATTAAACAGGCATAACAAAGCGTTATACGCTAAAAGGGTTCGATGAATACATTTAAAAACGCACTTAATGATTTGAAGTCTAAAGATCCAAAAATCAGAAACAAAGCAGCTCTTGCCTTGAGAGATTTGGGTGACCAACGCGCTGTTGGTCCGCTTATCAGTGCAATTATTAATCCAGATAACTCAAAATCTATCGGTACAATGCTATATGCCTTAGAGGTAATGGATTGTCGAGAGCTATTTCTACCACTGATACGAATTGCTATTGGCGGTAACTTCGAAGCTAGTGCGATTGCCCTAGACTTATTACATGAAAAAGATTTCTTTGTGACAGATGAGGACTTTACTGAATCTAAAAGTTTTCTTGATAACATTGAGCGTTCAGACCTAAAAGACTTTCAGAGCGTTGCGCTTAATGAGTTAACGGAGTTGTTCTTCAATGAGAGCGTATAACCAAGTAACTTTATGGAACTCCTTGAGCTGTCACTTTGTTTGTAAAAACACGCAAAAAAGCCGCCATTCCACTCCGTCGCACAAATTGGGGCGTTAACTCTAATATAGCCATTTTCGATCGCATTCAGCATACCTTCTACCAAGCGAGATTTTTAGCTCACACCAGTCAAAAGCTGAGTGAGCGGTCTGCTTAATTAGTGCAATTCATCGATAAACTCTTGTTTCAAAGGCATAAAAAAAGCTGCACCAATACTAGTGCAGCTACAGTCAAATAAGACCCAAGGTTTCAGCTTGCGCTGAGTGTGGAGAGAGTACTTACGTACAAGGACAGCTAAGTCCCAACGGGTGTAAACCCACGAGCCCTTAAGCTCGCTTTTTATGCCCTTCCTTCAAGTGCACAAAATCGACATCATCAAGACCTTGAATATCAAAGGCTTGACCAAATCCTTTTACATAACGCCCTTTTACTGGCGTTAATGCGAATAATTTAAAATCGGCGAGTTGGCGTAAGTTGCCCACTATTTCGCCATGGCGCTGCTCAAGTAAATCCAATACTTGCTCACGTGGTTCGTCTTCGACTTGCTTAGCTATTACGTCGTAACTTAAGCGTTTGCGCGCATAAATTTGCTTGGTATCGGCTTCGTCGGCAATAAGCATTACTGCCGCTTTGTTATGGGCGCGCAGGTAATCAGCATGTTTAGATATATCGCTAATCAATATGTAAAACGCGCCTTGGTAGCTAATAAACGGCGAGTATGAGCTGTGTGGAAAACCATCTTCACCCATAGACGCAATTAATATGCTCTGCTGCTTAGCAATAAATTCGGCGATTTCTGGGCCAAGGCGTGATGCCAAGCGTTCTTTTTTATCAATCATTACTGTTGGTTCTCTAGTTCCGTTAGTGCCATTTTCTGTTTCAATAATTCAAAACGCTCTACCTGCTGCGGCAATAAAACGCGTTTGCGATCTCGGCCTAGGTAAATCTTGAATATTGTGGCGCCATTATCATCAAAAAACTGGAAACAGTAGCTTTCTACACCGCGCAAAGGCTTGCTCACTAAGGCAATGCTAGCAATATTTTCAAGCTTTAAGTGGCCATGTAGGTGGCTTTGTTTATCCATTAAATTGTAATAACCATGACCAGGCTTACCACTTGGAAAATTATCCTTTATTTCAAATACCGAGCCTGCCACTTGAATAATGGTGGTTAATGGCCCCCAACTGGGTAAGTCGTACATTAGCCATTGAAGCTGTTCGTTAGGTAACCAACACGCCCATTCTTGGGGAAGTTGCTCTACCACTTCGGCTTCACTGCATTGCGCTTTTTCTGCCAATTGAGCCACACTCATTTCGCTATGTTGCTCTACCACTTCGGCTAGCGTTAATGCCATTTAACTCTCCTATCTACCGTTACTACTTGCGTCTTCACCAGCGTAAAGCTGAAGAACTAAAGATGAAATTACCTTAACTCAGCCTCAAATCAAATGCAAATCATTATCATTTGTATTTACTTATTTTTTATTTGCCATTATTCTAAGCGCAGTTTTTAAGAATTAACCGTGTAAGGGCAAAAAATGGGGAAGCTTAGTTTGGCCGTGCTTATTTCGGCGGCTATTCATGGCTACTTTATCTACAAGCAGCCCGAACCTAGAGAAATAAGCTTAAGTGCAGGCGGGCAAAACGCTGCGCCAAGTTTGAGTATTGTGGCTATTAGTACCGCTGTTGCTGCACCTGCCGCAGAGCCAAAAGAGCTAGTGCCAGAACCGGCTCCTATTGAACCTGCGCCAGCAGTACAACCAGAGCCTACCGTAGCGCCAGTGGAAACCGTAAACACCCAACCACTTAAGCCTGCGCCTGTAAAACAACCAATAGCGCCTCCTGTTGCCAAGGACAGTAAACGTGAAAGCCAAATTGCCAAATCAAGCCCTAAACCAGCGCCCTCTCCAACCCAACCGACGCAACAGGAACAAGTTGAAAAGACGTTGGCAAAACCCCTTGAGCTCGCAGCAAAGCCAGATGATAAGCTCGAGCCTGTTACTGAAAAGCTAAACCCTGCGCCTGCCGCCGCTAGCCAAGTAAACAGTAAGGTTGAAGTGGATTCTGGTTTGGCTCAGCAGCCTCGCTTAAACAGCCAACCGCGCTTTGCTAAACCGCCTACCGCACCGGTATATCCTCGCCTCGCTAAAAAGCGCGGTTTAGAAGGTACAGTAATGGTTGAAGTATGGCTTGACCCTAAAGGCCAACAAACCAAACGAGAAATTAACGCCAGCTCTGGGGTGAAAAGCTTAGATAAAGCCGCCCTTAAAGCGGTAAAAAAGTGGCGCTTTAAAGCGCTAATGGTAGACGGCCAAGCACAGGCCTCTCGCGCCCTTATTCCTATTCGATTTAAGTTGAGTTAACCCTATGCAAAACCTCTCTAACGACCAGCTAAGCGCTGTTAGCAATATTATTACCGCCGAGCAGCTAGGCGACTTACGCTGGCCGATTGTATTTTGTTCGGTGCTGGCCTGCGCCATTATTATTGAGCGAATCGTAAGTCTTGCTTATACCCACATAAGCAACCACAAACGAGACTGGTTAAAACAAGCAACACACTTGTTAACTAGCGAGAAAGGCAGCTGCAAGAAAGACAACAAACAATGTTTCTCTAGCTCTAATAGCTTAGCCCGAAAGGCTATTTGCTTATTGCTAGTGCACAAAAATCAAAACAAAGCCCTGCGCGAAGAAATAGCCGCCGTATGGTTACGCCAACAGCAACAAAAGCTAGCACGAGGCTTAAAAGCCTTACACATTTTGGCCTTAATTAGCCCACTACTTGGCCTGCTCGGTACCGTGCTGGGTTTAATCGAAATGTTTGATGCCTTGGCGACTAGCGAGCAAGCAGTTAACCCCGCTACCTTGTCGCAAGGTTTGGGAACCGCCATGTATACCACCGCTGCCGGTTTATTAGTGACCGTGCCAGCGCTAGCCTTTGCCCACGGCTTAAGTTTGTGGAAAGAGCGAATTATTCATGAGCTAGAAACCATTATTAACCAAGCAAACCTGATGATTGAAGGGGTGAATACCCTAGCCGATGATGCACGTACTTTATCAGCATTTCACCCTACAGCGGCTGAACCTAAGCTAGAGCAAGCGCCTGCATGATCCGCGTAGAAGAACAGCACAACAGCTTTAGCATGGTGCCCGACTTAACCGCCTTGTTAGATATCATTTTTATTGTATTGGTGTTTTTGCTACTCACTGCCAACTCGCGGGTGTATCAAATGGATATGGATTTGCCGACTACCGAGCAAGGCCAAACAAGCCTAGCCACCGAGCCTGCAAGCATTCAGTTAAGTTTGTTTCAAAGCAATCCTATTTGGGGGTTGGGCGAGCAACGCTATCAACACTTTAATGAGTTTGAATCTGCCCTGCTGCTGCAAACTAATGACCAAGATAAACCCACTGTTAGCTTGGCCAGCGAGCGCCAAGTGCCAGTAGAGCACTTATTAAAAATGCTGGAGCTATTACAGCAACAGAACATTGAGACCACTCAAATTTTAATGGATAAAGAATCATGATTAAGCGCCACGCCTCGTTTTTAGCTTCTGCCTTTGTTGGCCTTAATTTGCTTATCAGCCCTAGCGTGCAAGCAGAGCCGCTGCAGCGAGTGGTCAGTGCTGGTGCCAATATTACTGAGATCATTGTGGCCTTAAACGCCCAGCAGCAGCTAATTGCAGTAGATTCTACCAGTGAATTACCAGGCGATATGGCGCTGCCGGTAGTGGGCTATCACCGCCGATTAAGCGCCGAAGGGCTATTAGCACTATCACCAGACAGCATTATTGGTAGTGACGAAATGGGCCCAGATAGCAGTATTGCTCAGCTGCAACAAGCCGGTATTGCGGTGCATAAGCTCAATAGCCAATCTACCATTGAGAGCCTACAACTGCGCATTAAACAATTGGCGGAATTAATGGGACACCCACAACAAGGTGAGGACTTACAAGCTCAGTTAAACAGCCAGTTAAACCAGCTAGAACAGCAAGCTCAAACAGCTAAAGCTGCTAATACTTTATTCTTTTTAAGCCATGACGCCAAAAAGCTAGTTGCGGCAGGCAGCGAGACCACCGCCAATAGCATTATGGAACTGGCCGGTGCGGTAAACTTAGCCAAACCACATATCAACAGCTATAAACCTTTGTCTGATGAGGCGATTTTATCGATGCAACCAGAGCTATTGTTATTTAGCCAACGAAGCTTGGAGATGCTAGGTGGCGTAGATGGTGTGTTAAGCAGCTTCCCCGTTCTAGCCGCGACACCAGCCGGAAAAAATAAAGCGATTTTTGCTATTGATGGACATGCTTTGGTGGGTGGCTTAGGCTTGGCAAGCATAGATGAAGCGGTGCGACTCACTCAGCGCTTACAATAATTAGATTTCTCGTTTAAGCGCTAGCTTGAATTAAAAGTGATTTTAACCAGCAGCTTAACCGCTACTGGTGCTTTAATAGGTTTTGTTAATGTCTTTGTTTTCTCCACAATCAGCCAATGGCTCAGTGTTTTCCGGTTGGCTAATGCCCGCGGCTTTATTGCTGTTACTCGCCACAGCTTTACTATCGGTTACCCAAGGGCCAATGAGCATTCCCGTGAGCGATGCCTTAGTGGCGCTATTACCTTTTGAGTTTGCTAGCGACGCCCCTGCGCATTACCAATTAGTGGTGACCGGTATTCGTTTGCCGCGCACCTTATTATGCATTGCTGTTGGCGCAATATTAGCCATGTGTGGCGCGGTAATGCAGGGCTTATTTCGTAACCCTTTAGCTGACCCCGGCATTATTGGTGTATCAAGTGGCAGCGCAGCAGGCGCGGCGGTGGCCATTGTGTTAATTGGTTTGCTAGATTGGCAATTACCTGAATTTGTTAGCGCCCTAGCCATCCCCCTCTTTGCCTTTATCGGCGGCTTTGTGACCACCATTTTAGTTTACCGTTTAGGCACCACGCCTAACGGAACCTCGGTGGTAATGATGTTATTAGCAGGTATTGCCATTGGCGCCTTAAGCGGTGCCGGTATTGGCCTACTCAGCTATTTGGCTAACGACCAAATGCTAAGAGATTTAAGCCTATGGCAAATGGGATCGTTAGCCGGCGCAACCTGGAGCAACATTGCGCTGGCTTCTGTCACGCTAGTTATTTTGTGTGTGGTGTTTATGCGCAAAGCCAAGGCTTTGAATGCGTTACTACTGGGCGAAGCCGAAGCAGGCCATTTAGGCATTAAAGTGCAGCAGTTAAAAAGCCAATTGATCTTTTTCACTGCTTTAGGGGTGGGCATAGCCGTTTCTGTTTCGGGTTTAATCGGCTTTGTTGGCTTAGTGGTGCCGCATTTGGTTCGCATGTTAATGGGGCCGAACCATCAACGTTTAATTCCTTTTAGTGCCTTATTGGGCGCTGCCTTGCTATTGCTGGCTGACCTGATTTCACGCTTAGTGATAAGCCCAGCCGAATTGCCAGTAGGCATTGTTACCGCGCTAGTTGGCGCACCGTTTTTCATCTTCTTGCTATTGCAGCAACGCCAACGGATAGCCTAGGAAACAGTATGAGCAATTCAAACAGCATTCAACTCAGTAATATTCAGTTATCTTTAGGTTCAAAGCAGCTATTTAGTGATTTGTCGGTGAACTTTCATGCCGGCCAACATACGGCGTTGTTAGGCGCAAACGGCGCTGGTAAAAGCTCGCTACTTAAATTGATTTGTGGTGATAGAAAACAACACGGCGGCGAGATAAATATTCTTGGCCAACAGCGTGAAGCCTGGGATAAACCCGAACTAAGCCGCCACTTGGCAGTGCTACCGCAAAGCTCTGAACTCAGCTTTGCATTTAGCGTGAGTGAAGTAGTGGCGCTAGGTTTACTGAACAGCAAGCTTAGCTATCAACAGCAGCAAGTGGTGGTTAAGCAGCAATTAGAACTGATGGATATTTGGCATTACCGCGATACGCCCTACCCGCAGCTTTCTGGAGGCGAGAAACAGCGAGTTCACTATGCGCGAGTCACCGCGCAGCTGGCGACTACCCCAGTGGAGCAACAAATATTGCTGCTCGATGAGCCCACCAGTGCCTTAGATTTAAGCCACCAGCAAGTGCTTATGGAGCATGCTTCAAAATTGAGTCAACAAGGGGCAACGGTAATTAGTGTGGTGCACGATCTCAACTTAGCGTCGCGCTACTGCCAACGAATTTTGTTGCTAAAACACGGTGAAATGTGTGCCGATGGCGAGCCAGAAAAAGTACTCACCCAAGCAAATATTCATCAAGTATTTGATTACCAAGCACAGATTTTACGCCATCCAGAACAAGACTTTCCGGTCATTATTTAAACCTAGCTACTTACCAAGTCTGGATAGTCGATATGCCTTTGGACTAAGGCCGGTAAGCTGCTTAAAGCGGGCGCTAAAATGCGCCTGCGAAGAAAACCCCACTTGATAGGCAATCTCAGCCAAACTCAACTCTTCATTTAACAATAAGCGCTTAGCCCTTGCTACTCGGCGTGTACTTAAATATTGATGTGGGCTAAGCCCGCTACTTTGTTTAAACATTCGCGCAAAATGGTAGTCACTGAGATCCACTAACTGCGCCAGGTGATTAAGGCTTATGTTTTCGGCTAGGTGGGCTTCTATATAGTCTTTACAGCGCTGTAATTGAAAAGGCGCTAATCCACCTTTGATGACCAAACTTGGCAGTGCTTTATCAACGTAATGTTTAACAATATGACCAAGCAGCAATTGGCTCACTTGGTCCAAAGCAAGCCGATCGCCGCTATCTTGCCAATTAAGGTTTAAGGCCCATTGCTGAATTAGGCTGTTTACTGCGGGGTCGTCGATAAAGGTTTTATCTTGCAGCTGTATTTGGCTGGCTCCTTTATTCCACACTTGCTCCACACTGCGGCTTAGATCAAGGTCACTAAAATACAGATGAACAAAGCCCAACTCGCCGTCAACTTGCCAGTGAGACTCGTGCCCTGCAGGCATTAAGCACAGTTTTCCAGGTGCCCCACCAGCTAGCTGTTGTTTACCGAACACCCGTTTAGTGCGGTAACCGCCAGATAAGTAAACACTCAAGGTATGATGCTCAGGCTTTAGGTAAGAGGTACGGTCGTCACAGTTCGACCAACGAGCAAAACCCAGCTGCTCACCTAAATTAACGCTATTGTGCAGTACCGCTCGAGCATTATTTAAACGTTCAAATACGTGACTATGTTGAATAAGTTGATGGTGGGTCTTGTGGTTTGGCATCCCATCTCCTTATGGTTAGCGCCGCATATTAATGTGATATCCATCATAATCTTTAACGCCAAGAATGCAAAACCAACAATTAGAGTAATTACTTGCAATCGGATTTGAACTTAAATACCATTTGCCGACTTATTTTTAAGCAAAGAACCTGTAAGCCTTTCAGGATCTGTTGTGCGCGAACCTATCAACGCACCACCCTCCAAACAACACGGACGTAAACACTTTGCTCGCAAGGTGACTTTGGCGATCGCTGCTTAGTTTTATTAACGTGTTATTTGAGACTCACTTGTAAATGAAAATGCTCAACTTGTTGCGCAGCCTTATTGCTGCGGCCTTGCTATCCCCATTACTAAGCGTTGCGGAAAGCGTGTTAGAACCCACTCCTGAAGCCGAGCAATACGATGCTTACTTTCCTATTTGGGCGCAAGAAGCCATCGATTTAGGTCATAAATTGCCAAAGCCTTATGGCTTTAGCATTAATTACATGAGCATGTCGCAGCCACTAATAGTAGATAGCGTAGCGTTTTCTGGTTTAGGTGATGTTATTGATAACTTAGTGGGCGTTGATGGTAGCCACGCTATTCAAGAATCGGAAACGCTCACCCTACGTGGTGATGTTTGGGTACTGCCATTCCTCAATGTATATGGGCTATTAGGCCAAACCAAAGGCAGCAGTGTTGCCAACGTACAGGTGAATCTGGCAGGAAATCCTATCGGCCCGGCCTTTGATTTTAATCTTGAGTTTAGTGGTATTACCTATGGCGCAGGTACCACCTTGGTTGGTGGTATAGACAATTGGTTTGCCTTACTCGATGTGAACTACACCAATACCGATTTAGACATACTTGACGGTGAGATTAGCACTATTGTAGTGACTCCACGAGTGGGATACCGCTGGGAAACAGGCGGCCGCGACATCCAGGTTTGGGGTGGCGCAATGTATCAAAACGTAGAGCAAACCTTTAGCGGTAACTTAGATGACATAGGCATTAACCTGCCACCGCCACTGCCCTCTGGCGGTAAGTTTACCGTAACCCAGCACTTAGAAGAGCGTTGGAATGCACTGATTGGTGGGCAAATGTCACTCACAGAACATGTTGATGCCTTACTCGAAGTCGGTTTTGGCAAGCGCAGTAGCTTTATGCTGGGCTTAGGATACCGTTTCTAGTGACATACTTAGCTCAGCTAAAACCCTGGTTACTCACTGTATTGCTGGCAGTGAGCTTGAGCGGCTGCTCGGCTTTGTCAGTGAAAGAACAACTTGATAACTCACAGCTTAACAAGGCGGGGTTCACCCAAAGTGAGCTGCACCTAGCCGAAGGCGGAGAACTGCGTTACTGGGTAGGTGGTCAGGGTAAACCCTTAGTGATGCTGCATGGTTTTGGCGGCACCGCTACTACCACTTGGCTACCCATGATGCTAGAGCTTAGCCAGCACTACACCATTATTGCTCCCGATTTAGCATGGTTTGGTGACTCATTCAGCCAAGGCACCGCTAACATCACCACCCAGCGCGCAGCAGTAAATCAACTGCTCAGCCAGCTGCGGGTTGAACACTACTGCTTGGTAGGCATTTCCTACGGCGGCTTAGTGGCTTACGACATGATGGCAAACCAACAAGGTATTGAGAAGGCGGTGATACTTGCCAGCCCTGGCACTTTTATTAGTGACCAAAACTTAGCAGAGTTAAGCCAACGTTTTGACCGCGAGCAACCAGCAGACATTTTTGTGCCGGAAAACCGCCAACAAATGCGCCACTTATTCGAAGGCGTATTCACCCGTTTCCCTCCATTGCCACACGCCATTGATGAGCAAATCTATCAACGCTATTTCGCCCTTTGGCAAGAGCAAAAGCGCCAACTGATTGATAGCTTACCCAGCTATCGCGATCAGCTCGCGCCGCAAGTCGATCCCAAATTAATGCCACCCACCCTATTAGTTTGGGGTGAAAATGACCGCGTATTTCCGCTGGAGCAAGGCAAGCAATTATCCCGCTATTTGGATGCCCCCATGGTGGTGATTCCTGAAGCGCCTCATAACATTAGCAATGAGCACCCTGCCACAGTTAGCCAAGCTATCGAGTTATTTATTCAATAATGCCAAACTTTATTAATAGGCTTGCCATCGCAGCCCAGCAGCGCCTTACAACGCTGATTACTTTGCTCCTGTTGAGTACGCTTAGCGCTTGCTCGTCTAGTGACTGGCAAAGCCGCAACCACCCTAGTGATGATGCCGTAGCTGCAGCCTTAACTGAACAGCCAGATATGGTGGTACTTAGCCAGCAAACGCCTCTGCAATTTAGCTTAGCGAGAATGCCTGAAGACGTGCGCCCCTGCTGCGCATTTGGCAACAACCACAAAGTGAAAGTAGGCAGTATACAAGTGCCTATGTTTCGCTACGCTAATACTTTATCGCTGGATGAAATAGGCCCACACGCATACGAGGCCGGTACTTGGAGCTTGCAACGTGGCGAGCCTAACGGCCGCAGACACGGTGAAAACAACGGCCAAATCTATACCCTACGCGGCGGTTTTATTGACTTAGCGCACGTGCGAGATACCGCCGACAACACCGTGGCGCTGTTCCAACGCATTTACCCGCAGCTTGGCCAAGCTTTTAGTATTGAGCTGCCGCCTGAGATTGGCCCTCGTGAGTTACGTTTCCAGGCTTTTTCAATCGACCAGCTAAGTCCACAGCAACGCCTAGAGCTAGCGGCACAGCTGGCGGCTCGTATGGCTTACTCAATGGCGGAGGCCCATGAAATTGCTCAATGGCATGGCTATCGCAGCTGGAAACCGTGGTCTGAAACGGTGTCTGCCTACTCACCCGAAGATCTTTATTCGAATATGCTTGGCGCAAAAATAGGTTTGGCCTTGATAATGAACAACCTAGTCATGAGTCGCGAGCTATACAACCAGCACATGACACAATGGCTATCGGCCTCTATTACCCAGTTACACCCGGTTTCTAAAGCGCAAACCAATGCCTTTTTTGATGCTATAGATGGACATTGGTGGGACTCAAATATCGCCCTACCCAGTAAATTTATGCTGTTAAAACGTCACTACCAATTGGGCAAGCAACAAGCGCCTTACATCGTGCCACAGGCCTTAGCCCAAGCGGATGAAAGCTGGCCACTATTAGCGCCTCTTTACGCTAAGCGCCTAAGCCCCTTACCTCTTTCACTGCCAGCCACAGTTTATGGTATTGATCTAGCCGGGGTTGCTCAGCAGTGGCTAACAGTGGCACCCAAATTCCAAGGCAGCTTTAGCCATATTCCTAAACACCTTTGGCAAAGTGGCTTTAGTAACCGTAAATTTTTAGCGATTAGTCATTTTAATCAGCTACAGGATGAAATAGAGCTACAAGCTCACTTCGACCAAGGAACCGTCAACTAAATGAAGCCATTGCGTAATCTAACGCTAATTGTCTTATTCGGCTTTACTGGTGTGGTAAGCGCATCAGACATGCTGGAACCCAGCGAACAAGAGAATAGCGAGCCTAGCTGGGTAGACAATATATTGGATAAACTTGGCGCAGATGGCGGTTATGACGACACTAAACCCATCGACTTTAGCGTGTTGCCAGGTCCCTTTTACAACCCAGAAATGTCTTTGGGTGTGGGGATATCGGCAATTGGTTTATATCAAGTCGATAAAGATGATCAGGTTAGCCAAACCTCGTCATTGGTGATTAACGGCTTTGCCTCAATAAACGGTTCTATCGGCGTGGTGATTGATAATCGCAGCTTCTTAAAAGAAGACCAATGGCGGCTCTATGTTGATGCAGAAATCGCCGACGCTCCCGACGTGTTTTATGGTGTGGGTTATCAAGAAAATCACCAAAGTGATAACAAGGTCGACTTCAATCATCGTCAGTTTTCAGTGCGCCCCACCTTGTTAAAACGGGTGGCGGATTCGTCATTTATTGGTGGCGGTTTTGATTTTAGTTACGCCAAGGCCAATAACATTGAGACCAACGATAGCTTGGTTGATAGCTCGATACTTGATGAAAGTTCCACTGCGGTGGGATTAACCTTTAAAGGCAACTACGATACGCGCGACGTGGTGAGGAATCCTTACAACGGGCGTTTGATAGAACTAGATGCTGGCTTTTACCACCCTTCTTTTGGCAGCAGTGAAAGTTTTCGCACCTTAAACCTTAACTACAGCGAATACCTACAGATGGGCCCAAGGGATAGCGTATTTGCTTGGCAATTTAAAAGCAGCTTCACCAACGGTGACGTGCCCTGGCATATGTTGTCTACTGTGGGTGGCGGTTCAGCCCTGCGCGGCTATGCCACTGGCCGCTATCGCGACAAACAAATGCTCATGAGCCAAGCCGAATACCGTTGGGACCTGCCCGGCCGACATGGCATGGTATTTTGGCTAGGTGCAGGCGCAGTAGCGCCAGAGGTTGAACAATTCAGCTCCCAAGAAATCTTACCAAACGCAGGTTTTGGGTATCGCTTTGAAGTAAAAAGCCGCGTTAACTTGCGCTTAGATATGGGCTTTGGCGACGGTGAAAGAGGCTTCTATTTCAACGTAGACGAGGCATTTTAAATCAACTTAAATTAGGGCGAGGAGTTTTCCACTTAGGAATGCTTTGCATTTGGTATAATGAATTTATACACTTCGCCCTCGCCATAGGCAGTTGTAATGGAGCGCATAAATGAAGCAATCAGAAAACCCTAGCAGTATTCGCACTCGAGTCCCCTTTCAGGTGGGCCGACGTAGTGATATTCCTGCTGAAATGCTGTCATTTACCGCACTTAATAGCGACAAAGAACACGTAGCCTTGGTATTCAAAAATGCCGATAGCCAACAAACCACACCTTTAGTACGCATTCATTCAGAGTGTTTAACCGGTGATGTATTTGGTTCATCACGGTGTGATTGTGGTGAACAGCTCAATGAAGCCATTGAGAAAATGGCTGAACAAGGCGGCATTATTTTATATATGCGCCAAGAAGGCCGCGGCATTGGTTTATACAACAAGCTGGACGCTTACCAGTTGCAAATCAAAGGTATAGACACCTACTCAGCCAATAACCAACTGGGTTTTGACGACGACTTACGTGACTTTAGCGAAGCCGCACAAATGCTTAAAGCAATGGGCGTATCGCAGCTTAAGTTGTTGAGTAACAATCCGCGTAAACAAACCGCGCTTGAAGAAAATGGCATTAAGGTTACCGAGCTAGAAAGCACTGGTGTTTACCGTAAAGTAGACAACCACTACTACCTAGAAACCAAAGCTAGCCGTGGCAAACACCGCTTAAAGCTAACCAAAGACATCTTGTCTTCTTAACGTTTCTAAGTAAACCGCAAGAATCTATAAAAAGCGCCATTCATAGCAAGCGTTTGTAATACTTCTCAGCCTAAGCTTGAGACACTACACTTTTAGTCATTCTCGTTTAACGAGTGAACAAGGAGTGTTGGCATGATTGCGTTTATCTACATCGCCACAGTGTTTATTTGGGGCACCACTTGGTTAGCCATTGCCTATCAAATTGGCGATGTTCCCATCGCAAACTCCATTATGTACCGTTTTGCCATTGCCGCGTTGGTATTAATGGTGTTTCTAGTATTAAGCCGCCGCTTACAAACACTTAACCTTAAACAGCACCTAAGCTGTTTACTGCTAGGTTTATGCTTGTTTAGCTGTAACTTCATGTTGTTTTACCACGCAGCTCAATACATCCCTAGTGGGCTCATCTCCATTATTTTCTCTATTGCGACCATTATGAACATGGCCAATAGCTGGCTATTTCATGGCCAAAAGCCCAGCTTACGTTTAATCAGTGGCGGGGTACTAGGCATTAGCGGCATTGTATTGCTGTTCTACCCAGATATGCGCCAAAGTGATACCGCCAGCCAACAGCTCATGGGCTTATTAATGGCACTAGCGGGCACTTACTGTTTCTCCTTAGGCAATATGCTGTCGGCTAAGCAACAAAAACAAGGCCTGTCGGTATTGTCGGTGAATGGTTATGGCATGGCTTACGGTGCAATGTTGTTGCTGTTATGGGGTTTGTTCAGTGGTGAAGATTTTGCTTTTAGCACCGAGCCCTTGTACCTAGGTAGTTTGCTATATCTCGCCATTGTAGGATCAGTACTTGGTTTTAGCTTTTATTTAGTGCTAGTGGGCCGCCTAGGGCCACAAAAAGCCGCCTATGCTACGGTTTTGTTTCCAGTGGTTGCCTTGGGTTTATCCACCCTGTTTGAAGGCTACCAATGGACACCGCTTGCGCTAATGGGTGTGGCTACTGTGCTGCTGGGTAACTTGTTGGTCTTCACTAAAGGCAATCCCTTGCACCTATTACGAGCCAAACAAGCAAAAGCGAGCTAACCGACGAATCCGCACCCTTTGCATGGCGTTAAACTGAGCGGTTGCCAAGCAGCGCAGTGAGTAAGGTCATGCTATCCGATAGTATTATTAATATTATGAATAAGATGCACTATAATGACTAAGTTATTAATTTGCAGGGATAGCAACTATGCTTAGCTCGATCTCGATTCGCAAGAAATTATTTGTATTGCCAGTGCTACTCGCTGCAGCCATGTTAGGTGAAGTGATTCTAGTAACCAGTTCACTAAAACAAAATCACGCGGACGCCTTAATAGTGAATGTTGCTGGTCGCCAGCGAATGCTAACCAAAAAATTCTCTGCTGAAGAGTTGTTTAGAAGCACTCAAAAAGACCAACAGTTACCCGGTTTATTGGCCGCAGACAAAACCGTGGCCCTTTATCAACAATCACTTAAAGCCTTGCAACAAGGTGGCCGAACCTTCTCCGATATAGGCATGACAAACGCAATAGAGCTGCCTCGGCCTAACCACCAGCCGTTTGTTGACCAGCTACGCCAAGTTGATTCTTTATGGAAAACGCAGCTTAGTGCTGCCGCCAGCTTGCAACAAAACCCCTCAACGCAAAATGCCGAAGCCTTTCTTGCAGCCAACCATAAAAGCATGGCTGCAATGAACAAAGCCGTATTGATTTACGCCGATTACGCTGAACACAAACTCAATAGTCTAGTGAACAACAGCATTGGTCTGGCGCTAGTCATGGTGTTATTAAGTTCAATAGTGGCGTGGGTAGTGATTAGAGATACCACCGTTCCGGTAAACTCCTTAGTTGCTATTAGTCGAAAAATTAGCCGCGGTGACTTAAAATCTGATCCTGAGCTCAACAATATCATCAGCAAAAATGAGCTTGGAATGTTAGCCCATCACATTGAGTTGATGCGCCAGTCACTGCAAGAAGCGCTAGGTGAAATTCAACAAGCCTCTAGCAATATTAATTTGTCATCTAACCAAGTATCAGAGCTATCTACCCAAATAAGCCAAGCGAATAGAAACGAACAACAGCGCTTTAGTAACATGTATGAAAATTCGCAAACGCTTGAAGAATCAACATCACGCCTCAGTGAAATTGCCGCCGAAACCCTAACCATGGTCACTCAGTGTAATCAGCTGTCCACTAACGCCTCTGCACTCGTGGGACAAAACATCTCGATGATGACCACCACTTCTGAAGAAACCACGCGAGCCAGTAGTTTTATTCAAGAGCTAAGTGGCACCGCTGAAGAAGTGTACGGTATTGTAGATTCTATTCGAGGCATTGCAGACCAAACTAACTTACTGGCTTTAAATGCCGCCATTGAGGCAGCACGTGCTGGCGAACAAGGCCGCGGCTTTGCGGTTGTGGCTGACGAAGTACGCAATTTAGCCGCGCGAACAGGCAGCTCTACCAATGAAATTTCTAAGCTTATTACCCAGCTTACAGAGGGTGTTAAGCAAGTGGTTAATAGCATGGGTGAAGTGACCAGCAAGGTGGAACAGAGCCGCGAAACCTCTCAACAAACCGAGCAAGGCATTATTGAGGTGACAGAGAAGATTCAATTGGTGGCCGAGGCTCAGCAAAACATTGATGAACAAGTTGAGAACCAAAACCAGCAATTAGGTATTCTTAAGCAGACTCAAAGTGATCTGCAGGAAATCATCGAAGAAAGCCACAACAAGTCAGAAACGTCTGCCTTGGTAGCTGGTCAACTAGCCAAAGTGGCGAACAACGTTACCGATTTACTGCAACGCTTCTCGTTAGATACCAATTTAAAAGCTGAAACTAAACAGCAAGACGAGAAACGCAGCCACCCCCGAGTACCTACTGGCTTGCATTTTACAATGACTCAAGGCCGAGAACGGGCGCAAGGCTTAACCCAAGACATCAGCCTAGGAGGTGTAAGCGTTATTGTGCCAAGTAATTTGCCAATACAAAGCAATCAGCCCTTGGTGTTAAACCTGTCGTATCTGCACAAAGGCCGCAATAAACAGTTTGATATTGCCGGTCAAATTATCGAGAAGAAAACCACAAAAGGGCAGCAGAAACTACAACTGCATATACGATTTGAGCAAACCAATGCCCAACAGAAACTCGCCTTAGAAGAAATATTTGAAGAGCACGGCCGTAAGAGTAACTTTGAATTGACTGCGGCTAAAGACAGTTATGTAGACCCACATACCAACGCAGTGCAATACAGCTCATAATCTATTTATTGCCCATCAACAAGCAACAAAACCCGCTAATTAGCGGGTTTTGTTTATAAACGAGCCAACACCTAAACTAGCAGCATGAAGAAGAACTAAAGTGCACTTCAACTCTTCGCCCATTAGTTGTAGCGTGATTTAAATAGTACCAACCATATTGCTTCATCAAGCGCTCGGTTAGCTCTAAGCCCAGCCCAAAACCCAAATCATCATTATGCGTATCATCAGACAAGTTGTGGTTGATGATCACCAGCTTTTCTTGCTGCTGTTCAATCTTAACTTCTCCTGAATAAGTATGTTGAAATGCATTACGAATAAGGTTGCTAATGACAATTCTACATAAGCCCATTGGCAAGGAGATTGGCGTAGCATCTATCGCTAAGTGTACGCTCACCTCTTTACCCACCAGCAAATAACTCAACTCCCCATTTATTTGCTCTATCAATTCACCTAGTAGCACTTCATCTTGCGGTAGCGCTTTATCTTCTTGGCGATTTAACCACAACAAAGTGTCGGTTAAATTAGTCATGGTTAACGCCGCCCGCTCTATTCTTCGCAGCACCTCTTGCTGCTTACTGGGGTCAATATCACGTTCGATCATCTTGCCTAATAGCTCAGCGTTACTGCGCGTTACCGCAATAGGGGTGCGTAATTCATGACTAGCGTAACCCAAAAAGCGCTGCTCTCTATCTAAACTGTCTTGCACTGAACTCAAGCTAGACTGAATAATCTGAGCTAAAGCATCTAGCTCACTGTAGGTAAAGCTAGGCAATGGCTGTTTGAGTTGCTCTTGGTTAAGCCCCTTAGCCCAATCTCGTAACGATCGTATTGGTGTAGACACACGATAAGCGAGAATAATCAGTATCCCTGCAAATATTACAATCGCCGCCAGCGCATAGAATATAATGTAGAAAAAATTGGGTAACTTGCGCTCTCCATGATGCCTAGGCCTGGCTTCGGTCAACACTATCGAGGCGAAGCGGGTTTCCCCCTCTCGCTCTAGCTTGAGAACAAAATAGCCTACTTTAGGTGGCGAAATTAATGGTACGCCGTCGATAAATTTACTTAACTGACCAAGCTCGATTTCGCTGGGGTCAATTCTGCTTTGAATGTCTTCTGGGAGATCTTGCCAACGCGTGGCAATGCTAAGTTCTTGCATGTTAACGGGGTGGTTATCACTCACTTCATGCTCAAAAGCTTGTGAGCGAATTAACTCCGTCATGGCCACATCCATACCAGAAAAAAAGTAGCTTACTGCCACGCCCGACATGGCAATAATAACTAACGAGCCAGTGACAAACATCGCTCCAATAACGTAGAGCCGTATGCTGGTATTTATTTTCACTGCGGTTGTTCCTGTTTTAGCGCAAATCCCTGACCAGATATTGTATGGATGAGTTTAATCTCAGCCTGGCTATCTACCGCCTTCCGTAGATTAAACATATGTACTTTTAAGCTATTACTGTCTGGTTGTTCATCGCCCCATACACTTTGTATCAAGCGCTCTCGAGTGACTAGATTAGGGCTTTCACGCATCAGTACTGTTAGTAATTTAATACCGGTTGGGGAGAGCTTCAACAGCTGTTGATTGCGAACGGCTGTTTGCGCTTTTACATCCAACTCCAAATCGGCTACCACTAGCTTGTGCGCCTCTCCGCTGCGACGCCGAGACAATACTTGCGCCCGTGCTATTAGCTCTTCCATGGCAAAAGGTTTAACTAAGTAGTCATCAGCCCCAGTTGAAAAGCCTTTTAACTTGTCGTCGAGTCTATCTCGAGCGGTTAACATCAGAATAGGCACATCAAGGCCTTGATTTCGAAGCTTTTCACACACTTCTAAGCCATCCATCTTGGGAAGGTTCAGATCCAAAATAACCACATCGTAATGATGTTGATGAATCAGATTCAATCCCAACAAGCCATTTGAAGCGTGGTCACATAAAATGTCTTCGAGTTCAAGATAATCAATAACAGCCGTGGCTAAATCTAGATCATCTTCCACTAGTAAAAACTGCAAATTGATTTTACTCATCGCCCCTCTTCCTCGAAAACATTTTACCTAAGCCACTAATTGGCTGGCACTAAAGCCTGCTTAAACACCAGCCCCTTAAGCTTAGCAAGGCCTTGATTAGCATCATGTTGAATCAACAACATAGAAGGCGTAAGTATCAAGGTTATTACCGTAGCAAACAAGATACCGTAACCCAAGGCAGCGGCGGCTGGTATTAAGAACTGAGCCTGCATCGACGTTTCGCTTAACAGTGGAGCTAAACCAGCAAAAGTAGTAATAGAGGTCAGCAATACCGCGCGTAAGCGCCCACTACAGGCTTGGCTAATGGCTTCGCGTACCGACAATTTTCCTTGGCTAAGCAACTCATTAAAGCGCGATACCAATAGCAAACTGTCGTTCACCACTACGCCACTCAAGGCTAGAATACCATTCAAAGATAAGATACTGATTGTTAGGTCATTCAACCAATGCCCAAGAATAGCACCCACAATACCAAAGGGGATCACCACCATAATAATCAGTGGCTGAACATAAGACTTTAAAGGTATCGCCAGTAGCGCAAATATAGCGACCAACGCTAATACAAAGGTATGTTGCATAGAGTCGGTAGATTCTTTTTGTTGCTCTGCTTCACCAGTAAAATCAATTTTAAGTGTGGGGTAGTTTGCTTGTAAGTCCTGCGCCAAACTACGCTCTAAACTGTTCACCAATTCATTAGATGAAATCACCTCTTTATCTACCACGGCAGTAATATATACCGCGCGTAAATTATCAATACGCGTAATCTCTGACTGCTGATAATCGGAATACACATTTGCTACGCTCACTAATGGTACAACTGCACCATCGGCAGTGCGAACGCTAGACTGCTTAATATCAGCCAAGGTTTGTCGCTGTTCTTCAGGGTAGCGAACACGCACTTTCACTTCATCTTTACCCCGTTGGAAACGCTGTACAATATCGCCACCAAAAGATTGCAGGACCTGCTTCGATAAACTGGCAGTATCCATACCCAATGCTCGACCTTGCTCACTTAACTCAAAGCGATACTGGGGCTCACCTAGATCTAGGTTATCGTCAATTCCGCTCACGCCTTCTATGCCTGTTAAGGCTTGTTTAAAGTCCTTACCCGCCGCCAACAAAACCGCTTCATCACTGGCTTTTAACTCAACTTTAAAGTTGTCTACCATCTCTTTTGCAGACAATACCTTGAGTTTTTTTGTGCCCTCTAATTGTCCGGCTTTTTCCAACCATAAATCGGCAAACTCATTAGCGTTGTAGGGGACGTCAGTAGCCAGTTCCACGGTCACTGTGCCCGACTTATCAGCATCAGCGATCACCTGAATGCTAGAAATATATGTGTCTGGCGCTTCACTGTGTAAATGTTGGGCACTAAGCAACTCATCCACGGTTACCGCGTGTTTTTCTAAGGCCAATAGATTTGTTTGAGTTTGACCAAAACTGGCATCGTTATACATTCGCACTTCTGCGCTTACTGTATCGCCAGTAATATCAGGGAAAAATGCCACTCGCACCGCGCCGGTCATTGGCATACCAATCACCAATATAAACAATGCAATAAAACCAAGTACCACCGCATAGCGGAAATTAAGCGCTTGGGTAATTACTTTTCTGTAAACATGTTGGTTAAACCACTCCAAACCATTAGCGGCGCCCCCTTGCAAGGTAGACCACAGGTTTTTCTTTGGTGTATCTTGGGTTTTAACATGAGCCAAATGGCTAGGAAGAATCCATTTAGATTCAACCAACGACAGTAGCAAACAAATGCTGACCACCATGGCAAACTGGGCATAAACTTGGCCCATTTTCCCATCCACCGCGGCAATAGACAAAAACGCAACCACTGTGGTCAACACTCCAAAAATAGTGGGCGCAGCCACTTTCTTAGTGCCGATAATAGTATTGTTGATGGTGTCGCCATGTTCGCGGCGGGTGGAATAAATACTCTCTCCTACAACCACTGCATCATCTACTACAATGCCTAAAGCCATAATAAACCCAAAGGTGGTCATCTCATTGATGGTCAACCCCATAAAGGTGTCGGTCATAAAAAACAAAGTACCGAAAAATACAAACGGTAAGCTGGCCGCCACCCAAAACGCCACTCGAAAGTTCAAAAATAGCGCCAGCACAATAAACACCATTGCAATGCCAGTTAATGCATTTTTGCCCAGTAACGACAGGCGCTCTGTAATGAGAGTGCTTTTGTCGTACCACGATTCAATGTCCACATTCTCTGGCAATAAGTTACTACTGCGCCATTGTTCAACCACCTGAGTCGCTTGCTCTACAATGTTTACAACGTCGCTGTGTTCGTCCATCACCACTTGAATACCCATAGCATTTTGCTGGTCGAAGCGAGACAGGCTAAAAGTATCTTCTTCAAAGGTATCTGACAAAGTAGCAATATCACCTAAGGTAATCTGGCTGCCATTGGCGGTGGTTAAGATAGGGATCGCTTTAAAATCGGCTAATTCATAAGCTTGCTGAGAAACACTTAATCGAACCGTTTTTTCGCCGTTGCGTAAGCTAGTAGAAATAGCACTCGATGATTCTTCATTAATTGCATTTGATACATCGCTAAGGGTTAAGCCATAAGCCTGTAACATGGCTTCATTCACTTCCACCGATACCATGGGGTCAAGCTTGGCTTTAATCTCTAAATCGCTAATAGCGCTTTGGCTTAACAAGTCTGATTTAAGCTGTTCCGCCAAGTTTTGCAGGGTTGCTCGGTCGGCATCACCATAGAGCTGGATCCAAATAGCATGATCTTGCCTGCGCGCCTTATCAATCACCGGGTTATCCGCTTCGGTGGGGAGATTATTAATCGCATCAACTTTGGTTTTCACATCATTGAGCAATACATCTAGGTCATAATTTGTCTGTTTCTCAATCGATACATGGCTACCCGAAGCGCTGGAGGTAGAGGTAATGCGTTTAATTCCTGATACCGTTTCTAAGGCCTCCTCGATTTTAATTGCAATCCCCTCTTCTGCCTGAACAGGGTCACCACTGTCATAGGTTACCGACACCGAAACAACGTCAGGTTCCAAACTAGGAAATGCCTCTTTGCGAAGCGAGTTAATGGAAAACAAACCCACTAAAATAACGCCAATCATTAACAGATTGGCTGCTACAGAGTTACGGGCAAACCACGCAATAACGCCTTGTTGTTGAGAATGACTACTCATCTAAACTGCCCTACCTTAGCTATCTTCTGAAGGGGTAACTTTCATACCCACATTGAAATTACTCAGTGGTCGCATCACCACCTGCGCGACGGCCTTATCGGTCAAGGGCTTAACATAGACTTTGTTTTGACGCTCAAAGACAGGTTTGGCGGTGGCTTTTTGCAGCAAGTTTTGTTCATCCACCAGCCAAATGTCTCCTTGCTGGGAGATAGCCGATGCGGGCAACTCCCATAAGCCGCCAAGGCTTGAACCACTTAATGTTGCTTGCACAAAAGTACCGGCAAACAAGGGAGTGTTTTGCTCTAAAGGTTTATCTACCGCAACAATCAAAGACCGCTGCCGAGTATTGTGGTCTAAATGTTGGTAAGCGCGCACTACTGTGGCAGCCCAAGTTTGTGAGCTACTGCTATCACTTAACTCAACATTCCATTGGCTAAAATCTTGATTGCTGGGTAAGTTTTCCCACTGGGACTCTGACAAGGGCACTTCTACCTCAATCCGGTCCACGCTATAAAACGTAGCCACATTGCTGCCAGCAGTTAGGTAACTGCCAGGCTGAATATTTCGAACCACTACCAGAGCATCAAAAGGCGCTTTGATCTTGGTATCATCGAGATCTTTCTCGGCGCTTGCCAACGCTTGCTGAGCATTAACCAGCTGAGCCTTAGCGCTGGTCAGTTGTGGTTTACGTAACACTAGGGGAGAAGCGGGTTCGCCAGACAGCCCCGAACGCAGCCACTCTGATTCAGCTTGCTCACCTTGTCTTTGCTCTTCCAGCAAGGCTAAACGCGCATCAGCGACATCGGCTTTAGCTTGAGTAAGCGCCTGTTGGTATGCGCTATCATCTAATTGAGCTACCACTGCGCCTTGTTTTATCACCTCGCCAGTTTCAAAATTGTCGGCTAGCCACACAACTCGACCACTCACTTCACTGGTAAATTCAAGCTCAAAACGTGATTTGGTTTCACCGTATGCAATCACTTCAGCTTGATAACTTCCCGTGCCCGTGGCTTGTACTGACACCGCTGGTAGATTGATTACGCTAGCCGGTGCGCCAACTTCAACCACATGTTCTTGAGCCGGCGCGGGTTTTCCCGGCATGCCCTTGGCTTGTGCCATTTGGCTGCCGTTGTATCCCACGACCACAAATATTGCGCCAGCCGCAGCTAAGGTAATGGCTAAAGTAATGGCATTTTTTTTCATGAGGAAACTCCCAAGCCCAGTGCTAGGCCTAAATCAATTCGGTTAATTAATCGTTGATGAGTGGTGCTAACCAGTTGCGCCTCAATATCGTAAGCTTGTTGCTGAACAATCAGCAGATCGAGAATGTCGACCAAGCCTTCGCGATACTTTTGCTGGTAACTTTCGATACTGCGTTTGGCGCTAGTAAGAGAGCTATTAAGATGTGTTTGTTGCTGAGCTAAGGCATATTCTTGGCCGCTGGCATTCTCAACTTCGTTCACAGCGGTCAGTAAGGTTTGTTGGTAGTTCCAATAACTTTGCTCGGTGCTTAACTCGGCTATTTCAGCTTGTGATTTTAGCTTCCCACTTTGAAACAAAGGTGCAGATACCTGCCCTAACACCGCCCACACGGGGTTAGTGAACAATGCGTCGCTGGGCGAATCGGCAATATCGCTCAAACTGGCCGACAAACTAAATGACGGCAACATCGCTTTATAGGCAGCATCAGTGCGATAGCTGTCGGCTTCAATATTAAAAAAGGCTTGGCGTAAATCGGGTCTGCCAGACATATCTTGTACTGACAAATTATCTAAAGGATTTAATACTGAAGGAAAAGTACTCGACACCTCCGGCGAGCTTGCCACCACATCCCACTGACCAGTTTGCAGTAATAAACTGCGCTTACTTTGGGCGAGATTTTCTTGATACTGAGCCACAGTGGCGCGCGTAGAAGCAGTGTTAGCTTTGGCGCTATCAAGCTCCTCTAAACTGCCAAGACCAACTTGGTAGCGATCTAGCACTAGGGTTTCGTTGTTTTCTAATATGCTTAAGCGACGCTGTTCAATCTGTAATAGTTGCTGGTCAACACTAATATCTAACCAAGCGCGCATAATGTTTGCAGCAAGCAGGTCTCGCGTTGCATCTAGGCTGGCTTGAGTGGCGGCAATATCTTTTATCGCAGCATTATTGCTGTCGGCAAGCTTCTGCCATAGGTCTACCTCCCAGGTTACCGTGACGTCTGCGTTGTAACTTGGATCGGTGTTTTGAGTATTTTCAGCACCAAACGAGGCATCCACCGTAGGCATTCTATCCGCCCCGGTAACACCCTGCTGTGCATAAGCAATCTTAAGCGCGACAATGCTTTGCTGCAGGTTTGGATTGTTTTCCAACGCAATATCTAAGTACTGCGACAGCGCTGGAATACTCACTAAGTCGGTAAGGTAATTGCCCGTTTCACCGTTTTGTTGGTTCGCCCTTACTTCACGCTCGGCAATCACCTGCTCTACAAGCTGTTCTATGGCAATGTTACTGCTAGCATTGGCTTGAGCTGCATAATCAAGGTCACTGGTTGAAGCGCAACCCAGCACGCCAGTGAGTATTAAAGTAATAATGGAATATCTAAACATTTTGTTATCCCCTGCAAAGATGCTAGCAAGGTAACAAAGTGGAGGTTAAGGCAGGGTTAAGGGGCCAACAAAAATGTCTGGAAGTGAGTATTTAAGTCTTCGCTGTAGGAACGTTCAAAACAGTTGAAAGCAGTTGAAAGCAGTTGAAAGCAGTTGAAAGCGCAAGATATTCAGTAGGCTTGAAGAACAACTAGCGGCAAACTTGCCGCTAGCTATGTAATTACCGGTTATTTAACCGTGAATCGACCGGTTGATTTAACATACAGTACAACTTCAGTGTCGGCTTCAATAAGGTGCTTACCTTTTACTTCTGAGCTAAAGAAGCTGCTTGGCGATAACGCCGTTGTTGCAGGTTGATTGTTCCATTGGTAGCTTGCACTGCCTTTTACTACAACGGCTTTTAAGTCTTTGTCACTCTCAATGCTCCCCGAGAAGCCCGCAGGTAACTTAACAAAGCTGCCATTAGCCGTTTCTGGTGCGCCCCAAAGGTAACTAATTTGAGCATTTCCTGATTCCAACCAAGTGGCGTCATTCACATTCAGCCAGAAAATATTGTTTTCTGCCATGTTGATCGGCCGCTCACCGTTATCAAAGGCGTGATCTTCAGGTTCAACCAAGTAGGGGCCGCTATCAATTTCAAGGTAAATTAAATTCTCTTCGCCATTGGCCGCAGTGATATGACTTTCGCCAGCAGGCTGAATCCAAAATGAGCCACTTGGTAACCACATCTTTTCAGCACTCGGGTCGTCGTTATGCATAAGACCTTCAATAACAACGCCGCGGTAAGTGATGTTGTGAATATGCGGAGGCGAAGAAAAGCCCTTTTGGAACTTCACTAACATGCCAGTGGCCATATCTTTAGTACGATCCCCCCACAAATCGGCGGCTTTAGGGCTCGCCTCACCTCGTGCTGGATTAAGCATTCCCCAGTTAATGTTATCAGTAGAAATCACTGTATGATCATCAGCCATTACAGGTAAAACAGTAGCACTCAATAGGGTAGCAAGGGCTGTTAGTTTTAGTTTATTCATGGTTAGCATTCCGTAGTATTAGTAAGTTAAAAAATTGTTTACGCCGCAATTCAGCATGACATTTCAGTGAATATTTAGGCTTGATTCACTGACGTCCTGTTAGCGCTCTAAAGCGCCAAACTTGCTTACTGCGAAGTCTTGCTACGCATTCTACGAGTGAAGATTAATTCGATAAACGGGCCAATTTTAAATATACTTTCGCGAAATCGTGGATAATCGAAATGTAGAGTCAACTCACTAATCCAATCTTTTGCCTGTCACCAAAGGGGGTCCCATGAAAGTTGCTGATTTACAGGTAGTATTAAAAATTGCTGAACTTCAATCCATCACTGAAGCGGCCAACCAACTAGACATGAGTTCTTCGGCGGCGAGCATTGCCTTAAAGCGCATTGAAAACGCGCTAGGAACTCAACTATTTGTGCGAACCACTAGACAGATAAGGTTGTCTGCAGAAGGTGAGCGCTACCTTCCCTTGTGCCAGCAAGCGCTAGACCTGTTACAGCAAGGTCAAATGGCAATTAATGAAGAGAAGCAAGCCATCAATGGTGAAGTACGCATGGCCCTATCATCAGAGATGGGACGAAACCTTATGCGCAACTTGCTCAATCAAGTGATGGAACAGCATCACGATTTAACCTTGCGTTTGCATGTTAGTGACAGCCAGGTTGATTTCTATCGCGACGGGGTAGATGTGGCACTACGGGCGATGATTACCGGCGCAGCAAAAGAGACTAATTTTTACGGATTTAAGATTTGTAATATCCCTCACCTATTGTGTGCCTCTCCAGACTACTTAGCCAAGCATGGAACCCCTTCATCGCCTAAAGACTTAGCTGAGCACAATGCCCTGCTATACAAGCTGTATAAAGTAGTACACGATAATTGGCTGCTGATTAAAGACGATGAAGAATACAAAGTAAAAATGGTCAGTAACCGTGCGGCTAATGACGGTGACTTGGTGCGTCGATGGTGCATTGACGGCGTCGGCATTGCTAAAAAATCTGCTATTGATGTCGCTGAAGACTTAATGGCCGGTCGCCTGCAACGCTTTATGAGCGACTACCGCATACCGGTGACTGAACTTTGGTTAGTATTACCCAGCCGTCAGATGATTTCGCCAGCAATTAGGCTAATACGAGACGAACTTAAGCAAAAGATTAATGCTTTACGCCTAGAGCTTATCAAACACAATCTGTTCGATGAACATGAGTGGCCAGAGCACCATTAACACTCCCATTGTTAGCCCTCACACCTAGAAGCCTTTATTGAATAGGCATTACGCTAAGGTGGTTATCCCATTGCAGCGTCGTGTGTTGGCGTTTTAACTTGTTCGATGTATGAAGCAGCTGCCCTTGACCGGTTGAGGCCAACCAGCCCTTTTCATGTGTCGCTAAACCACATACATCATCAACATGTATTAGTTGTTGAAGCTCTCTGTCAGCTTCAGACCAGGCCGCTAGTTTAGCACCTCGCGGGGAGCTCGCTAACACCGTGCCATTACTGCACACCACACTGCCAATATAGTGTTCAAACAAAGACCAATAATCCGCATCAGGATCTAAGGCTTGGCAGGCTTGTTCGCCTTTGTGGGAGTAGATTAGCGAGCGAACTGTTTGTTTAGGGTTTTGCCCTTGGCATGCCAACCACACAGTATCTGTTTGCGGCGAATAACTAAGATGACGAATACTTAACTGTGAGTTATCTAGGCTACGGCTAAGCAATTGCTCACCCGATTCACTGTTTAAATACACTAACGCAGGCTGCATATCATCAAGATTAAGTTTGTCTCTACCTTGAGTATGAATACCGCCGACAGCCACCACCAAACGTTTGCTCGGCAGGAGTAATAATTGGTGGGGGCCTAAACCAGCGAGTGGCCATGTTTGGCTTAGTTGCCACGTATTATCCTGTTGTAGATATACCAATATAGCCCCTTGGCTATTAGCGGTATAACCTGCGGTAACGTAAAGCTTGTTTGCATCTTCAGAGAACACCGCATGGCCGTAAAAATGCATCTTAGCTGGCGGCGTAAGTTCATGGACTGGCTGGCCAGTATGAGGGTTAAACATTGCGATGTAGTGGCCGGGACGACGCGCGATACACGCGGCAACGGGCTGAGGAGTATTCGCTACCGCCACATAATGACCACGTGCAGGCAAATCTAGCTGATAACGCAAATCGCCATTGCTAGCCATTGCGCTGAGTTGGTGTTTACCGTGTTGCTTGGTGCAGCCTAACAATAGGTATTCTTCGGCCTGCGCGCCCTCACGCGTTAAAGCATAAGCAATGCCTGCAGGACTAAATAAACTGGCTCCCGCAGCTAAGCTCAACATCTGTTGCAACAAGCTACGGCGGCTAAGTTTAGTCGCCATCGTTATTATTAAACCCTAACTCTATCTCTAAAGCCTGCGGTATTTGATTAGCAAACAAGCTATCTAACTTGGCGAGCTTAGGCTCGGCCAATTGCCACGCCTCTAGCGATGCATTGTCACCGCTGGGTTCTTGGCTTGGCATTAACGGGACTAAGTCGTTAAATTGCCCACTCACTTGTTTAGCCAACTTTGCGTCAACACTGCTTAAGTACAGCGCTAAGTCTTGCTCGTATCTGTTATGCAGCAATACTAATTGCTCGGCCAATAATTGAGCACTAATGTCGGCGCGCCACGCTTCGCCTTGATAAGGGCGCAGACGCTGGTGTTTGGCCGAGTACATAGCGCGATACTTACGTAACATCACGCTAGTTTGTAGCCGGTAACTATTGAGTACATCGCTGCGCAGTTGAGCTATTTCTAAGGCTGCTAATTCGCTACTTTGCAGGCCACCGTGCACCTGCTCTATCGCACTAACATAGCGGCTTATTGTGCCCGGTAATAACGAGCAACGTTGGTGGTCGCTAATTGCTTCAAACAACAAATACTCATGAACTCTAAGATTACTGTGAGTATCGCTTAGCGGCGCTGGCGCATTAGACAAAGCCGCTTTTACTTTGCGCCCTGTAGTATCTTTTTTGTCTGGCCAGTAACTGATTGCCCAGTTTAACTTTAGGTCGACCAACGGGCCTAACGCGCTTGATTGTAACGGCAAGTACGCTAAATAATTTTGCTTCCACATTTGCTGGGTATTTAGCAAACCTTGCACGCTTGGCTCGGCGCAGTAACGTTCAACTTGTTGTTGATAGCTGTGCGCTTGCTGAAGCAAGTTAGCACTGGCTTTAGCAATGCTTATTTGCTCCTGCTGCAGCCATTCTGTTTGTGATGTTTTAGCATACGCGCTGGCACAACTAAGCCCCAGTACCCCTAATACGCCTAGGGTAAGGCCGCGTAAAAACTGCTTATTCATGGTCAATCCTTAGAGTGAATTAACAAACGCCACTAGCGCCTCGCGCTGGGTTTTGTCTAACTTGGCAAAGGCTTGCTTGGCCGGTTCAGCTTCTCCGTCATGCCAAACAATCGCTTCGGTAACATTGCGAGCACGCCCGTCATGCAGTAATTGGCTGTGGCCATTTACCGTTTCGGTAAGCCCCACCCCCCATAAAGGAGGGGTGCGCCACTGCTGCCCGTTGGCAAGGTACTCGCCACGGCCGTCGGCTAACTCTGGTCCCATATCATGCAACAACATATCGGTATAGGGGTAGATAATCTGCTCGCTTAATGCAGGTAAGTTATCACGCTTGGCGGTAGTAAAACTGCGTTTATGACAACTATCGCAACTGACTTGGCTAAATAAGGTATCACCCAACGCCACTTGCTCGGCATCTTCAATACGGCGTTTAGGTACGGCTAAATGCTGAGTATAAAACTCAACAAAACCCAGTAGCTTGTCGCTCACCTCTGAGCCATCGGGATCTACGCCCGAGGTCGCCGTCAAACAATCGATTTGAGCAGCAGTACAATGATCTTTGCTGAACAACAAACTCGTAATGCCTATGTCACCATTAAATGCCGCGGCGTTTTGCTGCATCAAGTTCGGTTGGCCGGCCTTCCAACCAAAACGACCAAGGGTGAATTGTTGCTGCTGCGCATCCCACACTCGGTTGGCAAGGCCTCGAATGCCATCGTTGTTACTGTCATCTGGATCGGCGTTGGCCAGTATGTCTTGCTCACTAATGCTTTCTAGCAAACCCAAACCGATCATTGGGGAGGCAATACGTGGCGAGAACATGGTATCGGGGTGCATCTCACCATAACCCAGCTGATCCACTATCAACTCAGGGTCACGTAAGGTAATGCTGCTGCCATCGGCAAAGCTAAACGGTTTGTCGGTATAGGCAAAACGTACTCGTGCTTCTGGCTTAATCCCAGGGTTGGCTTGGTCTTGAATTTGTCCGCCATAAGTTGGCTCTGGCACCACTCCGTTTTGTGCCTCTGTGGCTTTTTGCTCGTCGCTTACTGCGGGAATGCTAATGCGCACTAACATCGATACCGCGTTGGTAGCGCCAACCGGAGCTGGGTGACCGCGGCCGTCTTTAAGGTGACAATTCTGGCAACCATTAGTATTAAACAGCGGGCCTAAGCCATCACGCGCAATAGTAGTGGCAGGCGCGACTACCCAAGGGTTACGAAAGAAGCTATTGCCAGTACTAAAGTTAAGCCTACCTTCAAAGTCTAAGTTGGCGGCGGGCAAGGAGAAGGCATTTTCGTCGATGCGAGTAGTAGTGGTATCACCACCGGGCTTTTTAGGATTGGCAATGCTGCTAAAGCTGGTTGCTAGCAACACTAAGCCAGTTGTTAATAAAATATTTTTCACGCTCACTCTCTCCCAAGAATGGTGGAACAAAAACCACGAAAGGGAGCTTATGCTCCCTAATGTTATTGAATGCTATTTTTTAGAATTCGTGGTCTGCGGTATCAGGATTCAGGTTCTCAATGCCTAATACTTTTGCACTGGCTTCAATGGCGCGTGTTTGCTCCACTAACGCTAAGATGGTGCCATTAATTAAGGCGTGACCATCAGTATTGCTGGTGGCGATCAATTGATCAAAGTAAACACCGCTTTGTTCGGCGCTAGCCACTAACTTGGCTGTTTCTGCCATAGACTGATTAAACATTTTGGTATTGCTGGCTGCAACAGCCGAGTCTTTTTGTTTTACCAAATCGTTCAAACTTGGGCCACTTAAGGTAGAGCCGTCTAAACGTTTGAACTGACCAAAGTAAACATTACTAATACCTTGGTTATTGTAGTAGTGCGAGTTGTGAGTATTGTCGCTAAAGCAATCGTGCTCATCTTCGGTTGAGTTGGCTTCTAGTGCAACTTTCATGCGCTCGCCCGCTAGCTCGCCCAAAGACAAACTGCCCATACCAAACATCATACGGCGTAGCGCTTGCTCGCTAGGTTCAGCGATCAATTTAGTTTGGTAATCACCGCCTTTTTGCCACTGCTTGCTCATCCAGCTTAAGTCATCAATTAGCAGTTGAGTCACTGCCGCTAAGTAAGCCGCACGGCGTTCACAATGGCCATTGGTACAAGTGTCGCCTTTAGCGTAATCGGTGTAAGCACGCTCACCCGCTCCTGCTTTAGTGCCATGTAAATCTTGGCCCCAAAGTAAAAACTCAACCGCATGGTAACCAGTGGCTACGTTTGCTTCAGACCCAGCCAGTTCGTTTAGAGAGGCCAATAGCTCTGGAGTAATATTTGTTAAATCAACGGTGTCTTCGCCCACTTGCAAGCTAGTGTTTGCCACAATGTTGGCGGTGGCGCCAGGGTTGCCCAACTCATATTGGTAGTCTGTTGCTACATAGTCGATTAAGCCTTCGTCTAGCGGCCATGCATTAAGTTGCCCTTCCCATTCGTCAACGACTGGGTTACCAAAACGAAATACTTCGCTTTGTTGGTAAAAACGACGAGCATCTAACCAAGCTTGCTTAGTAGCATTTAAAGACTGTTCTGACGGGGCGTTAATTAGCTGCTGAGTAGCTGTTTGCAGTGTTACTGCACTGCTGAGTGAATCGCTGTATACCGCGTGGGCTAATTCAGCATAGTGCTCTACAACATCATTTTGTTTTATCTCAGCGTAAGCAATATTTGCTAGCAATACTGAAGAACCGAGTACAAGTTTAAATAGGCGCATTGTCTTCCTTTTCAAAATGCATATGAGAATCGTTATCATTATGTTTACCATTAAATAAAAGTAAACAAAAAAATGCATATTTGTGAAAATTAGTTAAACACTGATCCAGATAACACGCCGCAAAAACACCATAATGATGTAATTAAGTTGTCATATAATTCTCGTTAAATACCCGCGCACAGTTAATTTGCTAGCAATAAACGAGCGAAAAAGACTAAGGCCAGTGAACATTTTTGCCTTAACGCCCGTTCTTATTAATTAGTTCAACAACTTACTTGAGGGTAATTGAGATAGTATGAGCACGCTTAATGGAAAGCAGTTTTGGAAAGCATTACGCAAAAAAGGCATACCACCTTCTGTTTTTGCGATGAAAGCCAATTGTTCGTTAAACAGTGTATATAACTTGAAAGAGCGCAATCATATTCCAGAGAAATTTGCTCTAGTGTTAGAACGATTTGCTTAGGTCTCACCTAGTGTTGTTGATAACGCTAGAGCCTTAAGCTCGGCGCAGAACAACATGCAATAAGTATATGTAAACGCCTTAAGATACGGGTTTATAGCATTGCTAGGCAATGTTATAAACCGACTAAGCCCCTGTTAAATAAGTACTATGCCAGCCTTAAAAACTATAAGTTCAAACACATAAATTTGCTGTTAGGATCTTCACTGTAATCAGCAAAGGGCCCACAAAACTCAAAGCCATGTTTCAAGTACAAACCATGGGCTGGTACAAAGAAGTCCATAGAACCGGTTTCAAGACTGAGTCGCTTAACGCCGCTGGTTTTAGCTTGCTCAATAAGGTGCAGTAGCACAGCAGACGCCACTCCCTGGTTCTTATAAGCGGCAGACGTTCGCATAGACTTAATCTCAGCATGCTGTTCATCAAGCTGTTTAGTGGCCCCGCAACCAGCCAGTTTGTCACCGTCCCATATTGTCCAAAACTGCACACTTGGGTGTTTTAAGCCGGATAAATCTAGGGCATGCACACTTTCTGGTGGCGAGGTAGCGTGCATATCATTAAGGTGCTCTTGCAGCAGCGCAATAATTTGTGCACCAGATAAATCATCAAGTTTAAGAGTAAAGATAAGCGCTTCCTTGTGCTTGAGTGACAACAAGCCTTAATTTACAAAACTATTATTAATAAACCAAGTCATTCAGCCCATTAAGCCAATGGACCACTGAATGAAGGCTATACCGCTGCGGTTACCGACATCTCTACCAATATTTCTTCGCGGGCCATATGGGCTTGCACACAGGCGCGTGCTGGCGGTGTAACATCGGCGACCCATGCATCCCATACTTTGTTCATTTCCGCAAAATCGTCCATGGTTCGCACGTAAATAGTCACGCTAAGCAATTTAGATTTGTCGGAACCCACTGTGGCTAACAGCTCTTCTACTTTTTCTATAGTGGTTCGCGTTTGTTCGGCAATGCCATGGCTGGTGTCTTTAGCCACTTGGCCACACAAATACACGGTGTTGTTGTGCACTACCGCACGGCTCATGCGGGCTTTACTCTCGAAGTGTTGAATAGACATGGTTAGCTCCTTATTAAAAAGGCTAGCAGTGCTAGCCTTTGTTTATCTGATTCACTGCTTTAGCGAGCTAAAGACAGCGGGTAATTGCGTTGTGCTGCCAATTGCTCGGCTAGCGCTAAAACTTGGCTATAGGCCAAGCCTTGGGTGCTGTTTAATTCATTTAAGGCTGACTGCGCAAGTTTATCACCAAGTAATCCCAAATCACGGATGTTGTCGATAATTTGCTCGGCGGCGCTTAGGGCTGAAGAAAACTTAACAATTTCGGTACGCGCATAGTGGGTTTTATCAAAAGATACACTAGCAGCACGCAGGCTTGGATCACTACCCGGTATTTGTTGTGCGCCAAATAGTGGCCGCCCAGCCACACTTGCATCACTAAAACTCGGCAAGTAACGCGACATATGTTTTACCGCCTCGGCGGTGCGCTGTTCTACTTCTTCAGTTTGCCAGCCTTGGGTTAACTTACGAGTAAGCATTGGGCTTAACTCTGGCTGAGCACTACTCTCGCTAGACTTTACCAAACCACCTTTAAATAAAGTGATGGTGTCGGTCATACCATGTAGCTGAAATAAACCATCTGGGTAAGGTGTTAACTGTGCCATGCCGTTAGGTGTGCCACGCTCGCCGTGCACAATTAGCTCTGGCCAACGGCCTTGTTGGCTGGGCCAATTAGCTAAATAAGCGGCCTTAAATTCGACCATGCGACTGCGGCTAAGTTTGGCCATATCATCGATGCTGCCACTGCGGTAACCACAAGCATTAATCAGGTAATCTACTTCTATACTGTGGTTGCCCTGCTCGCTTTGGTAATCCACTCGCCAGCGTGGTTTATCTCCTTTGAGCTGTTCGATGTGCGTTACTTTTGATTGGGTATAAACCTGGCAATTGGGCAGTTGCTCGGTCGCCAGTTTTACCATGGCTGCTACGCGCAACAAACTTAAACCGTATTCCTGTACTTGTACAAAAGGAAACTTAAATGCCGATAAATCGAGATGTTTAGCCACTGGGATCATCCATTCATCCATTGACTGTGGCTGCTGCGGCGTGTCTCGTGTGGCTAGCTCTTCAAGCTGCTGTTTATTGTATAAACGGTAGTAGTCTTCAGCGGGGCCAAGCTTTTGGTTTTGCGGATCGCTTTTAATAAGCTGCGCATAGTGAGCTTGCACCTTACGTAAACGTGGCAATAGCGCCTCTGGCTCACCAGGGTCGTTGCTCGGCACACTAATCACCGTGGGGCGAAGATTGACCGCATGCGGAAACACCCGCAAGGTATTAATTGATTGCTCAAGCAGCTTAAGGCATTGCTCGTCGGAAATTTCTCGGTAAAGGTTACCGCCAGCATGTAAATGGCAAGCCGGAGGCCCATTCACTAAGCTGGGACCTGCTTCAAACAGACTAACATTGGCGCCCAACTCAGCCAGCTTAAGCGCTGCTGCTGAACCGGCGATTCCACCACCTACTACGGCGACTTGAGGCGAAGTTGAATTATTCGCCGTCACAGGGTGAGCTTGTATCACTAAATTTCATCCGCAAGTGAAAAAAACTATAACGTGATTATTCTAACTGCCGATCAGTGACATTGAAATACAATTAGCACATTTGGTTTAGCACTAAGTAGAAGAAAACGTAGGAGAAAGACCAAATAGCCCTACCCAATAAACGACATAACTTATAAACGTAGTGAGGCAGTAACCTTTTTCTGCTCATTACATAAGTCAGTTACTCTATTGTAAGAAGCAGCAAACCCCTCAAGTGAAATAACTTGCTTAGCAGGGATCCCTTCTCCAGCAAAGTTGGTCACTGGCTGCTCAAAACTGAGTACTTCGGTGTTTTTTAAGCTTTTAACCAGTTGGCTGGATACTTCACTATTTTGTTCAAGTGACACTAAGCGTCCGTCTAGGTACATCGTTTTAGTCGCGATGGTCAAAATGTTGTGATCAACTTTTACCCCGCCATCGGTAGCACAACTAAGTTTAAAAATACCGTAGTGATCCACCAAGCCTACTAAAGCATGAATATTGGTTTTAAGACTGCCCGCGCTAGTAAATAACTCTTTATAACTAATTTGAGCATGATTACTTATCACTTCATTGGGTTGGTTTTTCACCCTAAAGCTGTTGTAAGCCTGTAACTTAGGAGAACAAACTAATACCACTAAGCTTAAGTAAATTAACGATTTCAAAAACTCCTCCTTGTTGCTTTGTTATGGCGATAACAGCCTGTTTGATATGAGAACACCTAGCTGTTTCACGCGTATTACCGAAGAAACTGGCACATCCTTATGCCAGCACCGACCCGCCTTACACTTTAAAACCCAATACCAGTTCGTTTTGTTGATGAGCAAGCTCATCCAATTTATTGCTAACCTTCGCCACTAAGTTCATTGAGTGAGAGTTTGAATCTGCAACATGGTTAATATCTTCTAAGCTGCGTGCAATCATATTTGCAGTGGTGGTTTGTTCTTCGGCAGCATGTGCAATTTGGTAACTCATTTGGCTAATTTCGGCGATGCTGGTTTGAATATCCGTCATTGCTTTGTTGGCTTGCGCGGAGTGCTCTACACTGTTTTTCATTTCGGCCACGCAGCGCTGTATGACTTCGTTGGCGTCTTCTGACTTAGTTTGTAAGTTTTGAATCATGTCTTCAATTTCGCTGGTTGCATCGGTAGTGCGCTTGGCTAATACCCTTACTTCATCAGCCACAACAGAGAACCCTCTGCCCTGCTCGCCCGCACGTGCAGCCTCAATAGCGGCGTTTAAGGCAAGTAAGTTGGTTTGCATGGCAATTTGCTGAATCACGTCCAAAATAGAGCCAATATCTACACTCATTTGTTTAACCGCAGATACCGCTTCTACCGACTCGTTCAGTTGCCCAGACAGCAAATTGATAGTGGTGGTATTGTTACTCATCACCAAACTACCGGTGTGCACCGCTGTTTCCACATCCCCTACTTTTGCCATGGAGCTTCTAGCACTGGTTTCTACGTCTTTAACAGAATGTTCCATTTCCGTCATCGCCGTTGCTACGCTAGCAGTTTGCTGGCGCTGCTCGCCTAGTCGCGTTGTGGAGTCTGACATTGCTGACTGATTTTGTGCTGACACTTCCGCCAGATTGGTGGAGGTTAAACCCAGCTTTTGCAAAATGCTCTGCAAGTGGCTAGCCAGAGTATTGATATGTGAGCCGAGCTGTTCAAATTCAATAAACTTATTATCGTCTACCCGTTGGCGCATATCCCCATCGGTTAGCGCCTCCAAAGTAGTCAGCATTCTTTGTAATGGCTTACGCACATTTTGTGCTAACAACCACGCCAAAAACAGCAAGAAAGCACTCACCGCACCACCAATAAGTAAGGCGTGTTGGTAGCTGTCTTGATAAATGTGTTCAGCACTATCTATTGCGCTGTCTTTGAGAACTTCAGCTTCATGTCTAAATTCACCTAAAATCGCCAACGCTATATCCACTTCCTCGGCTAAAACGGCAATGTTTTGATAAAGCATGTTGCGCGACTGAACCGAGCGATAGTGCTGATCAAGCACTCCGCCTTTTTTGCCGACATCTTGAATAAACTGCGTCGTCGCTTGGTCGAAATGCTGCTTAAGTTCAGGTAACTGAGTCACCAGACCTTGGTAGGAAAAATTTAACTGAGTCACGCTACGTTTATTATCTTTCATTGCCTTAGCAATGGTTTTTATGTCGTCGCTCGCTAAGGCATCCGAGGTGGTGGTTTCGGTTTGTTTAAGTTTCTCGAAGTAACTTTTAGCCATAAGCTTTACCGCGAGATCTTGCTGGCTATTTACAAACTCGCTCATACCAAGGCGCAACTCGGTTTGTAGTTTTTGGAATCGGCGAGCAGTAATTCGACGCTCTTGTTGAGCAGCAAGCTGATTGCGGTAGTTGTTCATTGCTAACTTGGACTCAGCAAAATAACGCTGTTCTAGCGCTAACAAGGCGCTTAGCTGTTGAGCCAAGGCTGAGCCTTGCTGCGTAGCATGTTTGAGTTTATCTAAAGCTGCGATGAAATCTTGATGGTTTTGCTCAAATTTATTGGCAAATAATTGCTGGCGCTCGCTGTCTTCACTCGTGAGGAAGTCTTTAAAAGTTTTATCGGCAATCAATAAATTAACACTGGTAAGGTTGGAGTACGTCACCAAAGGTAGGGCATCAGAATTGACCAATAACAACTGTTGATGAACCCTGCTTGTGCCATTTAACATCAACACTACCGTGACAATAAACAGTGATACCATCACTGCAAAACCTATGTACATTCGCCTAACTACAGAGGTACTAGCCGATTTTTTCTTTGAGAACACTCTAATCATTACATCACCAAGAGTTAACTATATTCACTATGTCCAATATCGCGACACCAGCAATAACCACTAATAAGAACACACCAATCCAAATCACTAGGCTCACCTCTTCTTGGATAATTTGAGTAAAAAAGGGACGAGGAACAACACTAAACACACCCTTGCAACTTACAGTGTTTAGCAGTGACGTCTTTTAGTCGCGGCTTGTTCAGCTCTCTGCCGCGACTAAAAAGAACTCACCAAGTTGTATCCCCGCCTACACCCCATGAAAAAGGTAAAGAACGAAAGGAAACGTTATGAATTGCTAGCGGCCTACTACAAAAACCAGTAGGCCATGTTTACGCGATTACCACCAAACATCCGCTTGGAAACCAACAATGAAATCACTATCAGATTCACCGGACTCATTAGTGTGAGTCCAAGATTTAGGTAAGTAGGTAGCTAAGAAGCGAACTTCTGGTGCAGGCCCCATACCTGTAGGGAGAATAAAGGTTGGTGCTACAGTAATTTTCGATTGATTAGACGTTGCGCCACTCCAGTTGTTATGTACGTAACCTAACTCACCTTGCACATAAAAATGGTCACTAACAGGGAAGGTTGGACGAACCATCGCCGAGATCCAGTAATCGTAATCACCTAAGTCATTTTCATGGTGGTCGTTGTACTGAGCTTGGATAGATGGGAAGAAACCAATACCGTTATCTAAGGTATAGCCACCCCATAACAACAAACGTGCAGAAGTATCTTTTTCATCAACCATGGTCAACAGTCGATTAGCATCACCGCCGCCTGAAGCGTTGCTCCACGTCCAGTCTGGATGCTCACCTTGAAACTGCGAACCAGGGTGGTAGGCGTTATATGAGGTAATTGTTCCCGCAAGTAAGTTGCCTGAACCTAAACCTTTACCAGCTTGTGCAATAATTTTAGAAAAGCCATTGCCTGGAATACCAAAGAAACTATTTAACGTATAAATCGCGGTTAAATCGTAACCCGTCTCGGCCCACTCTTTACCATCGTAATCCCAGTTGTCCGGCATGGTTTTATACATTGCAGACAGCTCTAAAGACCCATAAGTCACGGCAAACTGAAAGGCATGCATTATGTTGTTTAGGTTTTCTAAGTTACCGGCATCATCGGTTGCCCAACGGTCGATATCTGGATCAACGCGGTCACTGGCAATATATGCAAAATCAAGTAAAGCGTCGCCCACTTCATAGCCGGTAATACCTACCCCTGTACCCGACATATCTGAGTAGAAAAAATCAGTCATAAAGATATAGTTATCTTTACCGTATTCGCGTTTACCACCCCAGAATACGCCGCTAGAAGACATTCCATCAAACTCAATAAACAACTGGCCAAAACCCATTTGGAAGGCATCAGCACTGGCGCTTAATGAACTCTCTTGGCCATAATCCCCTAAACCCACATTTACTTTTACCGAGCGTCCGTCGTCAAAGGCCCAGGTATTCGCAAAGTTAAGGCTAGCATCGTTATCTGCTTCTAAACCTAAACGGCCAAGCGTTTCTTTTTGGCCAGCAAAGTTGGCTTTTTTAAAATCGTTCTCAGCACTTGTTAGCAGCCCAGCACGAAAGTAACCATGAAACTCAAAACCTTCGGTAGACGCATTGGCACCACCAGAGAGAGACAAGCTAGACACTGCGGCTAAGCATGCAAGCGATAGTTTAGACAATTTCATTTTAACTCCATTAAAAGTCAGTATTTTCCATATAAAACAACCATCAAAAAAGTAAGCGCTTTCTTTTTATGGCCAAAAAAATGAAAATCTCCAATGCACTAAGCTCACAAAGCCGCCTTAAGAGGGCTCATTGAGGCAAAGACCAGTAAAAACACATTAAAAAACTTTCATTTTTAGTATAAATACTTAGTAAAAAACATAATGTGACCCCTTCCACACAAAAAGAAAGCGCTTACTATTTATATTTAAATGAACATTAATAAAATTAAAACAATGACTTAGGGTGATTTAGATGAGTAATTAAAAGAGATAAGTTGAGAGCTTTGTAGTATTTCCACACTCTAGTTAACTGTCGAAAGCGGTTAACTAGAGTGTGGAGATTGGGATTAACTGCGCTTTACTGTGCCTTTACAGCCTTAACAAAAACCTCATTGGCATTGATCAAACCTGCTTGTTCAGCGTCTTTAACAATTTTTAAAGCTTTATCATAGTTTCCATCGGCCACTGCTTGCTGAATCAGTTGCTCAAATATTGCCGCCACTTCTGGCTCTATGGTAGAGATCTGCGTATTGATCGTCGCAGAATTGGCGGAAATGCTATCAACACTCGATTGGCTAGGCTCAATGGTTACGGCACGAGTACTGGTAGCTACCACCGCCGCCGCTGCAACGGCCTCAGCAGATTGCTGCCCTGCAGGAATATAATCAAAAGCGAGGCGAGCCGCGCCAATAGCCGTATGCGGTATTGGCTTGTTCATATGAATTTTCATGTTCACATCAACTCTGCCAGTTTCAGCCGCCTTACTGTCTGGTGGGGTCAACTTAGTTTGCTGCTGCATTGCTTCGGTAGTGGTAAAAACCAATAGATACTTGGCCTTTTGCTGGTTGCCGTAATGGCTTGGCAACAGAATATTGCCATAGTAGCGATCTACCGTAACAATTGAGCTGGAGTCATATTTAATGGTATTGCTATCAAATAATTGTAAAGGTTGATGCTCTTCATCAAGCACTAAGATAGAAGGCACAAACACACTATTTACAATAGGCGCTGATACATCAATATTTATGGCCCCCACCGCGTTTGGCAGCTCAAAGGCCTTAACAAATGAGCGGCCAGAGCTAAAGCTAAATACCGGGTCACTCGCGGTAATAGTGAAGTCTAACTTACCTGGTGCTGTCACTAACTGGTAATCGAACTGCGTTAAGGAGTCACAGCAGATCGGTGCCCGTGCTAAGGCTGCATAGCCCTCCTCTGGAGACACCTTTTGAATCTCTTGAGTATCGTCGGTGCCATAGTCCACCACCATGTTTTGATTGCTACAGGCAGCTAACGCTAACATCATACTCGCGGCCAAAATGGTTTTCATAACTATTCCCTTTGTTTCTAGCAATACCCGCCAGCGTAAGCTATATGGGACTTCAAAGCCCAATACACCCTCGCTGCTTATTGCTTTTTAATGTGTGCAACTTGGCATTTCTTAGTAAAAATACCGACAGAGTTCACGTTCGACACAGCAAAGTAAGCGCTTTCTTTTTATCAATGTAATAATTCTGCAGGTAAATACAAGGCAAATATGAACCAAAAGCACATTTTGTGAGCTACCTACAAGGTCACACTCACGCCAATATGCTCCACACAAAACCATGAGGCATCACTGTAATGAAGGTTTGTCGACAAGAGATCTACTACCCTTTGTTGGTGATATTCACCATAAGCCTTATGTTATGGCAACAATTTGGTATGGATATCACTCTCACCTACCCGGTTAATCAGCACGTTGATGCAACACTGCTTAACGATGACATAAACGGCGGAGCATCCATTGGCACTATTTCTACTCAAAACGACAGCCTAAGCCTGCGCTGCAAAACAGTCAGTTCCAATACCTTCCCTTTTTGTAGCATGCTGATACCACTGGCCTCAAAACAAAGCCAATATGCAGACCTCTCTAAGTTCGACACCTTAAACATAGACTTAACCACCGTTGATTTAAAGCGCGATACAGTGCTGATTTACTTGCTCAATCATGAGCAGAATTTACCCAACGGCGTCGATAAAATCAGTCATACTCGCGCCAATATTCAAGCTATTAACCCTACGATTGGCCGCGCTCAATATCGCTTAGCGCTAAATCAGTTTTATGTGCCTTCGTGGTGGGTATTTGCTAAACCCTTCAACATAGACACTGCAGCCAAACTAGACAACGTAGAATATTTACAAATAGCCACTGGTGACAGCCGCTCACTCAAAGACCTTGAGATAGCCCTACATGCTTTTAGCTTTAGTGGTAAATGGATCAATGCTAAAGACTTGTACTTTTTACTGCTTTCACTGTGGATAGCAAGCATCGTAGTACACGCCATTTACCTTGCCGGTAAAATGCATAGCAAATACATCACATCTAAAAGCAAAGCTGAAGAGCTTAATAAAATCAATAGCTTTCTAAGTATTGAGCGCGATAAATACAAAACGATGGCCAAGCATGATCCATTAACCAAGTTGCTTAATCGAGCTGGCTTAAGTGGGTCACTATCTAAATTAATGAGCGAGTTTTCTCATTCTTCTCAAGCAGCCAGTTTAATCATGTTTGATATTGACCACTTCAAACTGATAAATGACCAGCATGGCCACGATACTGGAGACCAAGTATTGATATCTATCAGCCAAAAAGTATCTGAGATGATTAGAGATCAAGACGTATTTGCCCGTTGGGGTGGCGAAGAGTTTGTGATTGTTTGCCCCAATACCCAATTACAAGGAGCCTGTGTATTAGCCGAGAATGTAAGAGCCCAAATAGCGAATAGTCAGCTCATACACCAAGGCCAGGTTACCAGCTCCTTTGGTGTGGCACAGTTGAACTCTGCAAACATAGATACTTGGTTTAAGCGGGCCGACGAAGCCTTATACAAAGCGAAAACAGCTGGACGAAACCGAGTTGAGTTAAGTTAAGCCTCCCTTGTTAATGTTTTTCTGAGCCGCTCAAGATAATGTAGCGCTAAATGAATGTGTAGAAAGAGCCCAATGAAATAACACCAAACTCTTTTATCTGGCTCAGCACTCTTATCATTTGACTCACCATATCAAGCAGTGAAAAAGGAAGCATAGGCTTCCTTTTATCCAATTCAGCCTCAGTATTTAGTAGAAGTAAATGTTGTCTAAATACACACTGTCGCTAGTGGTTCCCCATAACTGCACACCTAATTGCGACAGACTAGCGGCATCAAATGATCCTGGTTGAACCATGTCAGTAAATACCAATTCAACACTGACCCATTGCTCGGTGACCACCGGCAACATGGTATGAATGACTGGTCCTGTCGCCGAAACCACTTGAAATACTGCTTGGCTAACACCACGGGTGGCATACATATCAAAACGTAAACCGGTCATCGCTGAAGCATCAAGCACTCCATCTTGAATACCAAATTGAATACCTGTAACTCCACCTTCCACCCCATCAGGAATTATCTGCAAACGCGCAACATTATTGCCCGCTAATTGTATTTCGCTATAGCTTGGCGCATTCCACCAGTTATCAGACCAATAAGAGATCGGCTTATCTACCAACAAGCTATCGCTGTACAAAACCAATACATCCTCATCACTCACACTTGGATTATCTGCGGCAACACTTGGAGCCGGATTTTCTGCTGTTAGTACTATCTCTAGAGTGGCGTCTCCGCCCAATAGTTGTTGGTTCTGTTGTGCTGCGCCAAAGCCGCTGGCATCCGCTTTAACCTTATGCTCGCCTTCTGCAAGCGTGAGATAAGCTACACCACTGGTGTTGGTTGTTGCAGTTTGCTCTCCCACCGTAACCAGCGCACCAGAGATAGCTTGAGCAGACGGGTTCAATACTGTTACTGCTAATTCAAAGACATTTGATTGGCCTGAAAAATAGAGGTTGTCCAAGAATACGGCTTTGCCCTGCTCTCCCCACAACTTAATTCCAGCCATTGTTAAACTTGCAGGATTGAGCACCCCATCGCCGTCCCCGTCAGCGTCTTGCATAGCGGCAAAAGGAATTTGATAAGACACCCATTGCTCGGTTTGCGGCGAGGCTACGGTATATAAGGCTGAACCATCATTAGAGACTAGATGGATCTCCATACGACTAATGCCCGTCTCTAGATACACATCTAAGTTCATATTCACGTGAGAAGAGGCGTCAACACTGCCATTTTCAATGCCAAATTCAATCCCAGTTACACCGCCTTCAACACCTAAACCAGCAATCTCATAACGGGCGTAATCGTTATCATCTATTGCCCCAGGAGAGTAAAATGGCGCACTCCACCAATTAGCATTCCATACCGATACATAATGATCTTGAGGTAAACTATCGCTAAAAATAACCACTGCTTCGTTATCTGCTAACGCAGGTGGTTGGGGGGCCGCAGCGCTTGGCTGGCTAGTGATCATTTCTTGGCTTAACAAATAAACGTCGCTTAGACCCAAGCTGTCACTAATGCTGCTATCAAAAATCAATCCAAGCCAAGTGAGCTGACTAAAGCCATAAGGTAGAGGAACTTCCATTTCTAGCCACCCATCATCTAATGGCGCGCCAGTACTTAAGGCGTAAGCGATTTTCGACTCTGGGTTACTCGGCCCCTGCAATACCACTTCTACGGCGGTAAATGAGTTAGCTTTTACTTTAAATTTGAGGTGAGTATAAGCATCAATCGCTACCGCGTTTTCGGGTTCGTTACCCCAAGCAATAGCCGCCTTGTTTCCCCAAACGGTACCGCTCGTAATATTAAGGGCTTTGCCTATATTTGGGTCCGTCACATCGCTTATTACACTGCCAGAGCCCCAATTATCGCCCCAATGTTCAATGCTGTAAGAGCTATCGTTATCGGAATGAAAAACGTATAAAGGTCCACTCACAGTAGGCAACGCCTCTAAGCTAAGAGTTAAGCTTACATCTTGCTCGCCAATCTCAATGGCTTGCTGGTGAGCTTGATAACCCGCCAAGCTCACGCTTAAGGAATAGCTGCCAACAGCCAGTTCAAAGCTAGAGTATCCTTGCTGGTCACTCGCTTGAGCTTGCTCTGCAATGCTAACCTGAGCATCAGCTAATGGTAACTGGCTATTGGCATCTAACACGGTAACGGTAATTTGATAACTCTCTTGTGGCTCTGCGCCAGGGTCTGAAGCATTGTCGCTGTTACTGCCTCCACACCCTACTACTAGGGCGAAACACGCTGCCAAAATATACGTCTTAAGCATTTCAATCATCACTAATATCCTTATTAATTTTAACAAATTTCAGGTACAAAAGTGCCTACCCGGTTGGGGACAACAAGGCGAAAAAAAGCTTGGTTAAGCCCTTAGGACTTAACCAACAAAGTGGAATTGCGCTTTAATCAGCGCTTATTTGAGGTGTTTTCTACGGATAAACAGCAAGCTGACCAAACTAAACAGGCTTATCAAACCGAAGCTACCGCCGCCCGAGTCACCGTCTGATTGAGGATCCGACGGCTCAGTAGTGGCTTGTACGGTAAAATCTAAGCCATCGCGAGTTATCAATTGGTTGTTGGAGTTGTGCTCTAAACTCACTTGCAGGGAGTAGCTGCCATCAAGCATAGAGGCGGGTTCAAACTGCAAAGTAGTGCCTTGCATCTGCGGACTAGGCAGTTCATCGGCTTGCCAATATAAACTGTAGTTGTCTAAAGGTTCTTCACCTTGCTCTATGCTTGCGGTTACTGTAACCAGGCCACCTGCGGGATTAACCAAGCGCGTATCAACACCGCCTTGAGTTAAGCTAAGTTCAACACTGGCTAAGCTATCATTGGGTTCGGAATCATTTGCTCTCGGTGCATTTTCATCACAGTAGCTAGCATCACTACTATCACTCAATTGGCAATGGGCAATATAGTCAACTTCCATGGTGGCCAGCTGCAAGTTAGGGTCAATAAAGCCGCCTAAGTTGCCCCCCATGGCCAGATTAAGCAATACAAACATAGGCTCTTGGTATTGGCTACAGCCACTAATATCTTGGCTAACCACTAAGATTTCATCTACATAAAAATCAATCTTATCTTGAGTCCACTCCATGGCGTATTTATGCCAATTAAGAACATCAGAACCACCATTTGGATAACTGTAACGGTGCTCTTCACCACAACTGGACACATTAAAAAAGTTAGTAATATAGGTATTAGGCTCGTTAGAGAACCATTCCCATACATCAATTTCACCTGCGCCTACATTGGGCCAATTTACATTATCACCATCACCTTTAAGGGGTTGCTCAGAAATGCGGTTTTCTAGCATCCAAAATGCTGGCCAAGTACCCGCTTCTAGGTTGTGGAAACGGATCCTTGATTCAACACGGCCATAAAGAAACTCTTGCTTATCTTTTGAGTTTAAACGCCCAGATGTCCAGGTTTTTTGTTGCCCACCTAAGGTGGCACAATTTTGCGTTTGTTTGCGGGCGATGATTTTTAAGGTACCGTCCGATACCTCATAGTTACGCGCAGCGGAATAATCATCATCGGTATAACATTGCACTTCGTTGTTATAATTGGCCTGCGTTTGGGCAGTCCAATTACTCCAATCAACTCGGCTTCCCTCAAAAGAATCTATCCACTGTACTTCCCAGCCAGCTGAGGCTGACTGCGTAAGGGCAAAAAACAAACCAGCCATCATTGCTGTTTTCTTAGTTACAGTAAGGCCGTTAATTGCATGTGCTTGAGTAAACATCTTGCTCACTATCCTTGATTTAAGCTGACCCGATCCGCTGCGTAGCTGAACACTACTGGGCGAAACGGTGAGATATAAAAAAGGCGATGATAAAACAGGTTTAATCATCGCCTCTGGCTTACGCGCTAACGACTGGTACGCTAGCTAATGGTTAGAGGCGCTTTACTCTAACCAAGAGATGTTACGAATCTCTATATTGCTTAGGGTTGGCGCACTGCCACCTGATTCAGCATAAAGATCCGCAATCGTGAACGGTGAATTAACCACACTTAGATCGGCAGCAGCAAAATTAGAGAAGCTACTTAAATCAATAGTATGCTCAACCCACTGGTCAGTTAGGGTATAACCTTGGCCTTCGTTAAAACGTACCCAATGGTTAGTGCCGCCCGACGCAGTGGTTTGGAACCCAAGGTAGAAGCCATAAGCGGCATCGCCTTTAATTTCAAACGTAACCTGCGTAGAACTTGAAAGGTTTGTAGTTTCTCCTGGAATACCTACCCCAGCGCCCCAGCCCCAATCTTTGGCAGTTGCAGGATCTGAAGCAATAGTAAGTACGCCGGTGGCGTCATCAACACCCGCCCATGCGGTAGCTGGGCTGTCCCAACCATAGGCAACAGCTCCCTCATACAGAGCAGTGCTCAGCACAACAAACTCACCCTCTTCAGGAGGGGTAACAACAGGAGCGTAAGGAGGAGGTAAAATGGTGGCCATTAAAGTAGCGAAATCGCCACCAAAACTCGCAGTAAACGACGATACATCACCACGGGTTAAACCCGCGCTATTTAACGCCGCGACTTTATCCCAGGCTAAATACTTAACGTTGCCGTCAATATCAATTAAACCAAAGTGTTTCTCTGAATGATTAGGGTTACTTTCATCACCTTTCCACGGCTCATCAAACGCTTGGAAGAAAAACAGCGATGCACCAAATTCATTGGTAAAGGTACGCATCGCATCGTAAAAGGCTTTTTGCTTATATTCATCAGCCGCTTGTGTGCCACCCGCACCAAAGTTCTCATTTGAAACCGTAGACCAACCGGTTTCACCAATGTGAATTTGCTTGCTTGAATCAATGCCATTGATGAAGTCTTGTGCCACTTTAATTTGCGACAAAGTATGCTGGTAAGCTTTTTCCATTGCTGAATCAACTTGCTCTTGCACGCTTAAGTCTTGTTCGTTGGCAGGTACTTTCCAATCAGCTGAAAAAGTAGGGTCGTATAGGGTGTCGTGGTGCGCATAGGTATGCAAAGACACATAATCCACCGCTTCAATAAGTGCGATAAGATCAGCTTGCTCACCAATATTGGCACTGTCGTCGATCCCTGCCCAAACAGCGTGGTTATCAGAACTGGTAATCCAAATATTGGCCACCGATGGATTCTCAGATTTCCATTGCTGTAAATCGTTAACGTGGCCAAGAATAATGCCCGGTACTACATGGTATTCAGCCCAGTTAACCATTGCTTCATTACCTACAGCAATCACCTTAATGATCTCTGGGTACGCTAGCGCAAGGGCTTTAGCTTTGGCCATTTCTAAGGCGTTTTCTGGATTTTCTTGGTCATGAATGACTTGTTGATCAGTCCAAGAGTTTAAGGCATCAACCCATACTCCTAACTGCACATACATTTCAAAAGACTCATCGTCGGCCATCAGCTCTGATATGGCTTGCAATAAGTTCTCGGTATTACTTTTACCATCAAGACCAATAAAGCCTTGAGTGTTGTAGGTGCGAAGCATTTTAATGCCCATGGCCGATAATATTTGCATGTCTTCTTTATGCATATCAACCGTGGGGACATTAGCACCACTTTCTCTCACTGTTGAACGCCAAGCACCATAAGAAATAGCTAAGTAATCAGGATTACCTAATATTACATCGCCATTTAGCGCGCTTGGATACGCATCGCCAGGGCTAGGTTGAGGAGCAAGCTCGGTGCCCGTTCCCGGTCCAGTGCCAGGATCACCCGATTCCCCAAGAGGTTCATCGGCACACGCCACCATTAACACCGACATGGCGGCCAGCAAAATTGATTTTAAACTACATATTTTCATCTTTTTTCCACCAGTTAAATTGAAACAATTAACCTGATTTTTCCTTGAAAATGAGAATCCGTTTAGCGCATTCTCGGTGACAGTTTAAGAAGGAGCCACTTTGCAAAGCGGCTCCTCAACGAAAAGTTACGGTTGAGCACTAAAGCTGATGTTGTCGAAGTACATCACTGCGTCAGCAGGGCGAACTTCTACGATAGGGTCATCAAAGTCGGGGAATACAACCACTTCAATCATGTTTCCCTGGGCAGCAGCTGCGGCAAACTCTGGGTGCTGACTGAAATCAAAGGTCAGCTCTTCCCATTCGCCTACCTTAGTGTTGCTAGCAATAATTTCGGCTCCCCATTGATTAGCCGCGGCTAACTTAAGACGTACCGCACTGATTTTGTCTTTATAAACCATCATCTTCACGGTGCTGTTGCTGGCGTTAAGCTCAAAACCTTCTACAGATTTAGTCACTGCGCCAGCCCAAGGTGCGCCAGCTGCACGAGCGGTGATTTTAGCCACCGTAGCAGAGCTGTTTACGCCCGACGTATCGGGATTAGCAACAAACTCCATCACTGGGTTGTCGTCATTCTCAAAAACTTCCCAACTTAAGGTTTTGGTCTCAAAATCAATGCCTTCATCGATGGTAACCATAGTGTCATCGCCAGCAATCGGTGCTTCGGTGCCACCGGTGGAAGAAACTTGAACATTATCGACCAAGTATTTAGAACCAATGCCGGTTCCCCATGCAGGGAAGATCATCACTACATCAATCGCACTAAGATCTACACCTGCTGTTTGTAAGGCCGCTAAATCAACACTGTAATGCTTCCAAGTATCTAGTTCTGGCAGCTCAGCAAGGCTAAGTTCGGCAAAACTAGTACCACCGTTTGATTCAACTTTAAATTTCCAATCGCTAGCTCCACCCTCGGCGGTCAATTTCAGATCAAAGGATATAGATCCCCCATTTGACCAAGCACTCGCATCAATAGGTGATCCGTCGGTAGCACCGTGGTCGGCACGACTACTAAAGCCATTGACCTGCTCACCCACTACCTCAAACTCGGTGGCGGCTCCATAATTGGCATCACTATCGGTAACAACAGGAGGAGTAGTTCCACCGCAGCAATCCCACGCTAGCCAGCTTGGGTTAGCCACATCATTAAAGATAACCACAGACTCACCTGCTGGTGGGTCTACTGGGTCTACTGGGTCTACTGGGTCTACTGGGTCTACTGGGTCTACTGGGTCTACTGGGTCTACTGGGTCAGTAGTGGATTCTTGTTCAACAAAGGTCACGTCATCCCAATAAAAAACTTTGTCTTCACTGGCATCCACCAAAAAGTCGAAGAAAATAGACTTTTTATTAAAGGTAAACTCGGGGTTAAGTTGCTGAGTACCTTCGGCTACATTGGTAAAGTCAAAACTCAGTTTTTCCCACGCATCAGCCACCGTGGTATAAACGCGAACCTCAGCAGTTTGCGTGTCGTCGTCGGCATTTTCTACTTTCAGTAGCACTGGCACGCCCGATTCCGGTGAGTACACCCAAACGCTAATAATGCTGCGGTCTTGAGTGATTGCCAGGGTTGAGGTATCGCCTAACGTGGTACCAGCCCAATCTTCAGCTGCTGCTGCTTTGGTGGTTTTAATTACGGTAGCGCTAGTGCTAAATGCCGTAATGTCACTTAATGCAGGGTTGGTAGCCGATAGCTCAGTAATCGCACCGCCAAAGTCAGTCATAGGTAAATCAAGCGATAGCTTAGTACCGCTGTCAGCATCTGGATTCGTTGGCTCGGCTGGGTCTAGCGGATCAGTAGTATTACCGTCTGCCACAAACTCTACATTGTCTACGCGGTAAACTGCACCCTCACCTTCACTCCAAGCTGGGTAGATTAAGATGTTATCAATGTTACTTAGGTCTAAGCCTTGGGTCGCTAAATCGGCTAGGTTTACACTAACGTGTTGCCAAGTATCTAACACTGGGGCGGTGATCATTACTTCAACTTCTTCACCGCCAGCATCATTTTGAATGCCGCCATTACTTTCTAATTTAAATGCCCAGTTAACATCGCCTGGACTGGCTGTCATTTTAAAGTCGAACTCCAAAGTACCAGCGCTTTCCATCGCACTCACATCTAGAGCACCACGTTCACTATCACGTACAAAACCTAAAACCGCAGGCTGAGCATTAATAGCAAACTCGGTCACCATGCCGTAGTCACTAAGTTCAATGGGGTTAGTTGGCGTGGTACCACCACAACAGTCCCATGCAGGCCAAAAAGGGTTTACCGCGTTATTAAATACAATTAGGTCATTGCCTACGGGATCAGTAGGTTCAACAGGATCAGTTGGCTCTACGGGATTTGCTGGAGTTTCATCATTCGCCACTTCATCAGCGCAACCACTTAAAGCGAGAGCCAAAGCAGCAGCTAGCACTGCATTAGCCAATTTGAATTTGTTGTTTGTCACAGTCATTCCATGTGTCCTTGATAGTTATTAACGTCATGTTTTAACTAAAAAACGGATTATTTTTGCCTCCCAAAAAAGAAAGCGCTTACTTTTAAGAGGTTAAAAAAAGACTTTTCAGTCATCTTTTTTTCACCAAAGCATTGTTATATCCGTAATGCTACACCGCCATCACAGCTACGAATAAACAATAAACACGCTGAGCTGTACAGATTTACTGCTAGGCTCAATACAAAAAATAGAAGCGCGTCACGAAAAGTAAGCGTTTTCAAAACAAACTCTAAAAAACACAACAAATAGACTAACAAGATAAAAAGCATTGAATGACAAAGACACAAAAAACCTCGTGGAACTACGTAAAAAGAACCAAAAAGACCATAAAACCCAACCAAATGTGACCAATGTAGAAAATTACGCGCCGTTCCATTGCCTCTATTTCAATTCTGAAATAGAGTCAGTGAAAAGAAAGCGCTTTCTTTTTGAGGTTTATAGCCAATAGGCCATCGTAAACCTTCTAAATTTGCAGCGCCTATTACTAGAGTGCCGATAAAAAAGGATTATCTAATGCAGAGCAAAACGGTTTTATCTTCAATTATTTGCGGCTTAATGTTGTCATCAGCAAGTGTTTTAGCCAGCGACATTAAACAAGGGGGAACTCTTACAGTACCTATTATTGGTACTGGTTTTGTAGAGAACTACAACCCCTATACATCTAAAGACTTGTTACACGGAGTGATGTTTGAACCGCTCATGGTGTTCAACAATATGACAGGTAAAACCGAGTGGCGTTTAGCTGAATCAGCGACTTACTCCGATGACCTAACATCAATTGAGCTGAAACTTCGTAAGGGCTTGAAGTGGTCTGACGGTAGTCCACTTACTGCAAAAGATGTTGCCTACAGCTTTACCATGACGAAAGAAAATGGCGCCTTTGACCAACGTGGTATCTGGACAGATGGTAACCTTATTAGCATTGAAGCAACAGACGACAGCACTGTTGTGTTTAAACTCACCGAAGCAGATTCAACCTTTATCTGGAATTTGGAAAAGTACCATATCATTCCAGAAAAAGTGTGGAGCAAAGCCAGTAACCTGACAACGTTCACTAACCCTAACCCAATTGGCAGCGGTCCAATGACCGAAGTGAAATATGTAAAAACACAACAAATGGAACTGTGCCGCAACCCTCACTATTACTTAGACGGATTACCTCATCTAGATTGTATTACCTACCGCTCATACAACGACAACTCTCAGATTCAACCGGCCTTAATGAAAGGGGAAATTGACTGGGGCTCTAACTTTATTGCCGATATCGACAATACTTTTGTTGCCGCCAGCCCGGAAAATCATCACTACTGGTATCCAGCAAATGATGCCATTCATTTGTATGTAAATACCAAAGAAGCTCCATTTAGTGATTTAGAATTACGTAAAGCCTTGTCTATTGCCCTTGATAGAGAGTCCATTGTTGATATCGCCGCCTACGGCTACCCAACAGTTAACTTTAATGCAGGTGGTATTGGTGAGTTATATAGCACCTATATTGATGCCGACGTAACCGCTAAGTACAAAGACTTAACCACCTACAATCCAGAGAAAGCGAATCAAATGCTTGACGCTGCTGGGTACGTAGACAAAAACAATGATGGCTTCCGCCAAACCAAAGATGGTAAGCGCATTGAGTTTGATATTGAGGTAGTGAACGGTTGGACCGATTGGATCCAAGTGGTTCAAATGGTCACCGAGTATTACGAAGAAGTTGGCATTAAAGCCAATGTTAAAACCGTAGATTGGGCAGTTTACGACTCTTCTCTAAAAGACAGCACTTACAAAATGGCGATTAACTGGTCGTTAGTGGCTACCCACCCTATTTTGGCTTATCAAGATTACTACTCTAGCTCTCGCGTTGGTAAAACTTGGCATGGTGGTCATGGTGTTCACACACCAGAAATTGATGCACTAATTGAAAGCTTTGGTCAAACCAACGACAGCGCCGAGCAAGCCGATATCATCAAGCAACTGCAAGTATTTTCAGCTGAGAACTTACCGTTTATTCCACTGTTCTCTAACCCTACTTGGTTCCAATACAACAGCTCTAAAATTGTTGGTTGGCCAAATGCCGAAAACCCATATGTACAACCAGTATGGTACGACGGCGGCAAGCGCGTATTAATAATTAACAATCTTCACCTTAAGTAGTACACCGCAGAGAGCCACATTGTGGCTCTCTAAGCTTTGGAAAATATTATGAGTTTTTTATTACGCCGACTGGGCTTTTACTTTACAGCCTTCTTGATCGCCATCTCATTTAACTTTTTGTTACCTCGGTTAATGCCTGGCGATCCAGTTGACGCATTATTTGCAGCAGCTCAAGGCCGAATGGATCCCGCGCAAATGGACGCAGTGCGCGAAATGTATGGCTTTATGGATGGTTCGGTTTTTGAACAATACATTGCTTACATTAAAAGTGTGTTCACTTTAGATTTAGGCCCTTCGGTACTGATGTTTCCAGTGAGCGTTACCGAAGTCATTGGAATGGCTTTGCCATGGACGATGTTTTTAGCCTTAGGCTCACTGATAGTGGCATTGATTATCGGGGTATCTATTGGCACCTATGCGTCTTACCGTCGCGAAGGCTTTTTTGGTCAGGTATTTCCGCCTGTACTCGCCTTTATTAGTAACTTCCCTTACATCGTAACCGCATTATTGCTGTTCTACTTCTTTGGTTTGCAACTGGAGCTTTTACCTCTCGCTTATACCTATGACCCAACCCTAGATCCTGCGTTTAGCTGGGAGTTTATTAGCAGCGTTCTTAAACATGCCATTTTACCTATGGGCTCTATGGTGATGGTAGGCATTGCAACCTGGGTATTTAACATGCGTAACGCCATGATTAACGTACTTGGCGAGGATTACGTGACCATGGCTGAGGCCAAAGGCTTGTCTAGCTTTAGAGTGATGTATCGCTACGCTGGACGAAATGCCATTTTGCCCGTAGCTACCGCCATTGCCATGGCCATTGGTTTCTCGTTTGCTGGTTCAATTATGACCGAGGTGGTTTTTAACTACCAAGGCTTGGGCAATATTTTACTTAAGGGCATTGTGGCGCGAGATTACCCACTTATCCAAGCCATTCTGCTAATCCTAGTTACTGCGGTGCTTACCGCCAATTTCATTGCCGACCTTTTATATGTTTGGCTTGATCCCCGTATTTCGAAGTAGGCCTTACTATGGAAAACATTCAACACTCAGCTAAATGGCGTCAGTTTCTGACCAAATCATTAGCCTTCTTTCATGGCAATCCTCCGGCGATTATTGGCGGATTATTAGCCACAATTATTTTAATCGGCGCGTTGTTTGCGCCACTTATTGCCACTCATGATCCACAAAAACGCGTATCGCGGCCTCACCAAGCGCCTAGCGCTGAATACATAATGGGAACCACCCGCAACGGTCGTGACGTATTTAGCCAAGTACTCTTTGGTGCTCGTAAGTCATTAACCGTCGCGATTACTGCTGGAATTATTGCTATGAGCATTGCCGTTGCGGTAGGTGTTAGCTCGGGGTACTTCGGCGGCAAAATTGACGAGTGGTTAAACTTTGTCACCAACGTATTTTTGGTATTCCCACAACTGCCACTACTAATTGTACTGGCAGCGTTCTTGGGGCAAGTGGGCTCCTTAGTGATAACAGTATTACTCGGGGTCACATCCTGGCCGTGGGGGGCGCGAGTCATTAGGGCGCAAACCATGGCCATAAGAAACAAAGAATTCATCATTTCAGCAGAAGTGATGGGAGAATCAAAAATCCGCATCATCTTGGTGGAAATTCTTCCTAACTTGGTATCAATTGTATTTGGTGGCTTCTTGGGAACGGTTATTTACGCCATGGGGTCTGAAGCAGGCTTAGGCATTCTTGGTTTGGGTGATGCAACCGAAGTGAGTTGGGGTTCGATGCTGTATTGGGCACAAGTTTCTTCGTCACTATACACCGGTGCGTGGTGGGAAATGCTAGTTCCAGCACTCGCCCTAGCCATTACTGGCGGTGCATTAGCACTCATCAATATGTCGATTGACCAAGTGAGCAATCCAAAACTTAAAACCGGCCCTCACCTTAAAGTGTGGAAAAAACTACAAAAAGCAGCAGATCAACGTAGAGGTTTAGCATGAGCCAAGCATTACTCGAAATAAACAATCTAAGTGTTGATTACGTGTCTCCTAACGGCATTGCCCGCGCAGTAAACAATGTAAGCTTGAGCATTGCTCCAGGCGAAACACTAGGCTTGGCCGGTGAATCCGGTTGCGGCAAAAGTACTTTAGCTTTTGCTATTTCACGCCTGCACAAAGCACCAGCACTGATCCCCGAAGGAGAGATCCTTTATAAGGGTGAAGATGTGCTAAAAATGAACGACAAACAACTGCGTGCTTTTCGCTGGAATGACACTTCGGTGGTGTTCCAAAGTGCCATGAACTCGCTGAACCCGGTCATTAGCATTGGAGAGCAACTTACCGATGTAATTTTGGCTCACAAAAAAGTTAGCCTTAAACAGGCAACCTCTAAAGCTAAAGAGTTGCTGTCTATTGTGGGTATTCACGGTGACCGCTTAAAAAGCTTCCCTCACCAACTTAGCGGCGGTATGCGTCAACGAGTCGTGATCGCCATTGCATTGGCCTTAGAACCAAAGCTTATCATTATGGATGAACCCACCACTGCTTTAGATGTAGTGGTAGAGCGAGAGATCCTGAATGAGCTTTACGACTTAAAAGAAAAGTTTGGCTTCTCAATTTTATTCATTAGCCACGACCTAAGTTTGATGGGTGAAATAGCCGACCGAATAGGTGTGATGTATGCCGGAAACCTGATTGAAATAGGGGAGGCAAAAACCGTATTCAACCACCCTACTCATCCCTACACCAAAGGTTTAGTCTCATCTTTCCCCACTATTCATGGCCCTAAAGAGCGCTTATATGGGATCCCTGGTGACCCTGTAAATCTGCTTAAATTACCTAGCGGTTGTAATTTCCAAGCCCGCTGTAACGACTGTGTTGAACGCTGCACCAGCAACGAACCCATCCTACGAGCGCAAGCTTCTGGGGTTCAGGCGGCATGTCATGTTTTGGAGGTTCAACAATGAACGTAAACACTACCAGCAAAACCGTATTAGCTGTAAAAAACCTAATTAAAGACTTTCCGATTGGTTTATCGTCTAACCCCAACAATTTAATGCGTGCGGTTAATGACGTGACCTTCAACCTGAACAAGGGCGAAGCTCTAGCGATTGTTGGTGAGTCTGGTTCGGGTAAAAGCACCGGAGCGCGAGTATTAACCCGCATTTACGAAAAAAATGGCGGCGATATTCATTTTAAAGGTTTGCCCTTAGATGAGTTTGTTAAACAACATGGGTCTTTAGAATACGCTCGCCAAGTACAAATGATTTTCCAAGACCCTTTTGGCTCGCTAAATCCGGTGCATTCTATTTATCACCACATTGCGCGCCCTTTGCTTATTCATAAGCGCGCCAACAAACAAGAGCTGCGTGACAAAGTCTACGAGCTGCTAGATTTAGTGGGTTTATCGCCGGTGGTAGAAACCGCCGAAAAGTATCCACATGAACTGAGTGGTGGCCAGCGCCAACGGGTAGCCATCGCACGTGCCCTTGCCGTAGACCCCGAAGTCATTCTGGCTGATGAGCCCATCTCAATGCTCGACGTATCGGTGCGATTAGGGATCTTGAACCTCATGGCCGATTTAAAAGACAAACGCGGTATCTCATTCATGTACATCACCCACGACATCGCTACGGCCCGCTACTTTGCAGAGAAAACTGCAGTGATGTATGTCGGCCACATGGTGGAGTGGGGAAACAGCGATAAAGTCACTCAAACGCCGCAGCACCCTTACACCAAACTATTGCTGTCAGCGGTACCCGAAGCCAGCAAAAGCGGCCGCCGAGAGCTAGGCGCTAAAAAAGGGGATATTCCAATGTGGCACCCGTCGTCAGTTGGTTGCCCATTTGCAGCTCGTTGCCCCAACGCCTTAGATAAATGTAGCGACGCATTCCCAGAGGTAACTCAACTGGCTGACGATCACTTTGTTCGCTGTTTTAACCTTTAAAGCGATTTTTCGCGCTGCCTTAAGTAAGCGCTTACACCAGTTTTAAGATAATCAAAGTAGAGAATATGGACACTTTAACTAAAGACGTAACAGGTAAGTTTGTTTCGATAGACGGAGACAAGTACTACCAAATTAAAAACGTAGACCAGATGAACCCGTTTTTTATCAGCGTGGTTTCGGCCAGCGATCACTGGTTATTCATCTCCTCCACTGGCTGTTTATCGGCCGGTCGAATTCGCCCAGAAAACGCCTTGTTTCCTTACAAGTCGGTAGATTACATTCACGAAAGTGCCGAAAACACTGGCAGTAAAACTATTCTAAAAATCCAGGGTGAAAATGGCATTCAGCAATGGGAACCGTTTAACCAACAGCATGATAGTTTGTATAAACTGCGCCGCAATGTTTACAAAAATATTGCGGGCGATAAGATTATTTTTGAAGAGTTAAACTTTGACCTTGGATTAAGCTTTAAATACCAATGGAGCACCAGCGAAAAGTTTGGTTTTGTTCGAACAGCCACGCTTACCAATACCACGCACCAAACACGTGAAATTGAGTTAATTGACGGCATCCAAAATTTATTACCTTCTAATACGCCATTTTCAATTATGCAAGGCAGCAGCGCCCTACTCGATGCCTATAAATGGAACGAGCGTGAAGCCAAAGCTAGCCTTGCCACCTACAGTTTGTACGCCAAGTTAAGTGACTGCGCAGAGCCAGCCGAATCTTTACTCGCCACCAGCGTGTTTTCAATCGTCAAAGATTGCCAATCTATATTACTTTCTAGCCAACAGTTAGCAGCATTTCGTCGCGGTGGCAGCATAGAAGACGAGCAACTCACCCGAGGCGTGCGCGGTGCCTACTTTATTCATAAAAAGCTTTCCTTAGCGCCAGCACAGCAAGATAACTGGAGCATTGTGGCCGACATCGATCAATCGCATTCAGACCTGGCGGAGCTGCAGGAAATCATCGCAAACCAGCAATTGCCACAAATACTGGCTGACTCAGTTGAACAAAATCATCAAGAACTGCTTAAGTTAATGGCGGGCAGTGACGCTTACCAAAAAACAGCTGAAGACGAAACCAGTGTGCACCACTATGCCAACGTATTATTTAACAACATGCGTGGTGGCGTAGTGGTTGATCAGTATTGGGTAGAAAGTGCTGATTTCATTAGCACCTTAAAAAATGCCAATACCCAAGTAGCTATCGACCAAGCTAGCTTTTTAAACAGCTTGCCAGAAAAAATTAACTACGATGAATTATTGTCGTTAGCGGCCAAGCAAAGTAACCCACAGCTACTGCGTTTATGCCACGAATACCTACCGCTAACCTTTGGTCGACGACACGGCGACCCTAGTCGCCCATGGAACCACTTTGAGATAAAACTAAAAGACAATCACGGTAATAGATTATTGTCTTATCAAGGTAACTGGCGTGACATATTCCAAAACTGGGAAGCCCTAGGTCTTAGCTACCCAAGCTTTATAAAAAGCTTTATTGCCAAGTTTGTGAATGCATCTACCATTGATGGATACAACCCTTATCGCATTACTAAAGCAGGAGTTGATTGGGAACTGTTAGAAGCAGACGACCCTTGGAGTAATATTGGATATTGGGGCGATCACCAAATTATCTATTTGCTTAAGTTTTTAGAGCAGTCAGATAAGTACCAACCGGCAGAGCTTAAAACGCTGCTGGATACTGAAATTTTTAGTTACGCCAACGTGCCCTACGAGATTTCGCCAGCAGATACCATCTTTGCTGATGCAAAAAATACCGTTGAGTTTAACGAGAACAAACAAAAAGTCATCGAAAGCCGCGAAAGCTTAATGGGCAGCGATGCGCGCTTATTGTTAGATAAAAACCAAGAAGTGTATTTAGCCAATTTAGCCGAGAAGCTACTGGTACCACTACTCGCAAAACTAGGTAACTTGGTGCTAGACGGCGGTATATGGCTAAATACCCAACGACCAGAATGGAACGATGCAAACAACGCTATTGTAGGTACTGGTTTATCCATGGTTACCCTTTATTACATGCGTCGTTACGTGGCGTTTCTACAAGACTTATTCGTAGACGACAAAAGCTATGCTATTTCGAATGAGTTAGCAGAATGGTTACGTGCCAGCTCAGAAACTTTAGAACAGGCCGTTCAGTTGCTCAACGCGTCATCAGCTAGCGATGCTCAGCGCAGCCAAGTCCTGCGTAGCTTAGCTAAGGTAGCAGCAGATTATCGTTCCAAAGTTTATCAGCATGGCTTTTCAGGTAAACAAACCGTCAGCACTGCTCAAATCCAAGCATTATTATCGCCAAGCCTGCGTATTATGGATAAAAGCATTGCCAGTAACTATCGCCAAGATGGGTTATACAATGCTTACAACATCATTAATTACACTCAAGATGAAGTCGCAGTAGACTATCTATACCCGATGCTTGAAGGCCAAGTTGCGGTGTTATCTTCAGGTGTTTTAAACCCCGATGAAGCGGTACAGTTACTCGATAAGCTATACAACAGTGCGATGTTCCGCGAAGACCAAAACACTTTCATGCTTTACCCAGATCGCGACTTAGTTGGTTTTAAAGCTAAAAACCGAATCAGTGAAAAACGGGTTGTAGCCAACCCCGTTTTGCAACAAATGATAAAACAAACCGACCGTCGAATTATTGAACAAGATAATCAGGGTCATTATCATTTCAACGCACACTTCGACAATGTGGGAGCCTTAAATGAGGCTATCAGTTCACTTAGCAGTGATTACCCTCAAGCCGACGCAGCTACTTGGCAAGACATTCGAGCCAGCTACGAAGAAGTGTTTAATCACCAAGCCTTCACTGGTCGCTCAGGTACCATGTTTGGTTACGAAGGTTTAGGTTCTATCTACTGGCATATGGTGTCTAAGCTACTGCTTGCGGTACAAGAGAACTACTTTGCGTCTTATAACAGTGACCCGCACTCTTTAGCAACTCAGCAACTGGCAGAATACTACTACCGAGTACGTGCTGGCATTGGCTTTAACAAGACACCCGAGGTATATGGGGCTTTCCCAACCGACCCATATTCACACACTCCAAAACAAGCGGGGGCTCAGCAACCAGGCATGACCGGGCAAGTGAAAGAAGAAATTCTAACCCGCTTTGGTGAGCTAGGTTTACGGGTTGAACATGGTCAGATAAAAATCCAGCCTTCACTGTTAAAAAGCAACGAGTTTTTAAGCGCTGAAGATGACTATCAATACATTGACCAAAACAGCCAAACACAAACCTTAGCGCTAGCAGCGAAGCAACTTGCTTTTACTTACTGCCAGGTGCCGTTTGTATACCAACAAAGTGACTCCGAACAGGCTCAATTGACAGTGAGCCTTACAAATGGCGAACAATACTCAAATGAGGATTTAGTATTGAGTGAAGAATTGAGTCAATCGGTGTTTGAACGTAAACAGCAAATCGCTCATGTCTTTGTAAGCCTGCCCAGCAACATGCTGCTCAGCTAACTGAAAGGGACCTAAATTGAACAGCCACCTAATTGAGGTGTCTGAATACCAATCGGCGGGATACTCTCCCGTCGTTGATTTTCAGACTTGGCGTGTAGCCATTCTCAACTACATTGATGAGCTGGAGACCCCGCTCATTAACAACTTTCAGTGCCACTTAGACACCGACGAAGTATTTGTATTGTTAGCAGGTCGCTGCATATTATTTTGCGCCGAGACCTCTAAAAATCGCTTAGGTAAGATCGTTGCCCAAGATATGCAAGCGGGCAAAATCTATAACATCAAACAAGGTGTTTATCATACCCATACTCTCAGCCTCGACGCCAAAGTGTTAATAGTTGAGAACCGTGATACCTGTGATAACAACTCTCCCAAAATATCCATTTCAAAAGACATTCAAGATGAGCTTACCTCACTAAAAGCTCAGCTGTGGTCACCCCAATAGAGAACGCTGATGACTGAACAACTTCCTTTTTACTCAGATTGGCCAACACTAACGTCGGCGATTCCTTTAGATCAACAAATTGAAAAAGACATCGAGGACATCTTGCAACAGATGACCTTAGAAGAAAAAATCGGCCAAATGATCCAGCCTGATATTCGCAATGTTAGTTTAGAAGAAATTCAAAAGTACAAATTAGGGTCGTTACTGAACGGCGGTGGGGCTTGGCCTAGTGGAGACCGTTATGCCACCAGTAAAACCTGGTCAGAACTTGCTGAAAACTGTTGGCAGGCTTGTGAGAAAACCTTTACTGATCGTCCATTTCGCATTCCCTTTTTGTGGGCCACCGATGCCGTGCATGGCCACAACAATGTGGTTCAGGCAACCATCTTCCCGCATAACATTGGTTTGGGCGCAGCCCACGACCCAGAACTAATAAAGAGAATAGCGGAGATTACCGCCACCGAAATTGCGGTAACCGGCCTAGACTGGACCTTTGCTCCCACCGTAGCCACTCCACGCCACTACAACTGGGGGAGAGTCTATGAGGGTTATTCCGAAGATCCAGAACTTGTGCACCAATACGCCAGTAAAGTCGTTGAAGGCTTACAAGGCAGTGCTCAGCAATTGATGGGAGATGGCAAAGTTTTAGCCACTGCCAAACACTGGATCGGTGATGGCGGTACTCAAGACGGCGTTGACCGTGGAGAAAATCATTACTCGGAATTGGCGTTAATCAACCTACATGGCCCAGGTTATTACAGTGCCATAGAAGCAGGGGCGCAAACCGTTATGGCTTCCTTTAACAGTTGGCACAACGAGGCAAATTATGACCATGACTTAGCCAACGCAAGCACACCCTACAACTACAAAATCCATGGCAGCCGTTACTTGCTTAATGATGTGCTGAAACAAAAAATGGGCTTTGACGGACTGATAGTTTCTGATTGGAGTGGCCATGCCGAAATATCAGCCTGTGCCTGCGACAATGCAGATTACGCAGTCAACGCCGGTATCGACATGTTGATGATACCAGAGCGGGAAGACTGGCAAGCGGTGTATCAAAATCTGATTATTGCTGTTAAACAACAGCGGGTGAGCGAGCATCGAATAAACGATGCGGTACAACGTATATTGAGAGTAAAACAGCGTGCGGGTTTATGGGAAAAAGCTAGCCCAGCCCAACGAACACTCGCCGGTAAGCAAACCTTGTTAGGCCAACAAAGTCACCAAGCGGTAGCACGCGAGGCGGTAAGAAAATCATTGGTATTGCTTAAGAACAACCAGCAATTGCTGCCGCTGTCACGCAAGCAAAAAGTACTCATCGCCGGCAGCGCTGTGGATGATATTCAAAAACAAACCGGAGGCTGGAGCATTACTTGGCAAGGTGATGAAACCAGTAAACAAGACTTCCCCAACGCTGCTACCTTAAAAGACGCCTTGATAAATCAACTAGGCCAGCAGCAGGTGATTGATTTTGATGAACAACATCAACAAAAAAACGGTGATATTGATGTGGCTATCGTGGTTATCGGTGAGTCACCTTATGCAGAAATGGTCGGCGATTTAAAACACTGGCAGTCGTTAGAATTTGCCTCGCTAAAACACAGTTACCAACAAGATCACGATACAGTGATCCGCCTAAAAAAGATGGGTTACAAAGTAGTGACCCTGTTTTACTCAGGTCGCCCACTCTACGTAAATAATGAAATTAATCACTCTGATGCGTTTATAGCCGCGTGGCTGCCAGGCTCCGAGGCCGAGGGCATTACCGACGTACTCTTTAAAGACAATAACGAACAAATCGCTTATGACTTTAATGGCAAATTAAGCTTTAGCTGGCCAAATAAAAAGTATGCAAAAAATTGTCATCGCACGCTGGCGCATGCCAGCAAGCTGAATGTGCATACGCTGGAACAAGACAACCAAACCGATAACAAACCCTTGTTTGAGTACGGTTATGGTCTGTCTTACCAACATTCTCACCCCGTTGACCCGGCACTTAGCAACAACAGCTTAGTATTAGACAAAGCGCAGCCAGTTAAACCCGCGAACAAAGGAAGAGTAAACCTGTTCGGCGTGCATAAAGATATCGAATGTGAGTTATTCGCTCAAGTAAATGAATTAGCTCAACAGAAAGTCTCTAATAACTCCACGACTGCACTTGATAAGGTCGTGATAACCCCCATCAATTATCAGCATCAACAAGATGCTCGCCGCATCAAGTTGGAGCAAGGGCAATCGCTACATCTGCGCATATTGTTAGACGAAGCTAAAGACTTAAACCTAAAGAATGTGGCCAGTTTTGAGTTAGAGCTTTGTGTCCATCACATTACTAGAGATGCCACTATTGAGCTAGTGCCAGACCACGCAGAGGCAAGCCTGCTTAAGGCGTGGCAATACTCCCCTGTGGGACAATGGAAGAACCTGAATGTACCACTTAAACAAGATTCCATAAGTAGCAAAGCGGACGAATTAGTACTTACGGTGTCTTTGCAAGGTCAAATGGAGGTAGATTTAGGCGCAATCTCAGGAGTACTGAAATAAACGGGTAATGACTTAGCCTGCTTGGCTAAGTCATTTATTCTGGCTCCACACTCGATAGCTGCTTTACTGAATTTCGTACAATTAACTCAGGGGCTAATTTAGCAGTAACATCATGGGTTTTATCATTGATGAGGGCAATAACACCTTTTGCCGCTTCGTAGCTTAACTGTTCGATAGGAAAACTTACGGTAGTTAATCTTGGGCGAATATGCTGACTATAGGTATCATTATCAAAACCGACTATCGAAATATCTTCACCAATGGTTAACTTGGCGTCACTACATACATTGTAAACCGCCAAGGCAATATTATCGTTTTGACAAAAAATAGCGGTAAAGCCTTTATTTCTCGACATTAAACGTTGCACAGTCTCGTGATTACCTTCATGGTCAAAGCGCCCTTCAATCACCAAGTTTGCATCGTATTCTATTCCCGCTTCAGCCAAAGCATTGCGGTAACCTTGCAGGCGGTCGCGGCTTTCAATTTTGCTCATTTGTCCGGTAATACAGGCAACCTTTGTATGCCCATAATCGAGTAAGTGCTTGGTAGCTAAATACCCGCCCAACTCGTTATCAATCCAAATACAGCGCCCTTCCAGCTCAGGAATATTACGGTTCAAGATAATTGAGGCAGGAGTATCTTCGGCAATTTTGAGCAGTTCGTTGTCGGAGAGCTTATCGGAGTGAATAATAAGACCATCGACTTTTTTTGAGGCTAAGAACTCAATGGAGTCCATTTCTTTGGTTTTAGATTCCTGACCACTCGTCACAATTAAATGCAGGCGCTCTTCACGAATCAAGTTTTCAGTATTGTGCATCAGAGGACCAAAGTACGGGCCATCTAAGCTCCCCACTAACATACCGATGCTGTTAGAACGGTTGGACGCTAAGGCTTGTGCAAAGGTATTGGGTTTATAGCCCAATTGCTCAATCGCATTAAACACTTTAACGCGGTTTTTTTCCTTTACCGAAGAATGCCCGTTAATCGCTCTTGAGACTGTAGCTTGAGAGACTTTTGCGAGCTCCGAGACTTCCTTAATTGTAATCAACTGTTTAACCTTAAAGTTCTATTACTTGCTTTTATCATTGGCCTGCTCTGCCTGTGCATCTACTTTTACTAAATATCTGGCTTGCTTGCTACTAATAAGCGACAAAACAGGGATGAAGTCGACAAAGTAAACGCTAACAAAATAAAAGCGATGTTCAATTCACCAATATTACCACACAGTTTAAAGTGTCTAATCGCTAAATCACGCCAAATACCAGTAGGTATCTAGTGCTAGCTTTACTTTACCTGCATCAAATAAATCTCACCGCACTATATAGCAAGCCCCACAAAAAGAAAGCGCTTCCTAAATTCGTCGATAAAAATCACTGCGAAATCACTAAATCTTCGGTTTTCCCTATCATTTCACCAACACTAAAATTTAAGACAAACCCCTTTATATAACTGGATTCTGTGAAGGATTCCGCAAATATACCCACCAAATAGCATTTACAGAATCGCGTATATTTAAAGCAGTTACCACAAATGCTATAAAGAAAGCGCTTACAAAATATATCTAGCTTAGCAAGGAAGAAAAAGAATGAAGATTAGCTCGAGTTCTGTTGGAAAATTTACCGCACTAGCACTTGTTTCATCATTGACCGCTTGTGGATCGACTTCGTCGTCAGATAGTGACGGCGGTTTAGTTCAAACCAAAGAAGCTATGCAACTCAGCGGCGCGCCCATTACCCCAAGTGACAAATGGAAGCTAATTTGGAGTGATGAATTTGAAGGCGATGAAATTGATAGCCGCAAATGGGGCTTTGAAGAGAACTGTTGGGGAGGTGGTAACAATGAGCAGCAGTGTTACACCGACCGCAAAGTGAACGCTTTCGTTGAAGACGGCAAACTTAACATCGTTGCGAAGAAAGGTAACTTCACTGGCCCAGACAATCCAGACGGCAAAAAAGGATTAAACAAAACCCTGCCCTACACATCGGCTCGTTTACGTACTCTAAACAAAAAGGACTGGAAATACGGGCGCTTTGAAATTAAAGCAAAACTGCCGCATGGCCAGGGTACTTGGCCAGCAATTTGGATGTTACCTTCGGATTGGGTGTATGGTGGCTGGGCGGCATCTGGCGAGATTGACATCATGGAGGCGGTAAACCTTAAAACTAAATCCGACGAAATTGAATCTATTGGGCAGCCAGAATCGCGTATTCATGGCACCCTTCACTTTGGTAAAAAATGGCCCGACAACGCGCATACAGGCCAAGGTGTAAAGCTCCCCGACGGGCTTAACCCAGCTGATGATTACCATACCTATGCAATAGAATGGGAAGAAGGCGAAATTCGCTGGTATATCGATAATTACCACTATGCGACCCAGCGCCATGAGGGTTGGTACAGCCAATATGAAAAAGATGGCGTACTAGTAAACGCGGAATCTGAAGCTCCATTTAATCAAAAATTCCACTTACTACTTAACTTAGCCGTAGGTGGCAATTGGGCTGCAAAAGCCAACGAAGGCGGTATTGATGAATCCATTTTCCCACAAACCTTATCGGTTGATTCAGTTAAAGTTTACCGTTGCTCGGTAGATCGCTGGAAAGGTAAAGGTTGTGCGGCTAAATCAGACGATGCGGTAATGGTTGCTGGTGTTACGCCACCAGCGATACTAGCGGTAGATGATGCTTATGCTGATGGCCCCTTACTGGATATCTATACCGATAGCCTTAACTCATCACTGGCCTTTGAAAGCTACAACCCGGTAGACACAGTCAAATATTCAGAAGTAGATGAAGCTAGCCGAGGTAAAGTTATTGAAGTGAGTAAAAGTAGCGGCGCTGGCAATATCTACTTCCGTGCGCCACTAACAGACCTAACTCACTGGCTTGAAAGTGGCCAACTGATCTTTGACCTCAAAATCGAAGAGCAAGCCGCCAATGCAAAATTGCTAGTTAAAATAGATAGTGGCTGGCCTCATACCAGTGACGTAAAAGTTGACTTACCAGCAAGCGGCGAATGGAAAGAAGTACGTTTGAACATTAAAGACATACTAGCTGGCGGTAATAGCCATGCAGCAGGCAAGAAAGCTGACATTGCAGCGATTAGTAACCTACTAGTCTTTGAACCAAGCGATAAGATGACTTTTAAACTGGACAATATTCGTTTCGAAAAAGCCCAATAAGTAACAAGCACTAAAAAGGGTTAAGCAATAGCTTAACCCTTTTTAATTTCCGTTTTAAACCAGAATCTATTTCGCTACTTCTAATTGGTCCCAATAATAGTGTTGCTCACCAGCCTCCGCACCACGCTCACCAAAGTTGAAAAATAAGGTTAGCTTGTTATAAGAACTTTTACTGTTCCAGCTAGGCTGAGCCTTACTAAAATCAAAGAGTAACTGCTCCCATTGCTCGGCGCTTTTGGTCATTACCTCTACCTCAGCAAAGCTGTCAGGTTTTGTTGTATCTGTCATTTTCAGCCTTATAGGCGAGGCTTTTTCAGGAGAATATACCCATACACTTACGATAGGTTTCTTGGGACCCAAGGTAATCGGTTTATCAAACCCTCCCTTGTCTCCTAAGCTGGTGCCGGCCCAACTGGCAGCTATCTCTGATTTGATTGTGAGCGCAACTCGGCCACGTTGCCCTGCTGGGTCGCTGGTTAGCCGAGTACTATTGCCACCAAAATCAGAAAAGTAATAAGCGGTTCCTCGCTGGTTAAATTTCACCGGCATATTAGCTGCGGGGTACTCAAAGCGCAGCTTGTCTAGCTGCAAGGTCATTTTATTGCTTGGCTCAATCACTAATAGATTAACCACCTGGGTGAGATCTACGTATTTACCAGAAACAAAGCTATTACCGTTCGCGACCAAATCGGCCACCTTAATACGTACTTCAGACCACTCATTTAAGTTTGGCAGGCTTACTTCAATATCACTGGTATTAGGCCAACCACTATCCATTTTAACCAATAACTTTGCGCCCTTTTGTTTACTTAAGAGCTTTAGATCAAACACTAACTCACCGCTTTCCTGCCAATGACTCATATTCGTTGCTGGAGCAGTTAAAAAGACATTACCCGTTTTACCGGTTTTGCTAATTTGCATAACCTGTCCGCGCAGCTCATCCTTCACTAACTGATGACGCATACGGTTTTTGGGGTCGTAACTATTGGCATTGAGGTATTCATCTAAACCTCCATCAAACAGCACAAAGCGAGGCCCTAAGGCGAACTGACCATCAGCTACGGTTATTGCAGGAGCGGTATACCCATCAACCAACTTTGCGTCTTTAGAAACCGTAGCGCAGCCTTTACCACTGGCGCGCTCTACCGTGCATTGGTAAACCCGCACGTAATCTATGGCTAGAGCCTGTGGAAATACTTTATTATCAACCCCTGTATCGTTAGCGTTTTCGGCCCAAGGCCCACCAACAGCTAAGTCCAATACCAGGTGAAAAGCGTGATCAAACGGGGCAGCACCTTCGGCGTTTACCAGTCCGCCATTGTCACGATACTGGCTATACCATTGATTTTGACGCTGAGTAGCGTAGTGAACATTATCAACATACCAACGTATTTCGCCCTCTTCCCATTCAATCGCATAAGTATGAAAACCGTCGGCTGGGTTTAACGAGCGAGGTAACTCATAAGCTGTACCCGAGCGAAGATTCTCTGGTAATGCTCGCCCATACTGCAAATGCCCATATACGCGAGTTTCAGCTTGCTTTGGCTTTGCTCCCTCAGCATCACTAGTCGCTTTTAGGTTTACCGCTTCAACAATATTTATCTCCCCAGATGCCGGCCACTTACCGTATTTTGCATCGCTTGGAAGCATTGAAATTGCTGGGAATATACCTTGCCCTTGTGGAAGCCGCGCTCTTACTTCTATTCTTCCATACCGCCAGTCACCCTTACCCTTACTGTGCAACTTTGCAGAAGTATAAGGTAGCGTTTTGGTTATTCGCTTGTCTCCATCTGGCTGGCTTGTTCCGGTAAAACTGCCACTTTTGGCAAACAAAATTAAGCGACCATCGATAAGCTGCAGGTTAGCTTTACGCTTGGTATAACATTGCTGCTCGGCGTCTTCTCCTGCGCCGCAATGCTGTTCTATATTCCACTTACGTTTATCAATAACACTGGCATTAAACTCATCATTCCATACCAACTGCCAATACGCTGATGGTCTGCCTGTTGGGTCGAGCTTATCTAAACCTATTATTTGTTTTGGTTGCTCTGTAGCGCCGCAAGCAACCAATAACAACGAAAGCGGTACTAGGCCTGTTTTAAAACAATGCTTAACTCCCATTTTATGTCATCCTTGTCTTGATTATTTTGAAAGCGCTTTCTTTATAGCATTGTTGAAATTCACTTAAAACCTTCTCTATAAAACATCCACACTTATGCGATCAAAACCACATAAAACAAGGGATTAAGATTTGATCTATAACTAATAACAAACTTAAAAAAGTTCATATAATACAAATAAAACACAAGTTATTTTGAAAGCGCTTACTAAATGAAAGAATGTATAGGAACCCCAGCTAAAATAAGCATGATTTACAGGGGGTATAAGGTAAACACCTATCCGCATAACAGCGGCAGCTAAGCCATAGATAAATCAACCAGTACGATGGAGAGTATGCAGGGAATAGTTAGACTTTATGCTTAAGCAACCTGAGCCCCCTAAACACAATAAGCAAACAGATCAGAAAAAGCAGCGAATAGCAGATATGAAAAAGGCCAGCTAATAAGCTGGCCTTTAAAATTTGGCAGGGGCGGAGAGATTCGAACTCCCAACATTCGGATTTGGAATCCGACGTTCTGCCATTGGAACTACGCCCCTGCAACGGAAACGAATTATACATAAGCCAGTTTAAAGGTAAAGGGCTTATCTCGTGCTTTTGTTTAAGTGGACAAAGAAGCAACACTTTCTGTTCGAAATCAGTGAAAATGCTGAAAATTCAGTCAAAAAAATTCAAACAGTAGGCTAGCTGTTTATTTTTTAACTCACGCACACTTCACCTCTATACATGTTGCGTTTTTGTTAATGCACTTCCAGTATCGCTAAGTGGACAGACCTGTTTACCTCACTCACTACACTAAGAGCCCAATTATGCTAAACCCAGTTGAGATATACGGACATATCTTTAAACCGCGCAGCGCTATTGCCGAGGATCAACAGCAAGCGATTAAGACTCTGTTGTTTTACTTATTTTTTGGTTTATTGGTCGGTATTTACAGCGCCTTTAAATGGCAGAAATATGAGCACCAAGCGCTGGTGTTTAGCTCTTTGGCGTTGATTGTTATCGCCCTTGTGGCAAGTGGTTTATTGCGCGCAGGCTGGCACTATTTACTGGTAGGAAATTTGGCCTTAAGTGGGATGGTATTGCATGCCATGAATATCATCTATCAATCGGGTGGTTTACTTGACTCTCCCCACTTGTATTGGCTACCCACCCTATCTCTACTGAGCTACCTTGCCACGAACCGCTTATGGGGCAATGTATGGACAGCCATATTATTCTGTTTAGGTTTGGCGATGTTGCTTGCTCATTTTAACGGGGCGAGCTTTCCGCAGATGCAATTGCCTGAAAAGGCGATGACCATTGAGTTATTCTCAGGCTTTCTATTACCGCTGTTATTACTGTGGATAGGCCAAAACTATGCATTACGTTTGCGCGATCAGGCCTATCAACAAGCCAAACAAGCCCAGCTGACCAACCAGAATATCGCCCAAGCCTCTGAACATTCTAAGCACCAATTACAACAAGTGGTGGAACACGCCAGCGATAGCTCGACCCAGTTAGTAAGTTCGGCTACGGATATGTCGAGTACAGTGCAGGAAATGAACAATAAAGCCGCTCAAATCGCCCAAAGTTCAGCTGATCAACATCAATCTATTAGCCAGATAAACCAAAACCTGTCTCAAATGGAAAAAGTATTAGCGCAAGCTAATCAAGCGACCGAGCAGTTATTAGGGCTTTCTCAGCAAGCATCTGGGAACGCTGAGGAAAGCGCTCAAGCGATTAGCCAAACCGAGCATTCGATGCAAAAAATCCTCAGTAGTAATCAACAAATAAACAGCGTAACCGACATTATTAGCGACATTGCCAATCAAACCAACCTATTGGCGTTAAACGCTGCGATAGAAGCAGCCCGAGCTGGCGAGCAAGGGCGTGGGTTTTCGGTGGTAGCCGACCAAGTAAGAGAGCTAAGCCAGCGCAGTAGCCAGTCAACTCAGCAAATCCGCAGTTTATTAGAAACCTGTTCCGCTGATGTGCAACAAGGTCACCAAGTAGTGGAACAAAGCGGCCAAATTCTGCATAACATTATTACCCTGGTAAAAGATATTTCAGAAGGCGTAGGTCAAATGGCTCAAGTGATGCAGCAGCAAGCGGTAACAGTGGCAGAAATTATTAATGTGAGTTCGCAGGTATCAGATTTTAGTCAGCACAACTCCAAAAGCAGCTCTGCGCTGCTGGACAATACCGAACAGCTCACTGGCATCGCCAACCAATTACAGGATATGGCCAGCCAACTACACCAAACTGTAGCCAGCCACCAGCGCTAAATTAAGAGGGCTGAGCCGACATTTTAGCTTTGAGATAGTCACTGTGGCTTAAGTAGATTAAATCTGACACTTGGCGGATGAGCGCTTCTTCTTGAGGATCAATCACCCCATCGGCGTATGCGACTTTCCACAGTGCTTCGGTAAACAAATAGCGCTGTTGGTAATCGAGCTCTTTAACGTGGCGGGTAAAGTCGAAAACCGAAATGGCCTGAGTAGCTTGGGTCTGCGCTTGAATAAACAAGTTCTCCGCTTCTTTGTCTGTTAACTCAAACAAGCGCTTTATCTTGCGCATAATCACCGCAGATTCACTATTGCTTTGTTGATTATCACTTTGGCTTAGTTGCACCAACAAAATGGTAGCAGCTAACTCTACATTGGGGGCATTTTCGTCCGCAGAGCCATCAATTGTGGCTTGCAGCAATTCTTTAAGCGCCTTTAGCATTGGGCTTCCTATTAACCATCATCAAGTCTTGCGAGCATAAACCACCGCTTAACAAATGCCAAATGACTAAGTGAAGATCAAAACTAAAGCGCCAGAAACGAAAAAGCCTCGTCATAAGACGAGGCTTTAAATGGATGGTGCCGATTGCCGGAGTCGAACTGGCGACCTACTGATTACAAGTCAGTTGCTCTACCAACTGAGCTAAATCGGCACACTGTTGGTACTGCTGATACGCTGTATCGAGCGAGCGCTATTAAACGGATTTTCATGGTGCTTGTCAACGCTCAAAGCAAAAAAAATTGCACAAAGCGCTCAACTGCCAATTAAATAATCAATTAAGCCACTTTTTCAGCACTTAAGGTTTGTGCTTGCGGCTCAGCTAAGGCAACAGCCACCAACTCCACAGTAGTTTTTAATCGGTCGTCCCAACGGCGTAACTGTAACTGACCATCCATGGTTTCACATAACAGGGTGCAGTTTTCTATCCAATCGCCGTCGTTGGCGTATACCACACCCTTTTGAAGGCTTAACTCAGGGTGATGAATATGGCCGCAAATTACCACGTCTACGCCTTGCTTAACGGCCTCATTCACCACGGCATCGCGGTAACGAGCGATAGCTTCAGTGGCTTTAGCAATTTTGCTTTTGATGTAACCGGCTAACGACCAGTAGGGATACCCCATGGCGTGACGAATTTTGCTCGAAGAGCGATTAAGGAACAATAAGAAATCGTAGAGATGATCGCCTAACTTAGCGTAAAAGCGACCGAAGCATACTTCTTCATCAAATTGGTCACCGTGCACCATCAATATCTGCTTACCCGTGATGCTGGTGTACAAATACTGCTTGCTCACCGTCACGTCGGCGAGATCCATACCGTCGTATGCCTTAAATAATTGATCATGATTACCGGGGATATACACCACTTCACACGCGCTTTTGGCTAAGTTCATTAAGTGCTGCAACACTTGATTGTGAGATTCAGGCCAATAAACTCTGCGCTTAAGCGCCCAAACATCCACAATATCTCCCACTAAGAAGATACGTTTCGCTTTAGTTTGTTGTAACAGTTGAAGCAGCATTTCTGCTTTGCAGTCTTTACAACCAAGGTGAATATCTGAAAGCCATAAGCTTTGATAGATCTGTTTAGTAGCCATACGATTCGCCAAACTATCCTTGTTAAGGCTAATCTAAGAGGGATATTTGACCAAAAAGTGACGCTTTGATTGCAAGACTATGACAGAAATATCATTGCCAAGTTAAACGCCTTTGTTTAGTGTACTAAACTCAATTAGGCTACCTAGTAGCAAATTGGATTGCGCCCAAGATCTCGGAGTAGATAGTGACACCTAATTTTCCACATCGCCCTTTGTCCATTGCCACTATTGGCGGCGGCAGTGGCCACTTTGTACTGCTGTCGGCACTAAGAGATGCAGATCACCTGGCGATTAGCGCCATAGTATCAATGACCGATAGCGGTGGCAGCACAGGGCGCTTACGCGATGAGCTAGGCATACTGCCTCCAGGCGATATTCTTAAGTGCGTATTAGCACTTTCTCCTTACCGAGAGCTCGCCCGTAAACTCCTTTTAAAACGCTTTACCAAAGGTAAACGCTTATCAGGCCACAGTGCTGGCAATATGTTGTTAACCATGTTGTCTCAATACAGTGGTTCGTTTTCTGAAGGCATTCAAGGTTTAGCCCAAATGCTAGATGTTGAAGGCGAAATTCTGCCCGTTACCATTGATAAATCCACGTTGGTCGCAGAGCTAACGAGCGGCGAGCGTATTTTTGGTGAAAGCGCTATCGATTTACCCCGCGGTGACCAGCGCGAAAAAATCGCCAATGTATTTTTAGTGCCCCATCACGCGGAACAAGTTCGCGTATATCCTCCGGTTATTGAGCGCATCAATACGGTTGAAGCAATTGTATTAGGCCCGGGCGATTTATTTACCAGCATTATCCCTAATTTATTAGTACCCGGAGTAAAACAAGCCATTGTAAACAGCAAAGCAAAGCTGGTGTACGTGAGTAATATCATGACTAAGTTTGGCGAAACCGATGGCTATAATTTAGAGCACTTTATCTCTGACTTAGAGCATTACCTTGGCCGCTCACTTGACGCTATCGTAGTAAACAACCACATTCCCAGCGATGAGATGATCGCTAGCTACAATTTAGAACGCGCCCAAGTAGTAGACGTTGAAGATTTGAGTACTCTTCAACAGAAGTATCAAGTGATTTACGCAGATTTAATTGATGAAGACAGTGACATAGTGCGTCACGATTCTGCTAAGCTAGCCTGTGCGTTATTACCGTATTTAAATGGCTTAAAAGACAATACCTTATCCTTAGTTAAAGCTAGCGGAACTGAGGGCTAAGGCTGGTACCTCCCGCAAAAGCCGAATCAGGCATTCGCTGTATTAAACCATCTAGCTCGGTGAATACTGGGCGTAAAGCAGGCTCATACTTACCTTGCCAGCGCCACATCCACACATCATGCCCTTGAGTCCATTGAATCAGCTTTTCGTTGCCCTGCTCACCCCAATTAGGAGAAGCAATTTGCTTGGGAACTTGAGTTAATAGCGCATAAATGTCAGAACAGACCAACATAGAAAGCTGCTGTACTGATTCACTGGTAGCAATTTGGTCGTTAAAGGTTTGGCGTAGCGAATAACGGAGGTTCTCGCAATCAACATTAAGCGTAGTGCTGCCATCAGGGCGATGAAACACGAAACTTAATTGGAAAGCAGGCGCATTTTTATCAAATAGTGCCACCCAGGTAGTAGCCCCACTGACCAATACAATAACTGCACCCAATACTAGCGTTCCCCAATAGCGTGACTTCTTTGCCATACCTTGCTCGCTCTCTTCCCTGATAGTTTGAAATTATCATCGAGGTAAAAACGCCCCCGAACACCACCCTTTTAATGTGGTTACTGTGTAAAGGTAGGGCAGAAAGAGGGTCTTGAAAAGCCTTTTTTTGACAAAAGACTCAATTTATAATTTTATCTCCTTGTGGATAAATTTAATTAAATGAATGAAAAGAACTGCTTACTAAAAGTGCTAAAAATTGGTGCAGAATATTCAGCGATGAAAAAAATAAAAAAAAACTTTTATACTGATATGACCACCCTATGAGTAAATTTTGCTAAAATCGCCGGTCGCCGAGTTAAGCAAGTGAATCGAATATGAATTTAAGCCAATATTTTAGCCGTGAAGATCAACAGTTTGTTTTTAGTCGACAACAAGCCTGTGACTTCGCCAAAGGAGTCGCGAACGACTTCAACGCCATTCACGATGCAGACTCGTCACGCTTTTGTGTGCCGGGCGACTTATTGTTTTCAGTTATGCTAAGTGAACTAGGTCTTAACCAAGATATGCAGTTTACCTTTGCAGGGATGGTGACAGATGGTGTTCCACTAAGCATCAAGCAACAACAAAATGCTTGTCAGCTCGTCGACCAGAACGATAAAGAATACCTACAGCTCACCCGCAGCGGGGACAACTTAAAAGACCAAGCCATTATTGGTGACTTAATTAAAGATTACGTGCGCTTTTCTGGCCAAAATTTCCCGCATATTCTGGTGCCTCTACTGGAAGAACAAGGTCTAATGCTCAACCGTAAACGCCCTTTAGTCATATACGAGAACATGAGTTTACATTTTGAACGCTTACCCACTTGTTCCCCTCAGCTTGAATTTGCTGGCGGTGAGTTTATCCCTAATGGTAAACGCGGTGTTGCTATACTTAAGTTTGTGATTAGTGAAGCGGGCGAAACCATTGGCACGGGTCAAAAACGCATGGTACTAGGCAGCTTACTGCCTTATGAAAAAGCTGAGAGCGATATTCTCATCGCCAACTATGATGGCTGCCGCCAAGCCTTTCTAAAACGCCAACAAGGCTAAGCTAAACAAAAATATAAAAGCGCTTATGGCGCTTTTATTTTATGTGCGATAAAGGCAATGCGGTATTGTTTAAGACTTGCTGTAATACAAAGCTTGAACGCACCCCTGTTACTCCGTCTATACGAGTCAGTTTACCCAGTAAAAAGGCTTGGTAATGATCCATATCCGGCACCACAACTTTTAGCTGATAATCTGCATCAGTGCCGGTAACCAATACACACTCCATCACTTCTTCGTAAGCGCTGATGATCTTTTGAAAATTTTCGAAGCGCTCTGGTGTATGCCTATCCATAGAGATATGAATATAGGCAGTAAGGTTTAAATTAAGTTTCTTTTCATTGAGCAGAGTAACATGCTTGGCTATAAGCCCAGCATCTTCAAGGGCTTTTACTCGCCTTGAACAAGGCGAAGGTGATAAACCTATTTGCTCCGCCAATTCAAGATTACTAATCCGACCGTTTTTTTGCATCAGGTCCAAAATCTTTTTGTCGGTGCGATCTAAGCGCATTTAACACCTCATCATTAACTTCCATTAAACTTGAGGTTTATTTCACCTCATTATCGGAAAATAAACAACAGTTGTTGCTCAATAAGGTTGTATACCAACAATCTTAGCAAACACTCGCCCCCTATATTTAATTACACTAATCACAGTGAAAAATACAAGGGAACAACAGCAAGCTTACCCGCTTGCTTGTGACTAACACGCTCACTCAGCATGTTAAGCCCACTCTAAAAGGCATTTACCCAATGTCCGCTAAGAGAGCAGTGATTACCCATCACTTACGTATCCAAACTAAACAAAGGCGGCCTAGGCCGCCTTTTTGTTTAATCTTTTAGCAGTTGTTGTACGGCATTTAGCCGATGCCCGATTATTTCATTTTTTTTACCATTTTCGGTTGACTTAAACCGGTAAAATTCGTTTAATAGCGCCCGTCGCCCGGATAGCTCAGTCGGTAGAGCAGAGGATTGAAAATCCTCGTGTCGGTGGTTCGATTCCGCCTCCGGGCACCACCTTTAAAAAGCCTGCATTTATGCAGGCTTTTTTCGTTTCAGGCCTGCAAACCCTAGCATTAATTTACGCTATCGCTTTAGCTTTCATCTCGCTACACTCTACCTAACTGTTTTCAGTGAAACGCTCACTATTTCAAGGAATGAAATATGCGCCTACCCGCAATACTTAGCTCAGTCCCCTTGTTGTTCTCAATGGGCAACGCTCACGCCGATTTTTTCGAGCAGTTTGTTGATCCCACCGACGGAAGAATGGATGCCAGCCAATGGTTAATGGACAATGCTGTGGGCTTTTTACCGGTACCTATCATTATTACCGACCCCGCAGTGGGTTACGGTGGCGGCTTGGTTTTGGCATTTTTCCATGAGAATGAAGAGCGCCAAAACAATCTCGTTGAAGATGAAGATCCCAATGCCCCCCTCAAACTAACCCCCAGCGTTTCAGGTTTACTTGGCTTAGCCACAGAGAACGGCACACGCGGCGCTGGCGCTTTTCACATGGGTATTTGGAAACAAGACACTATTCGTTACATTGGCGCTATCGCTGGAGTCGATGCCAATATCGACAGTTTTCGCTTACCGAGTGATGGGATTATTGGCGATATACCGATTAGAGTGAACCTTAAAGGCACTTATTTACTTCAACAAATCCGTTTTCGTTTAGGTGATAGCCCTTGGTTTGCGGGTGCAAAATACTCGTATTTAGACAGTGATAGTGAATTCTCTATCGGTGACTTACCTGATTACTTAAAACCACAGTTAAGCATGAAAGATGGCGGCTTAGCCTTATTGCTTAACTATGATACACGCGACAACTCTTTTAGCCCCAACCAAGGCTTATATGGCAACGTGAGTTACGCCAAGCATGCCGATTACTTTGGTGGAGATAAAGACTACGCGATTGCCTCTGGCGAGTTTTCTGGCTTTAGCTATTTAGGTGGCAAATTTCAAGGTTCAGCGAGGCTTTCGGCATCGAGTGCCCATGGTGATACACCGTATTATGCCCTGCCCTTTATTGAAATGCGCGGTATTCCAGCCATGCGCTATCAAGGAGAGCGCATGGCAACCTTACAGGGAGAGCTGCGCTACGACTTTGATGCGCGCTGGTCTGGGGTAGTATTTGGCGGTCTAGGCCAAGCCTTTAATGCTGATCAACACTTAGGAGATACCCCCAACCGCTATGCCAAAGGCATTGGCTTTCGTTACTTAATGGCAAGACGTTTTAACTTACGCACGGGTATTGATGTCGCTCGCGGCCCAGAAGACACTACCGTTCACTTTATAGTTGGCGCAGGTTGGTCTGATTTTTAAACTAAAAAGCACCAAATGTTGACTTTTTGTTAACAACAAGCTCTACTGGTAAGACCTCTTAACTAAGGAATAGTTATGCTTCCCAGTATTCGCAAGGCCAACCTAATGCTCAGCTTGTTTGGCATGTTTAAGGTTCCGTTAATTTGGTACTGCCGCCCCAAGATTTTAGCCATGGACGAACAAAAAGTAGTGGTAAAGATCCCACTTAAGCGCCGTACTAAAAATCACTTAAACAGCATGTACTTTGGCACCTTAGCTGTGGGAGCAGATGTAGCCGGTGGCTTTTTAGCCATTGCAAAAGCTGAACAACATGGCAAAAAGGTGTCTTTGGCTTTTAAAGCAGTAGAGGGGAAATTTTTAAAACGCCCTGAAGCCGATGTGATTTTTACCTGCACCGACGGTTTACTGATTGATCAAATGCTTGAGAAAACCATGGCCAGTGGCGAACGTGTAAACCAAGCTGTTACTATCGATGCCACTTGCCCAAGCATTAGTGGTGACGACATTGTAGCGACCTTCTCACTCACTTTGTCACTTAAAGCGGTTCAATAAATTCATCGCGATACTTATCGGTTAAGTGTCGCATTCATAACTATTTAGAGCCTAGCTTAATAATCAGACGCGGTTCATTCTACCTCCCAGCTCCCCCCTTTAAAAACGACCTTTAAAAACGCCCTTTTGCAAAGTGCAAATGCTGCTAATGCCTCCGCTTAGAAAGCTCATGTACACCTTCTAACACACTGAATAATTTAGAGATAAAAAACATGGCACGAAACTGGATATAACTTACTCAACAAGACCTATTTAGGCCATTAGTAAGCTACCGAGGTACACCATGAAATCAGCAAAAAGTCGCAAACTAAACCAGTTAACTATCGGCTTTGTTGTTATTGCCGCAGTGCTTAGCTTCTCCAGCCACGCAGGTATTATTTATACTATTGAAGCACCAGGGATTCAGAGCTCGCAGGTGGGCGGGACCTTGCAAACCGAAACCTTTGACAGCTTAGCTAAAATTGGCCTGAACAACGGTCATCAAACCGATTTTGGCGATTACTCCGTCGATAAAGGTACTGCAAAAGTGGTTAACTTCGGTGTGTATGGTGGCGCTTATGGTGAAGGTAAGTACTTATTTATTCCCAATAAAAGTTCAGTGACCTTAGATTTTAACCAAGCCATGGGATACTTTGGATTTTGGTGGAGCGCAGGAGATAGCGGGAATCAACTCAGTATTACTACTCAATCTGAAAGCTTAAGTTTTGTTACTAACCAAATTTTAGATGCGGCAGTATTAGAACCCGAACATTACGGTAGTCCAACCAGCGTAAGCGGCAACAAACGCGAACCATACGGCTATGTGAACCTATTTGCAGAAAGCGAAGCCGACAAAATTACGTCTATTCAATTTTTTGGCCGTAATTTCGAAACCGACAATCACAGCGCGAGCTTGCAGCTGCAAACCATCACTGGACGTTCATTGTCGCCAGTGACAGTGCCTGAACCAAACACATGGTGGCTAGTCAGCTTAGGATTGGTATTGTTAGTGTTCAGTCGAGTAAAGCGAAACAGAAAAGCTTAACTTAACGGTAACTGACACTGCTCTAAGCAACTACTTAACTCGCTTAGAGCATCCGCTTAACCAAGCCTCCTCCCATCTTCAGCACGTTTAACGCTATCTTCTTAAAAATTGTTCAACCAAATAGAATCAATTAACGCCTCATTAATAAAAGTAAAATAACATTACAGCTTGATATATTTAACTCTCGGCTACAAAATGGACAACCAATTTAAATAATTGGATAACCTGTAGAAAAACAACGATATTCACTGTGATTAAAGGACTAAACATGCGAACTGCGTTTATTCTCGCCGCTACTCTCACCGTCAGCGCTTGCGCTACAACTCAGCAAAATACTCAACTTGAAGATGCATTAGAAACAACCGGCTCGATAGAGATCATCAATCAACAAGCACTTAGTTACCTCGCCGAAGATGCCAAAATTAGTATTCGAGGAAAAGGGTATCGCTGGACAGAAGGCCCTGTTTGGATTGCCGAACAAAACTATTTACTGTTTTCTGATATCCCCAACAACACGGTAATAAAATACCAGCCGAATCAGGGGACTTCTGTTTATTTGGCGCAGTCTGGTGCGAGCGGTTTATATGAGGGTGATTATGGTCAGGGCGCTAATGGTTTATTGCTTAACGATGATGGCCAACTCGTCCTCCTGCAGCAGGGGGATCGCCGAGTAGCGATAATGGATGCTCCTCTTACATCACCAAAAAGCGAATTTATTACTTTGGCCAGCCACTATCAAAAAAAGCGCCTAAATAGCCCTAATGACGCGGTTTACCATAGTGACGGTAGTTTGTATTTTACCGATCCACCTTACGGCTTAAATGCCGGTATGGATGATCAACGTAAGGAGATTGACTACCAAGGTATTTACCGCTTAAGCAGCGATGGTGAAGTAAGCCTATTGGATAAGAGCGTGAATTTTCCAAACGGTATTGCATTGTCCTTAGACGAAACGACTTTATATGTTGCGGTGTCTGATGATGCCCACCCTCGCTGGTTAGCCTACGATCTTAACGCTGATGGAAGCATTGAAAATAAGCGTATGTTCTATAACGCTAAAGCGCTGATTGGTGTAGAAGGAGAGCAAGGCCTGCCAGATGGCATGGTAGTGCATTCAAGTGGTAATATTTTTGCTTCTGGCCCTGGTGGCGTGTGGCTGTTTAGCCCTAAAGGAGAGGTACTAGCAAAAATTCGCACCGGTAGGTTAACCGCCAATTGCACCCTTTCAGCGGATGAAAAAACACTGTTTATCACCGCTCACGATACCTTATTGTCTGTGCCACTGTTATAAGCTGAGGCTGCATTAGCGGAGCAATCTCGAAAGTATGTTGCTCCGTTGAATGCTGATATTAGCGGTCCCGCTATTTACTCAGTAGAATTACTTAGCAGCCACTTATTACCTTTTAAATCTAAAAAATCTCGGCCTATTTTCAACACCATAATTTTACGCTCGGCCTCACTGTCCAGATAAGCGCCCGCAGCAACCGTAGCTTGCGGATTTTTAGCTAACATTAGCCCTCCCGCCATGCGTTTCCCCGCCACTACATTGCCGCCTTCCAATACGCCCATTTCAATCACTGACGGGGCATGGAAATACCAGTAATCATCATCTTCTGCTTCCAGCGCATACTCACCTTGTAAAAAACGTACCCCACGCTTTCCTTGTTGAGCACTGTCTAAACACACAACTGCATCAGTAAAACTTAGGCTACGAGTTGGCATTTCTATCACACTCACTAAGCGCTCTTCAAAGCCAGAGCCCACTCCAACTGATTTACAGCCACTCAGCAGTAAAACCACTAAGCCAATCATTAGTATGCTTAGACTATTTTTATTGTTCACCACTTTACTTCCTTATTTGGGTTTAAACGCCAATGCGCCGCCAAGCAACAAATAAACACTCCTTAACGTCACTAACAACTCAATACTACTCAGATTTAAAGTAGCACAATTGCTATCAATGCGATTGACGAGTTAACCCATCACCTTTAAACACATTTAATAAAACCATTTATTGCCCAATCGGCCGCTAAACCACTATTGCAATGTGGTTTTCTGTAAATAGCCAAAGTTCCTATTCATAAAACTATAATTAAATGCAAATGATTTTAATTCTCATTCGTATTATGTATAGTGCGCTTTAATTACACTTTACAGGATAAGGACAAAGCCTGGTTTTTATGAAAACACTCAATCGCACACTCATTGCCAACGCAATAATACTCAGCTTAAGCCCAGTCGCCATGGCTAATTCCAACAGCACCATGTTTGATGAAGTGGTCGTGTCGGCAACCCGTACTGAGCAAAATCTTAAAGATGTTTCATCTAGCGTAAGTTCTGTTAGCTCAGAGCAACTAGAGAAGCAAATGGCTAACGATTTAAACGATGTAGTACGTTATGAGCCAGGCGTTACCACAACAGGCCAAGGTAGATACGGCACTAGCGGGTTTAACATTCGGGGCCTTGATGGTAGCCGTATCAAACTGATGGTTGACGGTATTGAGCAACCAACAGCCTACAACCCAGGCGGCGACGTAATGAACAAGGGACCAAACTCCTATGAGATTGATACCTTAAGTGCTGTAGAAATTAACAAAGGCCCGGCCTCTAGTTTGTATGGTAGTGACGCCTTAGGTGGTGCGGTACTGCTACGCACTAAAAATCCTGAAGATGTATTAGACGAAGGCGATGCTAATCACGTAGCGATAAAGGCTGGCTATAACAGCTCGAACGAAGCTTACAAAACAACCCTAGAGCTGGCCAAGCGTTACCAAAACTGGGAAGGCTTAGCTATTTATACGTATCGTGATGGCAGCGAAACCCAAGCCCACTCTTCTGGTGCGGACATCAATGGCCGAGATCGTGGTCAAGCCGATCCTTATGACTTTGACTCGCATAACTTGCTATTAAAAGCCAATTACCAGCTAAATGAAGCGCATACATTTGGTGTAGTTGCCGAGTTGTTCCAACGCCAATCTAAAGGGCAAATACTGAGTAATGAAGGCTACACCATTGCACCAGGCTTTACCTATACCAATGCTAACAGTGAAGACGAAGATAGCCGCAGCCGCGTAGGATTAAATCATACCTGGACAGCCAATAATCTCGCCTTTGATGACGTGTTTTGGCAGCTAAGTCATCAACAAAGCAAGTCTGAGCACAATAACTACGACACCACCGGTTTTTACGGCAGTCGCAACCGCGAGCGTAATGGCGAAGACAGCAGTCTGCAGTTTGATGCACAATTTAATAAATTACTCGAATTTGCTCACGGTAGCCATGAGCTAAGCTATGGTTTAAGTGCTATTAATAGTGACTTTGAGCTAGATTACCGCACCCACTACTTTGATACAGGAACGGTTGACCCAGGAGCCCCAGAGGTGCCAGCAGCAGATTCCGAAAAGCGCGGAATATTTATTCAAGATCATATGTACTTGCTAGATGAGCGCTTAGTGGTAACCGCAGGTCTGCGTTATGACGACTACCAAGCAACTCCAGATGCGAGCAGCGGCTTTGAGCAACATAACAGTGATGCACTTACCAAACGTTTAGGCGCGGTTTACCATTGGAACCAGCAGTTCAGTACCTTTGCGCAATACAGTGAAGGTTTTAGAGCCCCTACCTTACAAGAGCCTTATTACGCATTTGATAACAGCGGTCATGGTTACGCCACGCTATCTAACCCCAACCTTAAGCCAGAAGAGAGCCAAAGTTACGAGTTAGGTTTACGGGCAAATACCGATGCGTCTAGCATGGAACTGGTGGGTTTCTTCAACGACTACACTAATTTTATACAATCGGTAACCGATTACAGCGATCCAAGCTACCCAGCTGGTATCACCATCAACGAAAATATTGGCGAAGCTGAGATTTACGGAGTGGAGTTTAAAGGTCACTATTGGTTAGACGATGCCTTTGGCGCGCCTAAAGGCACCTATAGCCGCTTAAGCGTGGCTTACGCACAAGGTAAAAACAAAGAAGACGGCAGCTCGCTTGATTCAGTCGCACCGCTCACTGCAGTGTGGGGATTAGGTTACGATCACAGTGACGATCTTTGGGGAAGCACCTTAAACCTTACCATGGTAGCCGCCAAAAAAGACGGTGATTGGGCGGCAGAAGATAATGCCCACGCACCTGGTTACGCGTTACTTGATTTAACGGCTTATTATCAGCCAGTAAATGACTTAGTGCTGCGCGCAGGTTTGTTTAACGCTCTCGACCAAAAGTACTGGAGTTACACCGATTTAGATGGCAAAGACTCTGACTATCAAGGTTTAGACCGTTACACCCAACCCGGCAGAAACTGGGGAGTAGATGTAGCCTACAAATTCTAGGCAATACTAACTAAAAAAGGCTAGCCACTAGGCTAGCCTTTTTGTTTAGCTTTTAGCGCTTAAGCTTGGGTATCAGCCACTGCATTCAACACATCTTCTAACTGCTGGTCTTCCATATTCAAAAAAGCCAATAAACCGTCATAACTCTCTTGCCAGGCTTCTTCTTCACTGTTCACACCTAACTTACGGTAAGCCACAATACGGGCAATTTTTAGAATCGCTAACATCAATAAAGACGACTTAGTCAGCTCTTGCGAACCAAATAAACCATCACTATCATGCTGATAATAAATCGCCTCTATCATTACCTTAGGTAAGCTCCATTGCTGGGCAATTAGAGCAGCAACGGTGGCATGGGTAGTCCCATATCTAATTCGCTCTTGTTCCGCCAGTTTTCCCCAGCCCATGTCATTGGCTTCCGCTAGCATTCTTTCGTATTCAGGAAAAGACTGAAGCAATGCGGGCACGCCTGCTTGATGGAACAACCCTAACATGTAGGCGTTATCTTTGGCTGATTCAAACCCCAGTTCTTCTGCTGTAGCAGCTGCGCAACTGGCTAACAGATTGGCTTCTAACCAAAATGCGTCCAACACCTTAGATGCCGGCATAGCTCCCTTTAAGGCCACTGCCTTAACAATAGGAAATACACGATTAATCCCTAAGGTCATCACCGCTTGGTGAATCGATTTAATCTCGTTTAGGCGACGAAAAGCCGCAGAGTTAACAATTTGTAATACTGCACCAGAGATCCCTACATCACTGGCAATAGCTTCGGCAATTACCGATACATCTGGCTCAGCTTTTTTGGTCTCTTGAGTGATAGTTAATAACACTTGAGGGCGCGGTGGAATGGTTAAATCCGCCAAAATTGCTTTTTCGGCCGCCGTTATAGTTAAGGACATATCACCTCCTGTAAAATTATTCGGCACAGAATAGATAATTTACCCAGTAATATCAAAAAGATATACAAGAGTTTTTATTCTAAATCAGTTTTTGCAGCTCGCTAACAACTGTTTAAGCGCTGCACTCCCCAAATCCTCGGTGACTTGAATATTTCGATCAGGGATCCCTTCAGGGTCTGGATGAAGTTTAGTTAACCTACTGATAGTTTTCTCACGAATCAGGTGCAAAGTGGCATACGGCGAGCGGTTAGTATAATTACTGGGCTCATTTGCTGGTTCACCTGCAAAGCAATAATCAGGATGAAAACTCGCTAGTTGATATACCCCATCATAACCCTGCTTGCTAACGAGCTGTTCTGCCCAGTTGAGCATATCCAAATAGTCATGAAAGTCTTGCAGCGCTGGCACAATAAACATGGTGGTTTCAATGTCTGCTTGCTCATCAAGCAGTTGGCATTCTGTAATCAATTGCTGCAGCAGGTTTTCAACATCATCGCTGCCATTTACTGCATACCGGATACTTCCCCGCTCTACTTCACGCTTAGCAAAAGGGCAAATGTTGTACTCAACCACAAAATTTGTGACCCACTGTTTTGTATGCTGCTGATAGTGCTCGTCGCTTAACTGAGCCGTGCTGGGTGAGTCTGTCATCTAGTTTCCTGTAGAATCATTGAGTCTTGCAATATCAAGGTATTCACGATCTTAATCTGTGACGGCTGCAGCTGTAAACCAATCTGGCAACTAAATAGTTTTCAACCCATCACTAATGGCTATCGCCTCCCTGTAGAAGTTTAATATTTCAATCAAGTTACATAAATCATAATTGTATTACAAAACTGTATTTGCGTTAGCCATTTATGAGGCGTAGATTAATTTCACATTAATTTTATAGAGGGATTAGATAATGCAGTTTTCTAAACTCTGTGTTTCTTCTGCGTTAATTGCCATGTTAAGTAGCTGTGGAGGAGGCAGTGATTCACCTTCACAAGTCGTTCTATTAGACTCATTTCAAATCTCCAGCTACGACTTCGTAAAAAGTGATTCAGATCTGTCTTCAATAGAAATAAAAGCCCAATACGATAGCGCAGTAGAAGGCGTGGTGAACAAAACCATTTACGATGGCCCCTTATTTGGCGGGTCGTCGCTGTCACCCATCAATGTTATAGCTAATCCAAATAGCAGCTATACGGTAGATATGAGCTTAATCGATAGCAATAGCCAAATGGTGCTAGCCTCCGACACTATCATTGCTTCAGACGCTGCAAAAAAACTAGTGTTTGCCTTTGGCGATACCAGCAAAAACCTTTACCAATTTTCTGCAGAAAATGCTCCAGAAAAAGACTACACCACAGAAAAAGTACCGGTATACGTTGTTAATGCGCGAGATATGGAGCAGGTGGAAAGCTACAACATCTTAGTTGATGGCTCACTTGAAGCCGACAATGTGCCAGTACGCAAACTATCCTCAAAACTTCTGTTATCGCCTTCGCAGCAATCAATCATGCTGAGCTTAACACGCAACGGCATTGAGCTTGATCGCTGCGAGCTAGGTACAGATTCAGATGGCGACGGCACGACAAACTGGGCAGACACCGAGTGGCTAGTAACGTTTCTACCTGAGGGGAAATGCCAACTCAATAACTTAGACATATTTAACCAATAAGCTAATAACAAACAGGGTAAATAAGCATAGCTAGCAGGGAGTATTCTCGACCGCTAACGCTCACTAAATAGGGTGAGCAACTGCGTAAGCCACTAACCAGTCGGCGAGCATACTCACTCGTTTGGAACGAAAACGAGCAGGAGGAAACACCATCCACAATGGTTGGCTAAGCTCTTGCCAATCCTGCAGCACCGCTTCTAAACTCCCCTCAGCTAAGGCCTCACGCAAATACATCTCGTGAGTACGAATAAGGCCTAAACCTTGTAAAGCCGCTTGTTTAAGAACATGACCATTAGGACATGAAAAAGGCCCGCTCACCGTAGTCATTAGTTTTTGTTCCCTTTGCACAAAGGGCCACTGAGAAACCGTGCCACACACGCACTGATGCTGCTTTAGTTCATCTGGGTGCTTCGGCTTGCCATAACGCTCAAAATAGCTTGGACTGGCCACCACATAGGTATTCATCTGGCTTAGTATTCGCACCTGTAAATTGGAATTTGGCAGCGCCCCCATTCTAAACACGATATCAAAAGGAGAAGACAGCAAATCTTCCCGTTGTGAAGACAAGTCCAGCTCTATATCAATATTCGGGTGTTCTTGGCGAAACGCCATTAAAGCAGGCGCCAACCACTGCTCGGCAAATATTCCCCCTAACGAATTAATCACGACTTTACCTTGCAAGTGATGCTGTAACTGCTGAGCAGCTAACGCGCCATCCTCTAACAACTCTAAACCTTGCTGGCAGCTTTGATAGTAGCGTTCGCCCGCTTCGGTTAAACGTAGTTTACGGGTAGAGCGGTATAAGAGCTGTACACCTAAGCGTGTTTCTAAATCACTCACTCGCTGACTAATACTAGCCTTAGAGCTGACCAATTTTTCAGCCGCAGCGGTAAAGCTTCCCTCTTCCACTACCGTGACAAAATCGAGTACGCCGTTAAACATATTAATCCAATTTTCTGAACAATTAATTTCAATAATAGTGAATTATCAAACTAAATAAAATACGTACACTATCCCAATGCTTTTTATTCAAATGGAATACCACTATGCAAAACCGACTATTAGGCAAAAGCGGCTTAGCGCTCACCGAGCTAGGATTAGGGTGTTGGCAGTTAGGCGGCGATTTTGGCCCGATTAGCGAGGCAGACTCGTTGGCGATTTTAGATCAAGCCTACCAAAGTGGTGTGCGCTTTTACGATACCGCCGATGTATATGGTGCTGGCTTAAGTGAGCAAGTACTTGGAAAGTTCTACCAACAGCATAACGATATTTGCATTGCGACCAAGGTAGGCCGCGATGCCAGTTTATTTCCAGACAAATATACTAAGCAAGGATTACAACAGGGCATAGAATCAAGCTTAAAACGGCTAGGTGGCGATTCAATTGATTTGATTCAACTACATTGTATTCCTTACCCAGTAATGCAAGATGGTGAAGTATTTACTTGGCTACAAGATTTTAAACAACAAGGCTTAATCCAACATTACGGGGTCAGTGTCGAGTCGATGGATGAAGCGAAGCTGTGCTTGAAGGATCCTCAGCTTACCAGCTTGCAACTGATCATTAATATCTTTAGGCAAGATGCACTAAGCGAAGTGCTTAATCTAGCGGAGCAGAAAAATGTCGGAGTTATTGCGCGTTTACCTTATGCCAGCGGCTTGTTGAGCGGCTCAGTTACCGCACAACGAACTTTTGCCGACAGCGACCACCGAAATTACAACCAAAATGGTGCCGCCTTTCATGTAGGTGAAACCTTTGCAGGTCTACCGCTTGAAAAAGCCCTCAGCTTGGTAGAACAGCTTACGGCTCTGTTGCCAGACAACCGCCCTATGGCCGAGTGCGCCATTCGCTGGTTGCTCGACCAACCTCAAATTACCAGTGTTATAACTGGAGCCAGTAAACCACAACAGATTAAACAAAATGTTACATACGCTCAGCAAGCACCGCTAAGTAACGAGCTACACACATGTTTAGCCAACTTTTACCGACAGCACGTTAGCCCTTGGGTGCGTGGTAATCGATAACATTAGTTCACTGAGTAAAAGGAAGCGACGATGGAAATGCGACAGTTAGGACCATGGCAAGTCAGCCCAATGGGCTTAGGATGCTGGGCAATTGGCGGGCCGTTTTATGATCTCGACAACAAACCCTGCGGCTGGGGCGAAGTAGACGACAAAGTATCAATAAAAGCTATTCATGCAGGTATTGATGCGGGAATAAACTTCTTTGATACCGCTGCCGTTTACGGTGCAGGACATAGCGAGAAAGTATTAGGCCAAGCCTTAGAAGGTAAGCGCGAAAAGATAGTGTTAGCCACAAAATTTGGCGTTGACTTTGACACCACAAGCAAGTCAATCACTGGCAGTTTTCATGAACAATCAAACATCATCAAGCACTGTGAAGCTAGCTTAAAACGGCTCAATACTGACTACATCGATGTGTATCAATTACACCTCAATGATTTGCCTTTAAGCCATGTAGATGAGGTGCTACTCAGCCTAGAAAAACTGGTAGAAACGGGGAAGATTCGTCGTTATGGCTGGAGCACAGATCATCTAGACCGTGCTGAAGCGTTTAGCCAAGGTAAGCACTGCGCCGCCATACAGTTCCAAAATAACGTACTAGACCAAAACACGAGGCTTACTCACTTCTGTTTTGAGCATAAATTGGCGGCAATTAACCGTGGTCCCTTAGCTATGGGTCTTTTATCTGGAAAATATCATAGGCAAGCTATTTTAGATCCTAAGGATATTCGTAACATCAATCCGGAATGGCTTAAGTACTTCAACAATGGCAAAGCTTCTCCCGCGCTTTTAAGCAAACTTGAGGGCATACAATCTATTCTCACAAGCAATGGAAGAACGCTTATTCAAGGCGCGCTCGCATGGATATGGGGTTCTTCAAGTAACACTCTCCCCATACCTGGATTTAGAACAGTCGAACAAGTTGTTAGCAACGCAAAAGCGATGGAACATGGAGCTCTAAGTACCGCTCAAATGCAGGAAATTAAGCAACTACTCAACTAAAATAGAGCTAAACACCTAAATTTTAAGAAAAAATCAATATTCATCTATCGGTCATATTTCTGTAAATAACAACTGCTAAACATATTTAAACAATGAATATAGGAAGCGGCAGGATGCGAGCTCAGTTACAGTTGGAGTTTAACGATCTAATTAGACAACAAAGCATTAATACTGCTTTCCAAACAATTTGGGATCATAACAACAACCAAGCCTTAGGTTATGAAGCCCTGTCGCGCGGACCAACAAATAGCTACTTTCACTCGCCTCTAGCGCTTTTTGAGTTTGCTCGTCAATCGAGTCAACAACATGAGCTGGAACTTCTCTGCGCTCAACTCGCTAGCCAACGCTTCGATAAGCAGAATATACGGGGTCATTTATTCATAAACTTTTCGCCCGATACTTTACTGTATATTTACCAGCAGAAAGGCGATCTCTACTTTAAGCAACTCATTCCAGCCAATGGTCAGTTAGTCATTGAGCTCACCGAGCACCTTCCCATCTGTGTAGATGAAGCTCTTCTGGAATGCGTATCAGATTTACGTAAACTGACGATTTCATTTGCGTTAGACGATTTTGGCGCAGGTTACGCAGGCATAAAGACTTGGTTACAACTCAGCCCCGAATATCTAAAGCTCGATTGCTTTTTTTGCGAACAGTTGCTTGAGAATGGCAAAGTCGGTACAGCGATTACAGCGATGGTTAACCTAGCCGAACAAATTGGCAGCCAAGTCATCGTAGAGTGCATTGAAAATGCCGAACAATACCAGCAGTTAGTAAACCTAGATATCCCCTACTTACAAGGCTTTCATATTGCCCGCCCTACCTCTAAGCCAAAGCAACGCGAAACAGCCCCTGCCACCCCGATTAACAGCGAACCCTATACAGCACTTTCTTTAGCAACTATAGCTAGCACTGTTGTGCCAGAACTGTCCTCAAAAGAACTGCTAAAAACAATGCTAGAAGACAAGTCTATTCACTCACTGCCGGTGGTAAATAAGCATCAGCAAGTCTTAGGTTTACTTAAGCGTGAAGAGCTACTGTCTAGGTATTCAGGGCCTTACGGACACTCGCTCAATCAACGAAAAACCGTGGCCGATCTTATGGATACCAAGCCTCTTATTGTTGATGTTAATACCAGTTTGAGCGAGATCGGTCGTAAACTTAGTCAGCATACTGTTAGCGGTTTAGATGCCTCTTTCATTGTGACCCAAGATAATCACTATTACGGTATAGGTTTAGCCGTAGATGTGATGCGCAAGTTATCAGACTACAAACTACAACTAGCACGCTATGCAAACCCACTAACAGCTTTACCCGGTAATGTCCCCTTACAACGTAGTCTAAATAACTTAATCGCCGCTAATCAAAGCTTTGATCTTGCCTACTTTGATCTCAATAACTTCAAACCGTTTAATGATATTTGTGGTTATGAACGAGGCGACCGTATGATCAAACTTGTCGCAGAATTATTAAGGTTACACTTATGCCGGCATGCACATTTTATTGGGCACCTCGGTGGCGATGACTTTATAGTGATTTTTACCCGACAAGGCTGGCAACCGTCGGTACTGCAATTGCTCAATCAGTTTGATTCTCGGCGAGAACCACTTTATCGCCAAAAAGACTTAGATGCTGGCGGAATTGTCGCTAAAGACCGCGAAGGCCAGCAGCGTTTCTTTCACTTAACCGGTTTAGCTGTAGGAGTCACCCGCTGGACAAGCGCAACTCAACTCAGTATCCAAGAGTTAAGTGAACGCGCCAGCCTTGCTAAGAAGCAAGCCAAAAAAAACCATTGGTCTACCTTGTATGTTCAAGAGAGTGATAAGCGGGAAAGGGTAGAATAAAGCTCTTGTAAAAACGCAGAGTAAATTGCCAAACGTGATAAATCGCAGGCAATAAAAAAGCCCGCTCATTGAGCGGGCTTAGTAATTGGCGCCTGGCGGTGACCTACTTTCACATGGGGAAACCCCACACTATCATCGGCGCAGTTGCGTTTCACTTCTGAGTTCGGCATGGGTTCAGGTGGGTCCACAACGCTATTGCCACCAGGCAAAAACTTGTTGTCTTTAACATTCGAAAAAGCTGAAACATCCCACGAGTCTAACAAGCACTCTTGGTTTCTAAAATAAGATAATCTTCGTCAAACATACACACCACTTAGGTGTTGTATGGTTAAGCCTCACGGGTAATTAGTACAAGTTAGCTCAATGCCTCACAGCACTTACACACCTTGCCTATCAACGTTGTAGTCTCCAACGGCCCTTCAGGGGACTTAAAGTCCCAGTGAGAATTAATCTCAAGGCCTGCTTCCCGCTTAGATGCTTTCAGCGGTTATCAGTTCCGAACGTAGCTACTGGGCAATGCTATTGGCATAACAACCCAAACACCAGCGGTTCGTCCACTCCGGTCCTCTCGTACTAGGAGCAGCTCCCTTCAATTCTCAAACGCCCACGGCAGATAGGGACCGAACTGTCTCACGACGTTCTAAACCCAGCTCGCGTACCACTTTAAATGGCGAACAGCCATACCCTTGGGACCGACTTCAGCCCCAGGATGTGATGAGCCGACATCGAGGTGCCAAACACCGCCGTCGATATGAACTCTTGGGCGGTATCAGCCTGTTATCCCCGGAGTACCTTTTATCCGTTGAGCGATGGCCCTTCCATACAGAACCACCGGATCACTATGACCTACTTTCGTACCTGCTCGACGTGTCTGTCTCGCAGTTAAGCTGGCTTATGCCATTGCACTAACCGTACGATGTCCGACCGTACTTAGCCAACCTTCGTGCTCCTCCGTTACTCTTTGGGAGGAGACCGCCCCAGTCAAACTACCCACCAGACACTGTCCGCAATCCCGATAAGGGACCAACGTTAGAACATCAACACTACAAGGGTGGTATTTCAAGGTCGGCTCCACATCATCTAGCGACAACGCTTCAAAGCCTCCCACCTATCCTACACATGTAGGGTCAATGTTCAGTGTCAAGCTGTAGTAAAGGTTCACGGGGTCTTTCCGTCTAGCCGCGGGTACACCGCATCTTCACGGCAATTTCAATTTCACTGAGTCTCGGGTGGAGACAGCTTGGCCATCATTACGCCATTCGTGCAGGTCGGAACTTACCCGACAAGGAATTTCGCTACCTTAGGACCGTTATAGTTACGGCCGCCGTTTACCGGGGCTTCGATCAATAGCTTCGTCCGAAGACTAACCACATCAATTAACCTTCCGGCACCGGGCAGGCGTCACACCGTATACGTCATCTTTCGATTTAGCACAGTGCTGTGTTTTTAATAAACAGTTGCAGCCAACTGGTATCTGCGACTCTCAGCAGCTTAGGGAGTAAATCCCATCACCATCAAGAGCGTACCTTCTCCCGAAGTTACGGTACCATTTTGCCTAGTTCCTTCACCCGAGTTCTCTCAAGCGCCTTGGTATTCTCTACCCAACCACCTGTGTCGGTTTGGGGTACGGTTTCGTATAATCTGAAGCTTAGAGACTTTTCCTGGAAGCAGGGCATCAACCACTTCATGTCCGTAGACACTCGTCATCAATTCTCAGCCTTAGACACCCGGATTTTCCTAAGTGTCCAGCCTACAACCTTAAACATGGATAACCATCACCATGCTGGCCTAGCCTTCTCCGTCCTCCCATCGCAATTATACGAAGTACAGGAATATTAACCTGTTTCCCATCGACTACACTTTTCAGTCTCGCCTTAGGGGCCGACTCACCCTGCTCTGATTAACATTGAACAGGAAACCTTGGTCTTTCGGCGAGGGGGCTTTTCACCCCCTTTATCGTTACTCATGTCAACATTCGCACTTCTGATACCTCCAGCAAACCTTACGATTCACCTTCAACGGCTTACAGAACGCTCCTCTACCATGCTAATAAATTAGCATCCGTAGCTTCGGTGCATAGCTTAGCCCCGTTACATCTTCCGCGCAGGCCGACTCGACCAGTGAGCTATTACGCTTTCTTTAAATGATGGCTGCTTCTAAGCCAACATCCTGGCTGTCTAAGCCTTCCCACATCGTTTCCCACTTAGCTATGACTTTGGGACCTTAGCTGACGGTCTGGGTTGTTTCCCTTTCCACGACGGACGTTAGCACCCGCCGTGTGTCTCCCGGATATTACTTAGTGGTATTCGGAGTTTGCAAAGGGTTGGTAAGTCGGGATGACCCCCTAGCCTTAACAGTGCTCTACCCCCACTAGTATTCGTCCGAGGCGCTACCTAAATAGCTTTCGAGGAGAACCAGCTATCTCCCGGTTTGATTGGCCTTTCACCCCCAGCCACAAGTCATCCGCTAATTTTTCAACATTAGTCGGTTCGGTCCTCCAATTGGTGTTACCCAATCTTCAACCTGCCCATGGCTAGATCACCGGGTTTCGGGTCTAATCCCAGCAACTATGCGCGCAGTTAACACTCGGTTTCCCTACGGCTCCGCTATTCGCTTAACCTTGCTACTGAAATTAAGTCGTTGACCCATTATACAAAAGGTACGCAGTCACCCCACAAGGGGGCTCCCACTGCTTGTACGTATACGGTTTCAGGTTCTATTTCACTCCCCTCACAGGGGTTCTTTTCGCCTTTCCCTCACGGTACTGGTTCACTATCGGTCAGTCAGGAGTATTTAGCCTTGGAGGATGGTCCCCCCATATTCAGACAACATATCACGTGTGCCGTCCTACTCGATTTCACTTAAAGTAGATTTTCATGTACGGGGCTATCACCCTGTATCGCTGTCCTTTCCAGAACATTCCACTAATCACATAAAAGCTTAAGGGCTAATCCGGGTTCGCTCGCCGCTACTACCAGAATCTCGGTTGATTTCTTTTCCTCCGGGTACTTAGATGTTTCAGTTCCCCGGGTTCGCCTCGCAACGCTATGTATTCACGTTGCGATACTGCATAAAATGCAGTGGGTTTCCCCATTCGGAAATCCATGTCTATAACGTCTTTTATCGACTTAACATGGCTTATCGCAGATTAACACGTCCTTCATCGCCTCTGACTGCCAAGGCATCCACCGTATACGCTTAGTCACTTAACCATACAACACCTAAATGTTGT